>CACHMF010000069.1 GCA_902580855.1 uncultured Bacteroidota bacterium | reverse complement strand
ATGGGGTGGTGGTGCTACAGGTAATGCAGGTGCAATAGCTGTTGGAGGAAACGGAGCAATAGACATTTGTTATAATCTTGGTCCTGGCGGAGGCGGAGGCGGAGGTTATTATGGTGGAGGCGGTGGTGGAAGTGACTGTTGGTCGTTCGGGTCGCTAGGCGGCGGCGGTGGCGGCGGCGGTTCAAGTTTCCCTACAGGCCCAAATGTAACATGTAATCAAGGTATGAATAATGGTAATGGATTTGTAGAAATAGAATACACCTTTGGAGTAACTTACGGAACCGATTTTCAAACCCATTGCGACACTTTCACTTGGATTAATGGAATTACATATACAAATTCAAACAATACAGATACAGATACGCTTATCAATACCCAAGGCTGTGATTCTATCATTACTCTAGATTTAACAATCCTAAATAGCACGACTTCAACAGTATTGGATACTGCCTGTGATAATTATTCTTGGAATGGATCAAACTACACGGCAACTGGACAATACAATTACTTCACAACAAACTCAATTGGATGTGATAGTACAGCTACGCTAGATTTAACAATTATTCAAACACCACAAACCTCCGCTGGTCCAGATGTGAACTCATGTAATTTAAACGCAACTTTGAACGCAAATACAGCTATTGGAATAGGAACTTGGACATGTAGCGACCCCAATGTGGTAATTGACTATGCGAATGATGCTGGGAGTACAGTTACAGCTCCAAACTACGGAACATACACATTCTACTGGTTTGATGATAACAATTATGGCTGTACAAGTTTAGATTCCATGGTGGTTAATTTCTATGAACAACCAGTAGCAAATGCAGGAAATAATGCAGCAATTTGTGGAAACAGTCATGCGATTTCAGCTATTCCATCAGTAGGAATTGGTAGTTGGAGTACCGCTACTCCAGGATCTTCTTTCTATCCTAACAACACAAGCGCACAAACAAATGTTACAAACCCTAATCATTTAACTACAACATTAGTTTGGACTGAAGACAACTATGGATGTATAGATTCTGACTATATTACAGTTGCTTTTGGTGAACCCTCATCTGCTTATGCAGGCAATGATGTATCTATATGTTCAGGAGATAATATTGTTTTAAATGCTCAAGGTGGAGATGTATACAACTGGTCTCCTGTAACTGGTCTAAATGGGGCTTCAGGATCATCACCTACAGCTAATCCAAATGACACAACTACATATACAGTAACTGTTACGAACCAAAGTAGCAATGCTATATACAATGGTAATTTTGAAATGGGAAATGTAGGATTTACTTCAGATTATGGATATAATGATACTGGCTGGCTTTCTTTTGGACAAAATTGTGTCGGATTTGACGCATCTATGGCTCACCCCAACTTTTCTGGAAGTGACCACACATCCGGAGTTGGTCAATTCTTAATCTGTAACGGTGATACACTTCCTAATCAAAATATATACTGTACTACAGTGGATGTATCCCAAAATACTGAATACAACTTAAGCCTATGGGTTTGTAACCTATCGTTTAGTTTTAACCCTGATTTAGCCGATTTAGATATTACCATCAATGGAGTTTCTTTAGGAACTATTCAATCCCCTTACTTAGAAAATGTATGGGATAACTTTAATTCCACATGGAATTCTGGAAATGATACAGTAGCTAATATTTGTATTAGCAACTTAAATACTGCCAACAATTTAAACGATTTTGGAATAGATGATATTTCATTTACAGCAATGTGCACTACTATAGATGATGTAACTGTAAATGTTGTTCCTTCGCCAAATGCAAATGCTAATATAGACGAAGTAATTTGTGGTGGAACACACCAATTAAGTGCTATACCTTCTGTGGGTAATGGTCTTTGGACTACTGCTAGCGTTTCTAACTTTTCTGATGCTACATCTTCAAATTCAAGTGTAACAATTTCTGACTACAACACTATACACACCTTTACATGGACAGAAACAAATTATTTTTGTGTAGATGTGGATGAAGTAGATGTATACTTTACAGCTCCTCCTACCTCTTTTGGTGGTGACAGTATTGTTATTTGTCCAGGAGAAGATATAGAAATCACTAACAGCAATATTTCCAATTACACAAACTTTTATTGGATAACTAGTGGAGACGGCACGTTTTCTGATCCAAATGTCTTAAAACCTCAATATTTTTACGGTCCTTCTGATGAAGATAACCAAGGTGTTACACTTACATTAGTTACTGAAAACGCACCTTGTCCAAATGCTGAAGGAAATGTCGATGTTACCAT
>CACHMF010000068.1 GCA_902580855.1 uncultured Bacteroidota bacterium | reverse complement strand
AAACACAGTGTAATATGCTCAGTTCTTGATGGTATTTCGTGATCGTTTCTACTGCTTGATCTAACTCCTTTTCTCCTGCCATTCCTGTAGATATAATCATTGGTATTTTGGTTTCCGCCATTGCTTCTAACAAAGGAATGTTTGTAAGGTCTCTACTAGCAACTTTTAATTTATCTGGCACAAAAAGATGGAGTATTGAAAGGCAAGAAGGAGCGCATAGTGTTTCAACAAAATCCACTCCCTTTTTTTTAGCGTAATTATAGAGTTCATGATGTTCTTCGTCTGAAAGTTCTAGGAAGGCTCTATGTTCTCCATAAGTATCTCCAAATGAGTTTTTACTCTTATATGGGGTGGACATTTGAGAATCGCTCAATTCGTAATTTAAATCTCTTTTGGTTAGTTTAATAGCATCTATAATAGGTAAATCAATATTAAATAATTGTTCACTAACAGAAGATGTGGCACTGTCAATAATCTGCTTCGCAATCTTCACAGATCCATTATGATTTTGTCCTATTTCTCCAATTATGTAAGTCATTATTTTTGATTAAAAGAGATTGATTGTGCCATTTGTATCTTCATTTCTTGAGTGATGTTTTCAAGAATTGTACTTAAGTTAAATTTACTGTTTTTTTCAACACAAAGTTTGTAAAGAGTTTGTGCTAGTTTGAAATCTTCAACAGTATCCACAGTTAATCTAATATCATCTACATGACATAAGACCGGAGGATTCATTTTGTTTATATTGAAGAGCTCAGGGTTTAGGTATATGTAATTGGTGACATGTTCTAAAAAGGTCTTTTCTTTTGTAAGTGAGTGAATCTTTTCTAAAGCATCAAGACTTACAAATTCGGCAAACACCCCCCAATGAGTTTGTATACTTGGTTTGTCTTGAAAAAAGTGAGCTGAGTAATCGGCACTTTCATCCACTATCTCTTCGATTAAGCAAGTATCAATAAACGGATTGTCAGCACATACTCTAATAATATTAGAAAAGTTATTTTCTTGAGCACAATCTATATACCTTTCGAGAACATTCTCCTCGCTAGCCCTAAAAATTTGAACATTATTTCTATTAGCTGCCTTGACAATTTCAATGTCATTTGGATTATTGCTAGTTGCAATAACTATTGGGTATTTTAATGTTTTGAGCTTTTGAAGTACTATGTCCAAAATACATCGTTCTTTGTAGAAAGGCAAGACCACCTTATTTGGGAGGCGTGTTGACCCAGTTCTTGCTTGAACAATGATTCCGGTTTGCATACTGTTAAAAAGCTCTGCCAATTCCTACTATAAAACGATTTACCTGTATATGGCTCTCATCCACATTTGGGTATTTATTTAGGAACATCGGAAAATCTACTCTTAATGTGACCGGACGAACTGTTTCAAGTGCACCCCATCGATCTAGGGTTAGTGCAAATCCAACACCTGCATCTGAACGAACATTTGTAAAGGCATCTTTCCAGTTTTGATATGTTACCTGTGTGGTATTGATTAAGCCTGCATCTGCAAAGAAGTAGGTTTTCAATTTCCTTTGTCTTTTCAATACCGGCATTATTTTATGAAATTCTAACTCGGCACTAATAGAGGCTCCGCTTGTTCCAGCATAAGTTTCGGTATAATTACCTTCAAAATCTACTTCAGGAGCTAGATAGCCTGCATAGCCTCTTAGGTTTAAGCCACCTCCCATATGAAATTTGTTGCTTGACTCGCCGTACCCTATCCAGTCATTAGGTATAAAGCCTTGCGCTCTTGTTAATTTATTATCCATTAAAGCCTCAGGGTTAGCGCCTGCCAAATATAATTGCGATTCACTAGCCCAATTATTACCACTTCCATATTGTGCAAAAAATCGTGTGTTAAGTTGTAGATTACCGATTCTGCTTTTATTGACAGAAGTTAATGTTGCTTTAGCATAGTTGTAATCTGAACCAATGGTAGAGCTAACAATTTCTATATTTATATTTCCTTTTCCCTTTTTGTAATCATACGAATGATCCCATCCAAATGTAGCAGTGTTATTAAATTTATTACTTTCCCATCCGCTGTAAAGTAAGTAGTTGAGGTCACTTTCGTTTGGTCTGTACATGCTTTTGAATGCTGTATAAAATCGGTTTTTCTTTTTATAATCTGATTTTTCTAAACCAACTTTATTCACATGCAAACCGGCTAAAAATCTTGAGTTAGCTGAAAGTCTACCGTGTTTGATGAACTTATCTAAACCTGTTCGGTAATTGAAACGATATGAGAATGAATTATAATTCTGAGGATGTGTCACAGAAGAGTCTTGGAAAAGCGCTGTAT
>CACHMF010000067.1 GCA_902580855.1 uncultured Bacteroidota bacterium | reverse complement strand
TCTTTCCACTAAAATAATTTACAATCATATAAAATCAACTGGAATTTCATGGGATAAAGCTGAAAAATATATTCAAGAATTAGCTTGGAGAGATTACTGGCAACTTGTGTGGAAAAATAAACAGAATTTTATTTTTTCAGATCTTAAAAGTCCGCAAAAGGACGTTGAAAGCTACAGCTTGCCTAAGGCAGTAGTTGAAGCAAATACTACAATTTACGCAATAGATGAAGCAATAAACGAATTATACCAAACAGGTTATATACATAATCACATGCGCATGTACTTGGCATCACTTTGTTGCAACATAGCAAAATGTCACTGGAAACATCCTTCAAAATGGATGTATTTTTATCTTCTCGATGGCGATTTAGCAAGCAATATGCTAAGTTGGCAATGGGTAGCTGGAACTAATTCATCGAAAAAATATTTAGCAAATCAAGAAAATATTAATAAATTCTTTGATAGCCAACAAAAGAATACTTTTCTAGATGTTAGCTATGATGAACTAAGTAATATATCAATACCATTACAATTGAAGGAAGGAACATATTTTGAAAACAAGTCATCAATATATTTTTATAAATCTGATAAAATTCAGCCTAACATAAATACGTTAGTTTATAACTACTATAATTTAGATCCTAAATGGCAAGTAGATAAGAGTGTTCAACGAGTATTTTTACTTGAGCCATCTATTTTCGAAAAATATCCTGTTTCCCAAGATTGTTTAAGATTTGCATTAGCATTATCAAAAAACATACCCAACTGCAAGCTTTTTGTTGGAGAGTTTAAAGATTTAAAACAGAAAGTTGGAGCGGGAGAAATTGCCTACAAAGAGCACCCTCTTAACACAAATTATCATGGTGTAGAATATAATAGAGAATATCTTTCTAGTGTTACAGGCTATCATAAATCTTTTTTTTCCTTTTGGAAAAAATGCAAAAAAGAGATTATTTGGTAAGGCAAGAGATCAATATTGTTTGGTTCAAAAGAGATCTCAGAACGCTGGATCATCTACCGCTTTTTCACGCTGAAAAGCATGAGTTAGAATATGTATGTGTATATATATTTGACCCTAAAAAGATTAGTCATTCTGATAGTTCACTTAGACATCAACAGTTTGTTTATCATTCAATTAAAGATATAAATCAGCAATGGAAAATTTACAACAGAAGGGTACATATTATGTGTGCGCCCACCTTAGATGTCTTTCATTATTTATCAAAAACATACGAAATAAAGAATATCTTCTCATATCAAGAATCGGGAATACGATTAAGCTGGGATATTGACAAATATGTATCTGAATATTGTAAAAAAAATAATATTAAATGGCTGCAATTTCAAAAAGATGGTATCATAAGGGGGCTAAACAATCGAGCAAAATGGGATACAAGTTGGTATAAGCAAGCAAATCAACCCATCATACAAAATACATACAGCTATTTTAAAGATAAATTGTTAACTAATCCCTTTACAATTGATAGTCAACATATTAAAAGGTTAGAAAACTATCCCGAATTATATCAAAAAGCTGGAGAACAATATGCGCATGCATATTTGAAATCGTTTACTAACGTTCGGGGTAAGGATTATGCCTATTTCATCTCTAAACCATTAGAAAGTAGAAAATCCTGTGGTCGAATTTCCCCTTACCTTTCTTGGGGGAACATCAGTATTAAACAAGCATTTCAACACATAAAATTTCATCCAAATTATTTAAAAAATAAGCGAAGTTATAATGCGATATTAAGTCGATTAAAATGGCATTGTCATTTTATTCAAAAGTTTGAGATGGAATGCGACTACGAAACGAGGTGTATCAATAGAGGCTATGAGCAAATTTCATATGAAAATCGAAATGAACTTTTAGAAGCTTGGAAAAAAGGACAAACCGGCTTTCCACTGGTAGATGCTTCTATGCGATGTTTGAAACAAACTGGATGGATTAATTTTCGAATGCGCGCTATGTTAGTTTCTGTGCTTTGCCATCATTTTGATTGTAACTGGAAAAAAGGTGTATATCACTTAGCGCAAATGTTTTTGGACTACGAACCGGGTATTCATTACCCTCAATTTCAAATGCAAGCAGGTACAACAGGTATCAATACGGTTAGGATTTACAATCCTATAAAACAATCAAAAGATCATGATCCAGAAGGTAAATTTATTCGAAAATGGGTAAAGGAGCTAAAAGATGTACCCAACGCCTTTATTCATGAGCCATGGAAAATGACGGACCTCGATCAACAATTTTTAAATTTAAAGATTGATTATCCAAAACCTAAAATTGATTTGATGGAAGCTGCTAAAAAGGCTAGACAAAAAATATGGGGACATCGAAAAAACGATTTTG
>CACHMF010000066.1 GCA_902580855.1 uncultured Bacteroidota bacterium | reverse complement strand
AAATCAATTCATCACAATCGGCATTTTTATAATAATACTCGGTAAGCGATTTTTTTGGCGCTGCCAATACAATGTGGCAATCGTTATTCATAAGCACCGTTACCCTACTTTCTAAAAAGTCATCTTTGGACGGTACTTGAAACCCATTTAACGCATAGGCTTTCATGTTTTTTTCTACCGCTATTTCTGGCGTTACATCAATCGACTCCAACACTTCTTTTACCTGTGTTGGTCGGTGACAATGGTATAACAAAGAGGACATTCCATCAAAACCGATTGTTCCGAATAACTCCTCATAGTAATAACCTCCATCTGGTTTCTTAAAAACCGTATGGCGTTTGTGCGGTATGTTTCCTAACTTATGATAAAATGGCATAGTTTAGTTTTTTACAAATCTACGAATTGTCTGCATCTTTAAAAGCATTGCGCAAATCTACCTTTTGGTGACTGTGAAAACGCTTTTTATTTTCTATTCCTTGACGCAACTTTTTTTGTTCTTCTTCTGGAAGTTTTGCCACCTCTAAGCACTCAGGCGTGCAGCATCTTTGATGTGCTTCTTGACATGCTTTACACTGAATAAATAGTAAGTTGCAATTTACATTTTTACAATTTACATGTGTATCGGATGATGCTCCACATTGATGGCAAGCACTGATAACTTCAGTAGAAATGCGTTCTGCCAATCGCTCGTCAAACACAAAGTTTTTTCCTTTGAACTTATTCGCCAACTCTTTATTATCCTCTAATTGCCTAGCGTAGTCGATAATGCCTCCATGCAATTGATTCACATCTTTAAAGCCGTGATGCTTTAAAAAAGCTGAGGTTTTTTCGCAACGGATTCCTCCGGTACAGTACAGCAATACTTTTTCTCCTTCTTTGCCTTCTAACATCTCTTTTACCTCTGGCAATTCCTCCTTAAAAGTTTCAGACTGCGGACAAATAGCTCCCTCAAAATGACCAATTTCACTTTCGTAATGGTTACGCATATCCACAATAACAGCACCTTCCTCCATTGCTTTATTCCATTCTTCCGCTGAGAGGTGTTTTCCTACATTGGTTACATCGTATTCATCAATCGGAAGCCCATCTGCTACAATCTGCTCTCGTACTTTTATAGTGAGCTTGAAAAATGATTTTCCATCATCTTCTACGGCTATTTTGAAAGGAATATTTTCAAACTCTTTTCGGTTATGAACCTTCGCAACAAACTTTTCCCACATGTGCTCTGGAACACTCAACTGCGCATTGATTCCCTCCTGTGCCACATAAATTCTACCAAAAACCTGCAATTTTTTCCACTCTTGAAAAAGCACATCACGTAAAGCAGAAGGATCTTCTATCATCACATAACGATAAAAGGAAACCGTAACACGCTTAAAATCTTCAGCATGCAATCGTTTCAAAGCTTCTTTCTTGCTCAACTTATTCAGCAAATGTTTCTTACTTGCATTTGGATCCATCGAAAGATAAATTTGGGATTGCAAAGTTACAAAAATGAATGTGTTTTCTTGAAGAAAATTGCTACCCTTTAATCCTGCTGAAATGTTATATTTGTTCGATATTATTGGAAGATGAAGGATACGATTTTAGTGATAGGGTCTTCGGGACAAATTGGCACCGAGTTGGTAATGAAACTGCGCGAGATGTATGGAAACAATCATGTAGTAGCATCTGATATTCGCCCTTCTTCTAAAGAAGTGATGCAAAGCGGACCATTTGAAGAGCTAGACATCATGAATGAGGCGCGTCTTCACGAAATCGTGAAAAAACACAATGTCACCCAAGTGTATCTTTTAGCTGCTCTGCTTTCTGCCACTGCAGAAAAGAACATTGAATTGGGCTGGAGTTTAAACATGCGTTCATTATCAAATGTACTCGATTTAGGTCGAGAAAAGGTGATTAAAAAAATATACTGGCCAAGCTCTATCGCCGTATTTGGTCCTAATACCCCGCAGATTATGACTCCACAATACACGATTATGGACCCTAGCACAGTGTACGGTATTAGCAAACAAGCTGGTGAGCGTTGGTGCGAATACTATTTCAAAAAATTTGGTATTGATGTGCGTAGCATTCGTTATCCTGGAGTGATTGGCTGGAAGGCCGCTCCCGGAGGAGGAACAACTGATTACGCAGTGCACATTTTCCATGAGGCGCTGAAACATGGAAAGTATGAGAGTTTTTTAAACGCTAATACTACTCTTCCCATGATGTATATGCCAGACGCTATACGCGCTACTATAGAACTGATGGAAGCTCCTGCAGAACAAGTAAAAATTCGTTCTTCTTACAATGTAGGAGGCGTGAGTTTTAACCCAGAAGAAATAGCTGCAGAAATTCGAAGACATCTTCCGGCTTTTGAAATGAGCTACCAAGAAGATTATCGACAAGCCATTGCCAATAGTTGGCCACAAAGCATTGACGATT
>CACHMF010000065.1 GCA_902580855.1 uncultured Bacteroidota bacterium | reverse complement strand
ATAGATGAAAAAACTAGTTGTGCTTGGAGGAGGAGAGAGCGGCTGTGGGGCAGCGGTTTTAGCACAGCAAAAAGGATATGAGGTGTTTCTTTCTGATAAAGGTAAAATCAAAGAGAAATACCAAAAGGTTCTTACACAGTTTGAGATTGATTTTGAGGAGAAACAACATACAGATGATCGTTTGTTTACTGCTGATGAAGTAGTAAAAAGTCCTGGAATCCCGGATACCATACCGCTCATTTTAGAGCTGAAAGAAAAAGGAATTCCGGTCATTTCAGAAATCGAATTCGCTGCTCGTTATACGGAGGCAAAAATTGTTGGTATTACTGGAAGCAACGGTAAAACAACTACGACCTTACTGATTGGTCATATGCTTAAAAAAGCAGGCTTTAATGTAGGTGTGGCGGGTAATGTGGGTGAAAGTTTTGCGATGCAAGTGGCAACCGAAAAGCACGATTTATATGTGCTAGAGTTGAGTAGTTTTCAGTTGGACGGTATTATGGAGTTTAAGCCAGATGTAGCAGTCTTGCTTAACATTACTCCAGACCATTTGGATCGATACAACAATGAAATGGAAAACTACATTCAGTCTAAGTTTCGAATTGCTATGAATCAGGATGAAAGTCATCATTTCATCTATTGTGCAGATGACCAAAACATTCAGAAACACATTTCAGAAGTACAGGCACACTTGTTGCCATTCTCTATCAATAGCAAACAGGTAAAAGGAGCTTATTTAAAAGAAGACGAACTAATAATAAAAACAGATACAGAACCACTAATTATGAACATTCAACAACTAGCCTTACAAGGCAAACACAACATCTATAACTCGATGGCATCAGCAATAGCTGGTCGTATTTTCGATTTGCGTAAAGATGTAATCCGTGAGAGTCTAATCGATTTTAAAAATGTAGAACACCGCTTGGAGCGAGTCATCAAGGTACACGGAATTGAGTATATCAACGACTCAAAAGCAACCAATGTTAATTCAACTTGGTATGCTCTTGAAAGCATGACAAAACCAACTGTTTGGATTGTAGGAGGTGTAGACAAAGGAAATGACTACAGCACACTTTTCGATTTAGTATCCGAAAAAGTTAACACTATTATTTGCCTGGGAGAAGATGTGCAACGTATACACGAAGCTTTTAAAGGAAAAGTAGAAAATCTGGTAGATGCTAAAAGTATGGAAGAAGCAGTGAAAATGTCTTACCATTTTGGAAGCAAAGGGTATGCAGTTTTGTTATCGCCAGCATGTGCTAGCTTCGATTTATTCGATAATTACGAGCACAGAGGTTATGAATTTAAAAAGGCAGTAAGAAACTTATAATGAAAGAGCGCAAGCCATATATCAATTTAGAAGGAGACAAGACTATTTGGGCTGTTGTCTTCTTACTGATGTTGGTCTCCATTTTGGTGGTGTATAGCGCAACAGGTGCTTTAGCGTATAAAAATGCGGAGGGAAATACATGGCATTATTTTCTTAAACACGGAATGTTTTTAGTGGTTGGTTTTTTTGCCATGTATGTTACGCATATTATACCCCATCGTTATTATGCTCGATTGGGACAATTAGCATTTTTTACATCTTTGGGTTTGTTGATGTACACTCTAGTAGCAGGGGTAAATCTGAATAACGCCAGCCGATGGATTAGCATAGGAGGTCACTCCTTACAAACCTCTGATGTTGCCAAGTTAGCTCTCATGATGTTTTTAGCACGTCAGTTGGTAAAATGTAAAGATTACTTGCACGATTGGAAGGAGGTGGCGTGGAAATTATTTGCCCCACTGACAGCGGTTTGCGTACTCATTTTTCCAGCTAATTTTTCTACTGCTGCTCTTGTTATGTTAACAGGCTTGTGCTTGTTGTTCTTAGGAGGTGTGTATTTCAGGCATCTTATTGCGTATGTTGGCGGAATGGTGGGAGCTGCAGCTTTAGTGATTGTTTTAGCGCTTTATGTTCCAGCTATTCAACAAGCTTTTCCAAGAGCGCAGACATGGGTAAATAGGGTAGAAAATTTTTCCGCTGATAAAAGTGAAAACAGCGATGCATTTTATCAAGTAGCGCAAGCGAAAATAGCGGTTGTTAATGGTGGGGTAAAAGGAAGAGGTCCTGGTAAAAGTATCCAGAGAAACACTTTACCACACCCGTATTCCGACTATATCTATGCTATTATTATAGAGGAGTATGGTTTAATTGGGGGAACCTTTATTTTGATTTTATATATGGTCTTTTTCTTTAGAGGAAGGCGCATTTTTAGTCTAGCAAATGATCCATATGGAGCTTATTTGGCAATGGGTTTAAGTTTAAGTTTAGTGATACAAGCATTGGTTAATATGGCTGTGGCTGTGGATTTGTTTCCAGTTACCGGTCAAACACTTCCCTTGGTAAGTATGGGAGGAACCTCTATCATTTTTACTTGCATTACTATTGGAATTATATTGAGTGTGAGCAGAGATCTAAACATATCAAAAGTGAAGTATGCAGCCATTTAAGGTAATTATAAGTGGTGGTGGAACGGGGGGTCATATTTTCCCAGCAATTGCTATTGCCAATACTTTGAAAGAGAAAGTAGCAGGGGTAGAGATATT
>CACHMF010000064.1 GCA_902580855.1 uncultured Bacteroidota bacterium | reverse complement strand
TATTGACGTTCATATAACTAAACTTTTAAACGTTTTAATCTTCTTTGTACATTGGCTTCTATAACATAATGGTCAACTAGAGGGGCAAATACATTCATTAGCAAAACTGCAAGCATCATCCCTTCAGGATAAGCCGGATTAAACACACGAATAACAATTGCAAAAACACCTATCAATAGTCCATATATTATTTTTCCTCTATTTGTTTGAGCAGCGGTAACAGGATCAGTTGCCATAAATACAGCACCAAAAGCAAAACTACCAATCGTTAAATGAAGTAATGCTGGAGTATCCATTAATGAAAACAATTTTGTTTCTATAAACATCGGAGCTAACCAATTAAACATACTTGCCATTAAGAAACCACCAATAAAAGTAGAAAGTATTATACGAGTACTTCCGATACCTGTTATCATAAGAAAAGCAGCTCCAATTAAAATCGCTATTAGAGATGTCTCTCCTACAGAACCAGGTATGGTGCCAATAATCATTTCGAGAGGACTCCAACTTAACCCAGTGTGTGTTGTAGAAGATGCTAGATCGCCAAGTATCGTAGCTCCTGAATATCCATCTACACCAGCACCGTGAACCCAAACTTTATCTCCCGACATCCATGATGGATACGCGAAAAATAAAAAGGCTCTTGCAGTTAAGGCTGGATTTAGAATATTCATACCAGTTCCACCAAAAACCTCCTTTCCAATAACAACTGCAAAAGCAACTGAAATAGCTAACATCCAAAGAGGTACATCAATAGGCATTGTTAAGGGAATAAGAAGGCCTGTCACAAGATAACCTTCATTAACCTGATGTCCTCTATAAACAGCAAAAGCGAATTCAACAGTTAACCCTACAACATATGAAACAATTATGAGAGGAAGAAACTTCCAAAAACCTAGCATAAATTTATCTAGAAAAAAACCTTCCTGACCAGTAGCAAGATAATATTGGTGACCAACATTCCACATACCAAACACTAAGCAAGGTATTAGTGCAATAATAACCATGAACATTGTTCTTTTTAAATCGATAGCATCTCTTACATGAGAACCTTTGTTTGTTGTATGATTAGGAACGAAAAGAAAGGTTTCAAAAGCGTCGTATGCTGGAAACATTTTTTCTAGCTTTCCTCCTTTTTCAAAGTGTGGCTTTACCGATTCTAATAGATTCTTAAATAACTTCATACTTACTATTAATTAGCTACATTCTTTTTTAATTAAATCTAATCCTTCACGGATAATTTGTTGCACCTCAATTTTTGAAGTACAGATGAACTCACATAATGCAAAATCTTCAGGTGAAACTTCATAAATTCCCAGGTTTTCCATCAATTCAATATCTTCAATCATACAAGCCTTGATTAGTTGCATCGGAAAAACATCCATTGGCAAAACCTTTTCGTAATTACCCGTAATCACATAAGCTCTTTCTTCACCATGATAATTTGTATCAAGACTATATTTTTTAGAAGGACTTAGCCATGAAAAAAAGGTTTTGGATATTGAAAATTTATCTAAACCTGGCGCAAGCCAACCTAAAAATTCTTGGTAGTTTCCTTCTGGAATAACAGTTACTTGTGTATCGTAAAAACCTAAAGCACCATTTGCATTAATTTGTTTTCCTGTCAAAACGTCTCCACTTATAAAACGACTATCACCTTTTTTTAGATTGTCTTTTAACATATTAGAAATGGAAGCTCCAGCAATTGTTCTGTAGTATCTTGGTTTTGTTACTTGAGAGCCAGTTAGAGCGACAATTCTGGAAGCATCATATTTACCTTCGGAAAACAAACGTGCAATAGCAATAACATCTTGCGGATATAAATACCATACTATATCTCCCTTATTAATTGGATCGACATGATGAATCTGAATTCCCACATTTCCTGCAGGATGCTGACCAGAAACTTTATTGATTTGAACACCTTTGGCATCAGTAAAAACTTTTGATGGATTAGTATTACCATCAATATTTAAATGCACAGTTCCATCCGTCAATTTTGTTACATAATCTAAGCCAGTTTGAAACTCTTCTGTCATTCCATGCAGTACAAAATCATTGTCTGCCGCTAAAGGAGCGGTATTAAAAGTAGAAATGAAAATTGCTTTAGGCTTATCATCAGGATTGGCAATTACATCAAACGGCTTTTGACGGATGAACGGCCACGTACCACTAATTAAGAGCGTTTCAATAATTTGTTCTCTGTTTAAATCTGCAGCTGAGCCTTTATCAAAGGATTCGTATTTTAGTTCTGCATCTGCTTTTAGCACTACTTCCAAAATTCTACGCTTCGCACCTCTGTTAATGGCCACAACCTCTCCACTAACTGGAGACGTAAACTTCACTCGTTCGTTGTATTTATCAAAGAAGAGCACCGAACCAGCATTAACAGAATCGCCTTCTTTAACAATTAACTTAGGTGTCACACCATGAAAATCAGTGGGTCTAACAACAAAATTTTCAGATTGAGTTATATTAGCGTAAACCTTGTCGGCCTCTCCATGAAGTTGGATGTTAAGACCTTTCTTTAACCTGATATCTTTGGACATCTCAAAAAGATTGATTTTTTCGATTGCAAAATTAAAAATTTGACTCACAACTTAAGATGATAAAATAAATAACTATTATCTAAAAACTTAATTTATAATCATTCTAAATAACAGCATAAAAAACAACATAATTATTATGCTTTTATTCATACTTTTACGAATAAATTCTTCTTCGATGAAACATTATTTTCTTTACAT
>CACHMF010000063.1 GCA_902580855.1 uncultured Bacteroidota bacterium | reverse complement strand
CGTCATCCACTTCACATGAATGAATTTCTGTTTCGTGTTTTTTGGTTAGGTCGTTGATGTAATCAGTCAACTTAAACTTTTCAGTAGCTCCTAAAACCAAATCTACTCCATCTATTTCTGCAATTTGTTCAGGTTGTAGTTGAGCATAACAACCAATCACAACTACAAAAGCTTCAGGGGCTTTTTTTAAAGCAGATCTAACAATTCGTTTACATTCTCTATCGGCATTTTCGGTAACAGAACAGGTGTTGATTACATATATGTCCGCCTTATCATTAAAATCAACCTTTTGGTAACCTTCGTTTTGAAATTGCCTGGAGATAGTTGATGTTTCTGAGAAATTCAGCTTACATCCTTGGGTGTAAAAAGCTACTCTTGCTTGTTTTTGCATATCGCAAAATTACTCATTTCTAAGCATAAATATTTTTTTGAAACTAAATAAAATATTATGCGTAAATAATAATTGTAAGGTTGTGTTTGCTGTCTTTTCAAAACCACAATAAATGAAGAAATTAATAAACCGTTTTACGAAGTTTCTACCACTGTTATTGGTAGTGTCCGCAACAAGTGCTATGGGACAAATTTCGGCTAACTATTCAATTCTTGGATCTACCAATGGTTGTGGTAGTCTTGCAGTAGAGTTTCAAGATATCTCCTCAGGAAATCCAACCAGTTGGTGGTGGGACTTCGGAAATGGTTTAACATCTACGGATCAACACCCAGTTATGGTGTTTTATCCTGGTGTATATGACGTAACTCTTAAAGTATCTGACAGTGTTTCAATGGATATATTACAGATAACTGATGTAATTGAGGTATATGATCTACCTCAGGTTAATTTTACTGCAGATTTCACTTCGGGCTGCCTTCCACTAGAGGTATCTTTTGAAGACTTGTCATTACCCTCCTCTCCAATCGTTTCGTGGTTTTGGGATTTTGGAGATGGAGGGAATGATACTATTCAACATCCTTCTTATTTATTTAATTCATCTTCAGAATATGATATATCTCTATTGGTTACCGATAGTAATAATTGTAGTAATATAGCTACAAAATGGGGTTATATCATAACAGAAGAAAAACCACAACTAGATTTTACCGCTACACCTGAATTTACATGTTTAAACAATCAACAAATTGATTTTATAAACAATACACAATCATCACAATCCTTGAGTTATGAATGGGATTTTGGGGATGGACAAAATAGTACTGTACAAAACCCAACACATTTGTATACAAATCAAGGAATGTATAGTGTTAAATTAACAGCATCATCTTCAGTGTGTTCAGAATCTATAACTAAATTTGATTTTATAACTATAGAAGGAGTTTTAGGTGTTGATTTTACAGTAGATGAAAATGTTGGTTGTGAAGGTAATTATATTGCGACTTTTGAAGAATTAGCTTCTACTTATGTAACAGATTGGTTTTGGGAATTTGGAGATGGTAATACATCCACATTAGCAAATCCTTCTCATTTATATATTAATAGTGGAGTTTATGATGTAACGCTTAAAGTATCTAATCAGGGAAACTGTAGTCAGCAACTTACTAAGCAACAATATATTGAAGTATTACCAAAACCCACCATTCATTTTAGAGCTGTTGATAGTGTCGCTTGTCTTACACCATTTATGTTGGAATTAAAGGATTCGACTTTAAATGCCATTTCTTGGACATGGAAAGTAGAAGATAGTTTTATAGGAAACACACCAAGTGAACAATTTATAATTGACTCTAGTGGATTTTACAATGTCTTTCTAGAAGTGGAGGATGATAATGGTTGTAAAAATAGCCTATTAAAAAACAATTATATTAAAGTAGATCCTGTGCAGTTAAATTTTACATCGGATATTCAATCGGGATGCAATCCCCTAGATGTTAAATTCATGCCTCAGGTCAACAGTATTTCAAGTATTACGGAATATCAATGGGATTTTGGTAATAGCCTTCAGTCGTACAATGAGCAGCCAATAAACACATATAACATTGAAGGTATGTTTGATGTAAGTTTAGATGTTAAAAATCAATTAGGTTGTATGTTTACCTCTTTCGAATCAGATTTCATCAAAGTAACAAACCCCGCCAATACTATGTTTTCCTCATCGGCTAACACTATTTGTGGTAATGATAGTTTGTCATTTTTTGATTTATCTTATTCTTCTGATCCTATTACTTCATGGTATTGGGATTTTGGATCAGCTCCATACTTTAATTCTACACTTCAAAATCCTACTCATGTTTTCCAAGATACAGGATATCATTCCATCAGTTTAATAACAGAAGTAAGTGGTTGTTTGGATACACTATTTTTAGATAGTTTCGTGTATGTAGCATCTCCTATTGCATTGTTTTACCCAGTTCAAAACTGTGAAGACTATACATCTATACAATTTCATAATGAGTCTATAGATTATGATAGTTGTGTGTGGGATTTTGGTGATGGCACTATATCACACATCAACCATCCAAATCATTATTACTCCACTTATGGTGTGTATGAGGTGACTTTAAAAGTGTTTAATTTTGCTGCTAACTGTGTTGGTGAAATTAGCCATGAAATAGCTGTTGAACCACCATATCCAAATTTAATAATAAACCCTTCTTTTTCATCTGAAGGCTGTCCTCCGTTAACCGTATTATTCCATGATATTTCGCCATACAGCGATGAAAACCCTAACAGCCCTTACAATGTAGCTGATAAAATTATTTTTGGTGATGGGAATTGGTCTCATAATAATTACCAAAACACATATGAATATCCTGGTTATTACTCTGTACAACACATAGTTGGGAATCCTTTAGGTTGTATTGATACACTTACGTACGATAGTTTGATACATGTTTATGATGCTCAAGCCAATGTTTCTGTTGGTAATATTCTGAATTGTAATCCTTTTACTCTAGA
>CACHMF010000062.1 GCA_902580855.1 uncultured Bacteroidota bacterium | reverse complement strand
TTGAAAAACACAATTGTTAGCGTCTATTATTTGTAACCAATACAGTCCAGCAGATAGCGAATCAATAAAAAAAGTAGAGCCTCCATTAGACCAAGCATAATTATAAGATGGTGTTCCCCCTGAAATTGCAACTGAAATTGACGCATCGGAAAAAGCATTACAACTAGCAGTAGATATTGTTTCTGACAAACTAATTTCTTGCGGTTGTTGAATAAAAATAGAATCAAATACAGAACAATTGTTAGAATCTAATACATCTAAATATACATATCCGCTAGTCAATCCGTTTGTAATATTTTGTGTAGAACCATTAGACCATAAATAACTGTAAGGTAAGGTTCCATCTGTAACTGTCACCTGCGACACTCCATCATTACCTCCATAGCAACTAACATTTGTAGCACTTAAAGTAGCTATTGGCATATCTACTACCTCAACTTCTATGGTATGGTAACACGAATGATTATTCTGACTAACTATTAACTGGTAACTAGTAGACTGCTGAGGACTAATTTGTATTGAATCGGAAACCGCATTTGTTGGCCACCAGTAGTTAATGTAATCCCCATTTCCTTCAGCATACAAAGTAATGGAATCTCCTTGACACAAAGTCACACTTGAAAGATTAGGATAACTATTAATTACATAAACAAAAATGCTATCCACTATAGAGCAATTGTTTGCATCTGAGATCTGAACAGTGTAAAGTGAAGTAGTGTCCACAATTATAGATGAAGTTGAAGCTCCTGTATTCCACAATACTGAGTTAAAAACTCCAACATCGATAAGAGTGTCTTCACCACATACAAATATAGACGATGGCAGATCAGTAGAAATTATTGGTGGATTATTCAGAAAAACTGAATCAGTATAGCTACAACCACTCGTATCTAGCACAGTGAATACATATAAACCTGCAGCAAGATCAGAAATATTATTTCCTGACTGTTGGGTAGACCATGTTGTTGAGTAAAAACCAACACCTGATAATTGAATACTGATTTGACCATCAACTCCATCATGACATGTTATAGGAATTGTATCAATCTCAACATCAACACATAGTGTAGTGAAATACTTTGAGGAAGACCATCCATCTACACAAGAATTTAAGCTCCAAGCTTTCATCTGCCACTCATAAGTGGTATTTGAATTTAAATTATTTATTGACTTCAAAGAGTCTAACTCGGGTACCATATTCAAACCTCCAATGCCTGCCACTTGCCAAGTAGAAGAATTTAAAGGTCTGTAACGAAATCTATACTGATCAACCTGTGTGGAAGGCATAAAAACAAGGTCTACAGAAGTTGCTGTTATATTATCTGCATACCTATTATCGGGTACACCACTAGGAAACTGTTGAACAATTAAAGTATCAAATAAAACACAAATCCCAGCATCTTGAATGACAACCGTATAAGTATCAGCCAGTAAAGTATTAACATCTTGAGATTGGGGACCATGAGACCATTGATATGAATATGGAGGGCTGCCACCTGAGACCTCTAAATCTATACTACCATCATTAGAACCATAACAACTTGCATCTAAAATATTTGCAGTTGAAGTAAAGGAAGGACAAGCATCCATTAACTCTACAGAAACAAACTCAAGACTGTCTAATTTCTGTATATGATTTCCATTTAAATCAACTTCCCACAAATCGTTTTCAGCCGTGTAAAGACCAATATCCGCAGAAGGATGAAATTTCACCCTAACAACTTGAGACATTAGAGGCTGATTCAACACAACACCCGTTGGATCCCCATAATATCCTATTACTTCTCCATTATCATTTTGAGTAACAATAGGTAACCACTGCCCCGTTAACGCATCGTAATAATCTACACTAAAATCATTAGTTGTTACATTCCCAGAAGGGTGAGAAACCCTGAATTCTGGTCTTACTCGCGTTTCGCATCCATAGTTATAAATCTTTACCGTATCAAATGTCCATTGATTATAAAAAACAGGATTGTAAGTAAAATCACTCAAATTTATAGATGCATCAATCAAACCAACATAACCAATGCTTATCAGCTCTGTTTCTAAGCAATTATTATCTACATCTGTTACCACAGCAATATAATCACCAGGTGGTAAATTATTAGCTGTTGCTGACGTTTGTGGAGGAAATAAGGGGTTAGAATTACTATCTTGCCATTCATAAGTATAATTGCCACTGCCATTAAGAACTGTTATGCTAGCTGAACCTGTATAGGATGTTGGAGAATTACACGCTGCATCTTGTAAAGCTGTAGTCAAAATATTAACACAATTGCTCTGAGAATGTGCAACAAATGTGCCTAACAAACAAATATAAAATAACAGATAACGCATGCCCTATAACAAATATACTTATTATAGAATAAACGAAAAGAAATGGTGTGAGGTTACTAATAAGCTTTTTCTTCACCACGAACCATGTTCCAAATGGTAAGCATAATCATCTTTAGATCTAGCAGAATAGACCAATTTTCAATATACCAAACATCTAACTCTACACGACCTTCCATTTCAGCAGTTGTCTTAGTCTCTCCTCTGAACCCATAAACCTGAGCCGGACCTGTGATACCTGGCTTAACTAATTGCCTCACCATATAACTGTCAACCAATTTAGAATACTCATCAGTGTGTTTTAACATATGTGGCCTTGGGCCTACAATAGACATATCTCCAATAAATACATTTAAAAACTGAGGAAATTCATCAAGATTAGTTTTACGCAAAAAGGAACCAATTCGTGTAATTCGTGAGTCTTCCTTACTAGCCTGCAATTCATCAGACAGATTATTAACACGCATTGTTCGGAATTTATAGCAATAAAAATCTTTATTATCTATGCCCGACCTCAGTTGCTTGAAGAAAATCGGCCCTTTAGATGAAGCTTTGACCGCTAAAGCAACTAAAGGAATTAACCAAGGGTATATTAACAACAGGACTAAAGAAGATACA
>CACHMF010000061.1 GCA_902580855.1 uncultured Bacteroidota bacterium | reverse complement strand
AGCAAATGGTTTCGGAGGGGACTAATTTGAGAGATTTAAATCAGGTAAGCGCTGTTTTTAGTAGTTATGCCAATTTTCAAGGTTCACAAGATTTTGAAAAGTTAGAACGAGCACGTCTGTTAAACCCTCAAGAATATACTTTTCATCCACAGCTAGGTTTTATATCATTAAATTCAGTTTTAGGTCCTGATGAAGTATTGGCAATAGCCTTTCAATATACCATTGGAAACAATACTTATCAAGTAGGAGAATTTTCTTCTAATGGCCCAACGGCTCCTCAGTCCTTGTATGTTAAGTTGTTGAAGAATACAAGCTTTTCTCCTTCATTACCAAACTGGGATTTGATGATGAAAAATATTTACTCTTTAGGTGCTTACAACTTAAGTGCGCAAGAGTTTTACTTAGACGTTGTGTATGAAAACACCATAGATAATGGAACTATTACAAATTATTTATCTGAACCATCAGAGCCCAATATTCACGGGGTACCTATCATTAGAGTAGTCGGCTTAGATCAATTAAATCAACAACAAGCTCGAAAGTCGGATGGAGTTTTTGATTTCATACAAGGTTTAACAATCAACACATCAAACGGACGAGTTATTTTTCCGGTAAGAGAGCCTTTTGGTAATTTTATGAGGAATAAGTTTAACAATAACGATGTTGCTGAAAAATATGTTTATGATGAGTTATATGACTCTACTCTAACCGTAGCACAACAATTTCCGGAAAAAAATAAATTTAGATTAAAAGGAAGTTACCAATCCGAGTCTGGCTCCGAAATTTACCTTGGAGTAATGCAGGTAGAAGAAGGATCTGTAGTCGTAACAGCTGGAGGGGTAAAGTTAGAAGAGGGAACAGATTACATTGTTAATTATGGAATGGGAAAAGTTTCTATCATTAATGAGGGAATTTTAATGTCGGGGACACCTATTCGTATCTCTGTTGAGAGCAACACCTTTGGATTACAACAGCGAACATTAGTTGGTACACACATAGATTACCTTATTTCCGATGATTTTTCATTAGGAGGAACAATTCTTAATCTAACGGAAAGACCTTATACCAAAAAAGTAAATTCTGGAGAAGAGCCTATTTCCAACACTATCTGGGGGTTAGATGGAACATACAGAACAGAGTCAGCTTTTTTAACAAAGATGGTTGATAAATTACCATTTTTAGAAACTAAAGAAAAATCTACTGTTACAGCTGTAGCAGAATTTGCTCACCTTATACCAGGTCACCAACGTTCTATCGGTGATGAAGGGACAGCGTATATTGATGATTTTGAAGCTAGTAGTACTGGCATAGATATTAAGAATGCAGGAGCTTGGTATTTGTCATCTATCCCAAATGATGCAAGTTTATTTCCAGAGTCTCAATTAGAAGTTACTACATATCCTAACGGAACAAGTAAGAGTGGAAATTTAGAATCTGGAATGAGACGAGCGCTTCTTTCTTGGTATACCGTTGACCCCACTTTTTACAGAGGAAATTCTACTACACCTGATCATATTCAAAACGACAATGCTCAGCTTTCCAATCACTCTGTCAGAGAAATACTAGAAAAAGAGGTCTTCCCAAATAAAGATCCAGATATTGGCACCCAGATATCTAATCTTCCAGTGTTAGATTTAGCCTATTATCCTGATGAAAGAGGACCATACAATTATACCGTTTCTGGGCTTACTTCGGAAGGAAAATTATTAAATCCATTAGCCTCTTGGGCTGGTATGAGTAGGAAGCTAGAATCTACAGATTTTGAAGCGCAAAACATAGAATTTATCGAGTTCTGGATGATGGACCCTTTCAACGAGGATTCCGAAAATCAAACTGGAGGTACGTTCCATATACAACTCGGAAATATTTCAGAGGATGTGTTGAAGGATGGGTATAAAAGTTTTGAGAATGGCTTACCAACATCTTCTGTTTTAGAAAATGTTGATGAGGAAGGAAGTGTTTGGGGAAGAATGCCAACAACCTTTGCCTTAACAAATACTTTTGATGTAGCCGCAGAATCTAGAGCTTTTCAGGATGTAGGATTAGACGGATTAAGAGACCAAGACGAGCGAATATTCTTCGATTCAGTATATGTGCAGCAGGTAGAGAATATATTTGGAAGTAACTCAACAGCTTATCAAAATGCATTTGAAGACCCTTCTGGAGATAATTATCACTACTTTTTAGGAGATGACTATGACGCTGAGCAATTAGGAATTTTAGGAAGGTATAAGCAAAGAAATTCTCCTGATGGAAACTCTGCATTGCCAAACCCTACACCTACTATGGCAACTACTATTCCAAATACAGAAGATATTAATTTTGACAATACATTAAATGAGTCAGAAAGTTATTTTGATTATGAAGTTACTCTTGATCCAAATCAAATGGAAGTGGGGTATAACTATATAGTGGATAAGCAAGAAACCACGGCCAAAACTCCATCAGGTGACAGAAATATTAGTTGGTATCAGTTTAAAATTCCAATTAATCAACCTAACAAGGTCATAGGTAATATTCGAGACTTTAAATCTATTCGTTTTATAAGAACTGTTCTAAGAGATTTTGAAGAGCCTATTGTATTAAGATTAGCTACTTTTGAATTAGTAAGAGGTGAATGGAGAAGGTATAATTATGACCTTACCGCTGAAGGGGAATATGTGCCAAATGATGATAATGAGCAAACTACTTTTGATGTTTCTGTAGTAAATATTGAAGAAAATGGAGAGCGGTGGCCGGTTCCTTACGTGCTTCCGCCTGGAATTGAACAAGAGTTAGATAACACCACTACTTACGTCCGTAGACAAAATGAGCAATCATTAGTTTTAAAAGCATGCGGTCTAAATGATGGAGATTCAAGAGCAGCCTACAAAACATTTAACAATGACTTTCGCACCTACAAGCGTTTAAAAATGTTTGTGCATGCAGAAGCTGTGGAAAATGAGTCTCTTCTGCAAAACGGTGATTTATCTGTATTTGTCCGT
>CACHMF010000060.1 GCA_902580855.1 uncultured Bacteroidota bacterium | reverse complement strand
TTGATGTTGATGTCTTGTTGCCCTTTCTCTGGCTCTTTAAACATCTGAGCACCTCCTGCACCACAACAAAAAGACCTTCTTTTAGAACGCTTCATTTCTACAAGTTCTACACCTAACCTCTTTATAAGGTTTCTAGGAATGTCAAATACTTCATTAGCTCTTCCTAGATAACACGGATCATGATAAGTAATGCGCTTTCCTTTTAAATTTCCAGAAATAGATAATTTTTTATTATTGATGAGTTCATCGATAAACTCTGTATGGTGTAAAACTTCATAATTTCCACCTAGACTTTTGTATTCATTTTTGATGGTGTTATATGAGTGAGGACAAGTAGTAACAATTCGCTTTACATTGTAGGAATTCATCACTTCTATGTTCATCATAGCTTGCATCTGAAACAAGAACTCATTTCCTGCACGCTTAGCAGCATCTCCACTAGAAGATTCTTCTATTCCTAATACACCAAAATTCACCTTTGCTTTGTTTAAAATTTTAACAAAAGCACGGGTAATCTTTTTAGCTCGATCATCAAAACTACCGGCAGAACCTACCCAAAATAAAATTTCAGCTTCTTTACCCTCAGCTATCCAATCGGCCATTGTTTTTACTTGCAAACTCATTTATTCAAAAACTTGAATTTTAACTGTCTTTTCAATAAGATCTGTAAACTTACCATCATATCTTGTAGCTCGTACAATGTGATTATCTATCCAATGATAGTTACCTCCTCTTGGTTTATCCATTAACAAACCATGATATTTAAAGCCATGATCATTTAGCCATTTCTCTGTTACTTTTCGATGTTTTTCTAAACGAGAAGTGAAAAAAGTAATTACATGACCTTGATTGTACCATCTATTTAGCGTTTCCAATGCTTCAGGATAAACTTTTGCGAATGCCATTCTTTCAGGTTCTTCATTAGGAATATCATCACAAATTGTACCATCAATATCTATCAGATAGTTTTTAATGTGATCAGGAAGTACTGGACTAATATTCTCCCCGTCTATAACTTTTTCAATTAACTTAAACTCTTTACTCATCTTTCCAATTTAAACGATCCGCAGCAGAGAATTGCCATGGTGCACCATTGTTTTCGACATTGGTAAACATCATATTTAATTCTGTTGGCGCCGCTGATTCTTCCATTACTAAATACCTTCTCATGTCAACAATAATTGACAATGGATCTATATTTACTGGACATGCTTCCGTACATGCATTACATGTTGTACAAGCCCATAATTCTTCAGGTGTAATAAAATCATTCAACAAGGATTTTCCATCTGAATAATCCTCTCCATTATTATCTATCCCTTTTCCAACTTCTTCTATTCTATCACGAACGTCCATCATGATTTTTCTAGGGGAAAGTTTTTTTCCTGTTGCATTTGCAGGGCACTCTGAGGTGCATCTCCCACATTCAGTACATGTATAAGCATTCATGAGCTGAACCCAATTTAAATCTGTCACATCTTTAGCCCCAAATCTTTCAATAGGAGTGTCAGAAGTATCTATTGCAAAAGAATCTGTATTTGGGTCTAATATCATTTTAACTTCGTTTGTAACCGAATTCATATTTGAAAATTCACCTTTAGGATTTAAGTTGGAATAATATGTATTCGGGAAAGCAAACAAGATATGAAGATGTTTAGATATTACTAAATAGTTCAAGAACCCAAATATTCCAATAATATGAAACCACCAACATAAACGTTCAATTAGTAATAATGTTCCATCTGAAAAATCTGAAAGCATCGGAGTTAGAAAACTGCTTATTGGAAACGCTCCAGCATGATCATAAACCCCTTTCTCTTGCAACAAAATGTCTGCAGCATTCATGAATAAAAATGCAGTCATCAATAAAACCTCAAAAATCAATATTAGATTAGCGTCAGATGATGGCCATCCTTTCATTTCTGGTTTCAAAAATCGTTGAATACGCATAATGTTTCTACGCACAAGAAAAATAACACAAGAAACCAATACTAATAATGCTAAAACCTCGAAAGAACCTATCAAAAAGTTATAGAAACTACCCATAAATTTAAATACACGATGTGTACCGAATATTCCATCAATAATAATTTCTATTACTTCAATATTAATAATAACAAACCCTACATATAACAAAATATGTAAAATTCCCGCAACAGGACGGTTAACCATTTTAGACTGACCTAGGGCTACTCTAGTCATTATTTTCCATCGTAAACCCTTATTGTCACTTCTGTCTACATCTTTTCCTAATTTAATATTGCGAAGAATACGTTTTAAATTTCTAGCAAAGAGCAAAGATGATCCTGTAAAAATGATTAAAAATAAAATGTTTTCTATGCCCATTATTTAACAGTGTCTTTTGATGTTTTCTTAAACTCAAAGTTTGTCTTTTGCCCACCCAATAAAGAAAAACTAACATATCTTTTAGGTCTTTTCTTCATGTCAGCTAGTAATTGATCTAATTGACTAGAAGCGCTTGATAAATTATTGTATAAATCTTTATCATTAATTAATAGACCCATAGAACCCTCTCCATTGTTTATCTTTGTGATAACATCATCAAACTGTTTTAAAGAAGCATCTAAGTTATTTATAGTGGAGCGTATTTGCGATTTAGCCAAAGAGTCTGAAATGGACTCAATGTTTTTAATAACGTTTCCTAAAGATTCGTTGTTGTTGTGTAAATTACTTGTTATAGATTCAACATTTGTTAAGATATTATTTATCCTGCTGTCATTATAGTAAATCATACTATCTAGTTTTACCATAGCGAGCTCCATTGTAGAGAAAGTACGATTTAAACTTAGAAGGCTATTTGTTAAGCTGGCACGGGCATCCTTATCTAAAACAGTTGTAATAACTGTCATTACAGAATCAATGGAGGATATCAAATCTTCAGCTTTATTTTTTAATGGAAGTACTTGTTTATTCACCTCGTCTTTTAAATCTCCCTCAATACTTGAAAAAAGCGTATCTCCTGAAGAAGCATAAATAGCTGCATTTCCAATATGTAACTGTATAGCTTTTGTTCCCATGAGATCGGCATTATAAATATTAGCTACGGTATTTTTTGGAATAGCAAACTCTTCATG
>CACHMF010000059.1 GCA_902580855.1 uncultured Bacteroidota bacterium | reverse complement strand
ACGGTTGTTGGTCGTCATCCGATACCCTTTTGCCACTTCTTTCCTATGGCCATCTTTTGACATTAACACGACTCCATAACCACCAGGACCAGGGTTTCCCTTGGCAGAACCATCGGTATAAATAGTGATTTGCATTAAATAAATAGAAGCTTAATATTACTACTAAATAATTTAATAGCGATTGCCAACAACACAATACCAAAAACTTTTCGAAGTACGGCAATCCCACCCTCTCCAAAAAATCGCTCAAGCCGGCTTGTCAACCTCAAAGTGACATAAACTAAAATAATGTTTAACAAAATAGCAACAGCAATGTTTAAAGCATCATATTCAGCCCTTAAAGAAAGGATTGAGGTCATAGACCCAGCCCCCGCGATAATTGGAAAAGCAAGAGGCACTATAGAAGCTACTTTTGGCGAAGAGCCATCATCTTTAAACAATCGAACACCTAAAATCATCTCCATAGCTAAAGCAAACAAAACAAACGAACCCGCTACAGCAAAAGAGTTAACATCAACCCCAATAAATGTAATTATGCGCTCTCCTACAAATAAGAAGGCAAACATAATTATCATAGCAACAAGCGTAGCCTTTTCAGGATGCACCTCGCC
Source organism: uncultured Bacteroidota bacterium (assembly GCA_902580855.1). Lineage (GTDB taxonomy): Bacteria > Bacteroidota > Bacteroidia > Flavobacteriales > UBA7312 > UBA7312. Next base: position 2,738 of record CACHMF010000059.1, on the reverse strand, counting down.
CGCTCTTTTTTTGATATCTAAAATAATAGGAATAGAGCCGATGATGTCAATCACCGCGAATAAAACCATTGTTGCAGAGATAATTTCCGTTAAATCAAACACCATAACTTACATTCTTTGAATGATTTGATCAATTATTTTAGCATAGTGTTCATGTTCTAAACTACGAACCTTTTTTTCTAACGCCCTCACATCATCATTTTCACCCACATCACATTTCGCTTGAAAAATAATTGCCCCATCATCATATCGCTCATTGACATAATGAATAGTAATTCCGCTTTCCACCTCTTGCGCATCAATCACTGCGCGATGAACATGTTTTCCATACATCCCTTTCCCACCAAACTTAGGTAAAAGCGCGGGGTGCACATTGACAATTCTATTAGGAAAAGCCAGAACAAGAGATTTAGGAACCTTTAACAAAAACCCCGCCAAAACAACCAAATCTACCCTTTCCGCCAACAATTTATCTAAAACAACAGGTAAGCTTGTTAACTCGTCCTTGTTGAAAACAAAGGAATGAACGCCTAAATCAATTGCTTTTTTAAGCACTAAGGCATCAGAATTGTTACATCCAACCAACACCACATTAGCACGACTATTTTCTTTAAAATACTCGATTATACACTGAGTGTTACTACCCGCCCCAGAAGCCAATATTGCGATGCGTTTTTTCATTCGTTTTATTTCAAACAAAGGTAGTTTTTTAGTGAGATCAACAAGACAGATACTTGATTATTATGGAAGCCCATATAGTTTGGATTATATTTAAAAAGTGTATTTCTTTGCACCAAGTTTTAATCAAAACATTTAATCATGTCAGACATTGCAACTAAAGTAAAAGCGATCATCGTTGATAAATTAGGAGTGGACGAAGCGGAGGTTACTCCAGAAGCAAGCTTCACTAATGATTTAGGGGCGGATTCGTTGGACACTGTAGAGTTAATTATGGAGTTCGAAAAAGAATTTGACATTCAAATTCCAGATGACCAAGCAGAAGGGATCGCCTCTGTAGGCGATGCAATTGCTTTTATTGAAAAAGCATAATTAAGACATTATGTCAACAAGACGAGTAGTGGTTACGGGATTAGGCGCCTTAACCCCAATAGGCAATACAGTTACAGACTTTTGGAACAACTTGCTTAATGGAGTTAGTGGCGCCGACCGTATCACTCGTTTTGATGCGTCTTTGTTTAAGACGCAATTTGCTTGTGAGGTTAAAAACTTCAATCCGACAGATTTTTTAGACCGAAAAGAAGCGCGTAAAATGGACGCCTATACTGTTTACGCAATGGTTGCTACATCAGAGGCAATGCAAGACTCTGGTATTAATCTTGAAAACATCAACCTTGATAAAGCGGGCGTGATATGGGCGTCAGGTATTGGAGGCTTGGACACTTTCTTAAAAGAATGTGGAGATTATGCTATGGGTAGCGGAACACCTCGTTTCAATCCATTTTTTATCCCTAAAATGATTGCAGACATTGCTGCCGGACACATCTCAATAAAATATGGTTTTAGGGGGCCTAATTATGCAACTGTTTCAGCTTGCGCCTCCTCAACACACGCTATGATTGATGCTTTCAATTACATTAAGTGGGGCAAGGCAGACATCTTCATTACGGGTGGGTCTGAAGCCTCTATCAATGCGGCAGGAGTTGGTGGTTTTAATGCTATGCACGCCCTATCCACAAGAAATGATGATCCCAAAACAGCATCTCGACCATTTGACAATGACCGTGAAGGTTTTGTTTTAGGAGAGGGGGCTGGCGCGTTGGTTTTAGAAGAGTACGAACACGCAAAAGCTAGGGGTGCTAAAATTTATGCTGAGGTGGTTGGTGGAGCAATGACAGCAGATGCACACCACATTACAGCCCCACACCCAGAAGGGTTAGGCGCAATGAATGTAATGAAGTTTGCAATTGAAGATGCCGGAATGGCGTTAGAAGACGTAGATTATGTAAACGTGCACGGAACATCAACACCACTTGGAGATGTTGCTGAGGTGAAAGCGATTAAAGGGGTTTTTGGGGAGCACGCTAAAAACCTTAACATAAGCTCTACTAAATCTATGACAGGACATTTATTGGGCGCTGCTGGAGCTATTGAAGCAATTGCCTCAATTTTATCGGTTAAGCACGATGTGGTTCCTCCCACAATAAATCATTTTACAGACGACCCAAACATTGATAACAGTTTGAATTACACATTCAACAAAGCACAAAAGCGCGAGGTGAAATCAGCCATCTCTAACACTTTTGGTTTCGGGGGACACAATGCTTGTATAATGGTTAAAAAAGCGTAACCATTGTTTACCAAATTACTTCACTGTTTTTCTAATAGATCATCTTTCGAAAAAAAACTATCTATACTTTTAGGTTATTACCCTAAAAACATAGAATTATATACACAAGCACTCACACATAAATCGTATAAGAAAAGAGGTGGGTTACATAACGAACGTTTAGAGTTTTTAGGAGATGCTGTTTTAGGATTTGTGGTAGCAGAGATGTTATACCAAAAATTTCCAAGCGGCAATGAGGGTTTTTTAACTCAGATGCGTTCAAAAATAGTTAGTCGAAAAACCCTTAATAAACTAGCGTTAAAAATTAAACTTAACAAACTTGTAAGATATCACAAATCTGCTACTCATAGGTCTCTTTATGGAAACGCACTAGAAGCGTTAGTTGGGGCGATTTATTTAGATAAAGGACACTACAAAGCAGTTGAATTCG
>CACHMF010000058.1 GCA_902580855.1 uncultured Bacteroidota bacterium | reverse complement strand
AGGATCTGACCAACTTTCTATAAATGCTCCATGTTATGTTTATGGATGTATGGATTCATTAGCTGTGAACTATGATGCTGCTGCTACAGCAGACGATGGTTCATGTCAGTACTCTTGTACAGCCGCTCCTTACGCTGAGAACTTTGACGCAGGTCTAGGTACTTGGACTCAGGATGCTGGTGATGCATTTGACTGGGCTTCTGGAACTTCTACTCCATCATTTGGAACTGGTCCACAGACTGGTGATGTAACAGGAGGTAACTTCTTATATACTGAGTCTTCAGGAAACTATGGAAATGCTGCTGGTTTAACTAGTGAGTGTTTTGATATTTCTGCATTGACTAGCCCATGTTTAGGCTTCCAGTATAATATGAATGGTGCTGCAATGGGTACTTTAGACGTTTACGTTAACGGTACTTTAGAGTGGACATTGACTGGTGATCAAGGTGCTGATTGGCAAATTGCTCAGGTATCATTAGCTGCTTATGCAGGAACTGATGTTACTATTCAGTTTGTTGGTACAACAGGAACATCATTCACATCAGATATGGCAATCGATGCTATCTCTATTGATGAGTGTGTTGCTTATGGTTGTACTGATCCATTAGCTCCAAACTATGATCCAGCTGCTACAGCTGATGATGGTTCATGTGCATTCTACTGTAACGACGCAACTGTTGCAATAGATATGTATGATTCTTGGGGAGACGGATGGAATGGTAACACTTACACGATTACTGATGGAACAACAACTGTAACGGGTGGTTTAACTGCTGGTTCATTTGGATCAGACACTTTATGTTTACCTGCTGGTTGTTACGATGTGACTGTTGGTGGCGGATCTTTCGTTGCTGAAGTTTCATTTGATTTCGGTTCTTTAGTAGGTGCTGTTGCAGGAACATATTCTGATGTTTCAGTTGGTGGTGCTGTTTGTGGCGTTTCAGGATGTACTGATGCTTCTGCAGCTAACTATGATCCAGCTGCTACAGTAGATGATGGTTCTTGTTGTTTCGACAACTTTGTAGCTTGGTCTGCTGGAGGTGGTTCATTCACTTCTGAAGTAGGTTGGTCTATTGTTGACGCTAACGGAACTGTTATTGCATCAGGTGGTGCTCCAGAATCTGGAGACGTTTGTTTACCAACTGGATGTTATACTTTAGATATGACTGATTCTTGGGGCGACGGTTGGAATGGTAATACATTCACAATTGACGGTCAAGTATTAGGAACAGGCTTTACTTCTGGTGCTGCATTCTCTGAGACTTTCTGTCTTGGTGTTGTTGCTGGTTGTACTGATCCTGCTGCTTCTAACTATGATGCATCAGCTACTGCTGATGATGGATCATGTGTTTACCCATGTTTAGACAATGAAGTTGTTATTTCAATGTTTGATTCTTGGGGCGACGGTTGGAACGGCGCTACATATGACATTTTTGATGCTTCAGGTGCATCAGTTGCAACAGGTGGCTTAACATCTGGTGCTGCTGGTTCTGATACATTATGTTTAGCTGATGGTTGTTACTCTATTTCTGTAGGTGGCGGATTCTATGATTCTGAAATTACATTTGATTTCGGAGGATTAGTTGGTGCAACTGCCGGAACTTATGACAACTTAGTTGTTGGTGCTGGTTCATGTGGCCAAATCTTTGGCTGTACTGACGCTAACGCTGATAACTACGACGCATCAGCTACTGATGATGACGGTTCATGTACATATTGTAATACATTATCTGCAACTGCTACAACAACTGATGCAACTCCAGGTATGACAGACGGTACTTACACCGTAACTGCAACTGGTGGAACATCTCCGTATAACGTAGCATACCCAGGTAACCCAATGGCTGCAGGCGCAGGTATTTATTCTGTAGTTGTAACTGACGCTGCTGGTTGTACATTTACTTTAGATGTAACTGTTAATGAGTTCTGTCCTGACAACTTTGTTGCTTGGTCAGTAGGTGGTGGATTCTATGATTCTGAGATTAGCTGGTCTATTATAGATGCATCTGGTTCTGTCATGGCTAGTGGTTTTGCACCTGAGTCAGGTGACATCTGTCTTCCTGACGGTTGTTACACACTTGACATGGTTGATTCCTGGGGCGATGGATGGAATGGTGCAACATTTGACATCGATGGACAATCTTTTGGATTAATTGGTGGTTCATATGGAACTGAGACATTCTGTCTTGGTGTAGTTGCTGGTTGTACTGATCCTGCTGCTTCTAACTATGATGCATCAGCTACTACTGATGATGGATCATGTGTTTACCCATGTTTAGACAATGAAGTTGTTATTTCAATGTTTGATTCTTGGGGTGACGGTTGGAACGGCGCTACATATGACATTTTTGATGCATCAGGTGCATCAGTTGCAACAGGTGGTTTAACATCTGGTGCTGCTGGTTCTGATACATTATGTTTAGCTGATGGTTGTTACTCTATTTCTGTAGGTGGCGGATTCTATGATTCTGAAATTACATTTGATTTCGGAGGATTAGTTGGTGCAACTGCTGGAACTTATGACAACTTAGTTGTTGGTGCTGGTTTCTGTACAATCCTTGGATGTACTGATTCTGCTGCTGATAATTACGATGCTAACGCTAATACTGATGATGGTTCTTGTACATATTCATGTGCTGGAACATTTGCAACATTTACTTACACAACTACTTCTTGGGGAACTGAGCAGGCGTTTACTGTAACTGATGGTGCTGGAAACATAGTATGGGCTGTTTCAGGTCAAGCAAGTAACGCTACTTCTGACACAACTATTTGTTTAGCTGATGATTGTTATACTATTGACATGACTGACAGTTATGGAGATGGTTGGTCATTTGGCTCTAGTATTGATGTTTCAGCTGGTGGTGTTTCTATTGCTAACGGAACTGTTGCTGGTCCATTTGGTAGTGCGACTTCAGGTCAATTAACTTTTGCAACAGGAGCTGCTAGTTGTGCAGTATTTGGATGTACTGATCCAAACGCTACTAACTACGACGCTGCTGCTACAGATGATGATGGATCATGTATCTACCCTTGTACTGACAATGCTATTGATATGGTAATGTTTGACTCTTGGGGAGATGGCTGGAACGGTGCTACATATACTGTAACTGATGGTACTAATACAGCTACAGGTGGTTTAGCTTCAGGTTCTACTGGAACTGATGAGTTATGTTTACCTGATGGTTGTTATGATGTAACTGTTGGTGGTGGATTCTACGATTCAGAAATCACATTTGATTTCGGTTCATTAGTAGGAGCTACTGCTGGTACTTACCAAGTTGAAGTTGGTGCAGGTTCTTGTGCTGTAGCAGGTTGTACAGATGCTGCTGCATCTAACTATGATTCAGCTGCTAACACTGATGATGGTTC
>CACHMF010000057.1 GCA_902580855.1 uncultured Bacteroidota bacterium | reverse complement strand
ATATTACTTTACTTTCCTCATTTTATCTTTGGACAACAAACAATAAATGACAGCATTATTCATGATAATTTATATAGAAGCTACATAACCTATATCCCATCAATTTATAATGCTTCACAACCTACTCCATTAGTTTTTAACTTTCATGGATTAACAGGTAATTCTACTATTGCAATGTGGCGTGCTGATTTCAGATCAATAGCTGACACAGCAAATTTTATTATTGTTCATCCTCAAGGTTTGTTAAATAATTTAGGAGAAACACATTGGAATATAGGCCAGATAGGAACTTCAATTAATGATATTGATTTTATTTCTTCATTACTTGATAGTTTGTCCTTAGAATATAATATTGATTCTGATAGAGTATATAGTACAGGCATGTCAAATGGAGCTTATATGAGTTATAGATTAGCTTGTGAACTTTCAGATAAAATAGCAGCTATAGCACCTGTTGCCGGATCATATGTTTCTTATATGTTGAATAGTTGCAATCCTACTCATGCGACGCCTGTTTTGCATATTCATGGACTTGCTGATAGTTCCACCATTTACTATGGCAAGCCTGGTGTCGAGTCTATTCCAAGTATTATATCTTATTGGGTAAATTACAACCAATGCGATACTCAAAGTGTTTTCACGCAGATAGCAAATAGTAATTTAATTGATAGTAGCATGGTAGAACATTACAATTGGAAGAACGGTGTAAATGGAGTAGGGGTTGAGCATTTTAAGATTATTGATGGAGGTCACACTTGGCCCGGAAGTAATTTTCCAAATATTGGTGATGGTGGTATTACAAATTATGATATTAATGCCTCATTCGAGATATGGAAGTTTTTTTCAAAATATGATATTAATGGGATAATAAATCCTACAGCTATAATTAAAGAACAAAATTTAAACAAACAACTGATTCAAATAATCGATATATTCGGTAGAGAGTCCAAAGGATTGAAAAATCAACCTCTTTTTTATATCTACGATGATGGAACAGTAGAGAAAAAAATAATTATTGAATAAATAAAAACCCACTCACATGAGTGGGTATATTTTTGGTGGGCCAAAGCGTCCTTATTTCAAACTTCTTTTAAAAAATATTATAAGACCACTTAAAACTATATGATTTACCTGGGGAATATGAACTGTAAACTTGATCTTCTGCCCCAAAGGATTGTGTTAACATTTGTCGCTCTTCATCTAGTATGTTTTTAATGCTAAATGCTAACTTAGATCGTTTATTAATATCGTACAATACATTTAAGTTCAAACTATTAAACGGAGCGGTATATACATCAGGCCTATTATTAATGCCGACAATCGAAAGTGTAGGACCTTGTACATTATAGAATAAACCTATATCTATACCTTTTGTTTTACTCTTATAAGAAAATCCAAGATTTACCAAATAAGGAGCTTGACCTTGCATTTCTCTTTTATCGTCAAAGCTTTCGCCATCTCTTAGATTATTTATTCTTGACTCATACTCATCGCCTACAATTGTAACTTCTGATTTTATAGATGATACATTTACATTAACTGACAAGCCACTAAAAAATTCGTCTAAATTTTTTCTTGCTTCAAGCTCAACACCTATTAATCTAGCATTTCCAGAATTTATAGGTTGAATATTGTCTTCATCTGCAGAATAGGCCACAATTTCAATAGGATTGATTAAATCTTTCACAAAACCACTTATTGCAATAGTTTGATTTCCTTCAAAATATGTTTCGTAACGAAGATCATAATTATAAACTATTGTTGAGACAAGGTCAATATTTCCATTAAACGTAACCCCAGAAAGTACATCTAAGATTTGTGCATTGGATTTTTCTTTAAACGATGGCCTGGCAGTAGTTCTAAATATAGCGCCTCTCAAGTTTGATTTTTTATCAATGTTGTATATTATATTGGCAGAAGGGTACAAACCATAAGAAAGTGTATCTGACCCAGAAATATTAGTATAGTCAGATAAAACTAATTCATTATTATAAACTCGTGAGCCATCTTGATTTACACCAGTATAATATTGATTGTAATTCTCTAACCTAAGTCCGAAAATTCCTTTTAATTGGTCGTTAATATCAATCTCTTCAGAAATGTAGGTCGAAAAATTAGTTTGAATTCCTTCATATTTATTACTTGCTTGGTACTCTCCTCCAATATAAAAGCCTGTATTAGTATTAAAATCGTATAAATGATCGCTTAATAATTCATTTGGATTTCCAGTATAATTGATTAATCCATAATTGATAGGATAAATGATATATCTTAAAATATCAAAATCTCTTTGTTTGTATGTGTAGCCTGCGCCGTATTTTATTTTGGCTTTTCTTCCAAAAAGTTCATGCTCTTTAGTTATGTCAATACGAGAAGCAATATTATATTCATTTAGACTTCTCCACATTCTGGAAGGATATCCAGCACCACTTGGAGAAAAATTATACAATGTATCGTTATCATAGAATTCAACCTCATATGCAGACTCTCGTACATCTTTGTCTCTGATTTTAGAATAGGTTGGTGAAATTTTCCATTCAACTTTTGTTTTCCCTTCATCTAAACTATGTGTTCCTGATAACAATAAATTACTAATTGAGCGCTCGCTAAAATCTAAATTTTCTTTTTTGACAGTATTGAAATTACTTTCATAATTGTTCAGAAAGAATAACCCTGCTTTTTTTTCAGCGTTTTGTAAATGCAAAACATTAACTTTAAATTTTGCATTGTTGAACTTCAGCGCCCCTCCTGCCGTAGCGCTTAATAAAGCACTATTTTTTCCGACATCACCTTTTTGTGTTTTTGAAGCAAATAAATCATAGTTCATAGGATCTGAAGATTTTTCAAAAGAGTTTTGAATCTGATCTTTATAAAATGAAAATTTATTTTTATAAGAAATTGCTCCACTGTAACCTAAAGTTTTATCCTTTATAGTCATTTGATTTCCACCAGATAAACTAAAGTTAATTCCATTAAAACTCATTCTAGCATTATTAGTTACTCTATTGTAAAGTTTAAAGAATTTATTTTTATGAAAATAGTCTTGGCCTCTTACTGTTGCCATCTGCGGATTAAACAACAATGTGTTTTGCATTGTTTCAGGGTTTATTCTTGGATCTTGTACGGTTTGTAAGTCAAGTGTGGTATTTGCAAGTGGAAAGTCTCTATTACCATCATCAAATGCTAAGTAATCTGTTTCGCCTCCTTTATAAGTTAAAAAATTGTCATTTAAATCAATATTATTATTGTAATTTATTGACATAGATGATTTTAGTGTCTTTATTTCTGGAAATGATTTAATTTTTATGTCTACTACCCCTCCAGTAAAGTCTGCTGGCAAATCAGCTGTAAATGACTTAGATACAATGATGTTGTCTACAATGTTAGTTGGGAAAATATCCATTTGTAAAGAGTTTCTGTCTGGATCTAAACCGGGAATATCTAATCCATTAAATGTTGTTTTTGTATATCTGTCACCTAAACCACGCACGTACACGTACTTGCCTCCTTGAACAGATACTCCAGGAATTCGAACAACAGCTGCCGCAGCATTTCCATCTCCAATTTTTTTGAAATTTTCAGACGATATACCATCAATAACGTTTACCGATTTTTTCTTAATTGTGAGTAAAGCTGTTTCAGTGTTTTTAATTGCTTCTGCGGTAATGGTTACAGCATCAACTGCAATTGCCGAGGATTTTAAACGAATTGTTCCTAGGTTTTTTATTCCATTTGTCTGAACAATAACATCAGTAATTACTAATGTTTGATATCCAATAAAAGAAAATGATAGCGTATAACTTCCAGGTTTAATTTTTAATTCAAAATTACCATCGAAATCAGATGACGCGCCAATATTGGTTCCTGGAACAC
>CACHMF010000056.1 GCA_902580855.1 uncultured Bacteroidota bacterium | reverse complement strand
ACCAACTTTCTAATGGGTAGTAAAGAATAGGTTTATCAGTTCTCCAGCAATGTGGGTAGGAGTGTTCGTATTTCTCTGCTTTGAAACAAAGGTTGTTTTCTTTCAGCTTGATAACGATTTGTACATCTACAGGTAGCTCTGGCTTCTCATCTCCTTCTGTATAGTATTCATCTTTCACATACATGCCAGCAAAATCGTTAACAGCATCTACAAATTTTCCCTGTGTGTCTACTAATGTCAAAGAGCCAATTCCGTTCTGATTAGCCACCCTGTTGTCGTCTGCTCCAAAACTTGGGGCTAAGTGTACAATACCTGTTCCGTCTTCAGTGGTAACAAAGTCACCAATCAACACACGGAAAGCATCACCATCTTCAGGTTGTGCGTACGGTAGGAGCTGTTCATAGCAAACTCCTTCTAGCTCATTTCCTTTAAAACTTCCAATAACTTCAAATGGGATATTTTTATCCCCAGCCTCATAGTCAGCCAATGTTAAATCAGCATTTTTTTCAGGGAAAAACTTAGCAAACAAATCTTTTGCTAAAATAACTGTAATCGGATGATGCGTATACTGGTTGAAGGTTTTAACCTTCACATATTCTATTTTTTTTCCAACCGCCAAAGCAGTATTTGAGGGCAGTGTCCAAGGCGTGGTGGTCCAAGCAAGGAAGAATAAATCTCCATGAAGATTTTCGAAAAGAAAATCAGACTTCTCATTCATTACCACTTTGAATTGAGCTACAGCAGTTACATCTTTTACATCTCGGTAACAACCAGGCTGATTCAGTTCGTGTGAACTTAATCCTGTCCCTGCTTTTGGTGAGTATGGTTGGATGGTGTGCCCTTTGTAGAGCATGCCTTTTTCATTCATTTGACTGAGCAGCCACCAAACGCTTTCAATATATTTATTGTCGTAGGTAACATAAGGGTCGTTCATATCTACCCAGTAGCCCATTTGGTCTGTTACGCTTTCCCAAACACCTTTGAATTTCATGACATTTTCACGACACTTCTGATTGTACTCAGCAATAGAAATGTTTTTACCAATATCTTCTTTAGTGATACCTAATTCTTTCTCAACACCTAGCTCTACAGGTAACCCGTGTGTGTCCCAGCCCGCCTTTCGGTGTACTTGGAATCCTTGTAAGGTTTTGAAGCGACAAAATATATCTTTGATGGTACGCCCCATAACATGGTGAATACCTGGCATACCATTTGCTGAAGGAGGCCCTTCATAAAAGGTAAAAGACGGCTTTCCTTTTCTTGTGGACACACTTTTTTCAAAAGTGTTTTTAGCTTTCCACTCTTCCAACACTTCTTGACCAATTTGAGCCAAATTCAGTTGTTTGTATTCTGGATATTTGCTCATTAAATGATGGCGATAACTTTTAGTTCGATAGCAATAGGGGTTGGTAAGCTTTTAATTTCTAAAGTAGTTCTACAAGGCTGATTGTTTGCAAAATATTCAGCGTAGATGCGATTATAAGTCTTGAAATCGTCTTTCATATTGGTTAGGAAAACAGTTACATCAACCACCTTATCCCAAGATGAGCCTGATTCTTCAACAATTGTGCGTACATTGTTAAAAACCGAATGACACTGCTCTTCTATATCGTAAGAAAGAATATTTCCTTGATCATCTAATTCTACTCCAGGAATCTTTTTGGTTCCTCTTTCTCTTGGCCCAACTCCAGATAAAAATAACAGATTTCCTACTTGGCGAGCATGTGGGTAAAGCCCTACTGGTTCAGGCGCTTTGCTCGATTCAATCTTTTTACTACTCATAACCCATTGATATTAAGAGGGCAAAAGTAACGATTGATTACTAGATAAGCAACGTATAAGAGATAATTTGGTGTAATATCACGCGAGCACCACTTGATAATAACTCTTTTTTGAACACTAACACCATTGTATATATCAGAGGGAACAGTATTTTTAACACCTTTCAACTGAGTCTAATCTTGAATTTAAAACCAATCTAAAAGCTTAAAAGCCTATTTTTGCACGCATGAAGAATATTTTTGTTTGGATATTTATTGCGCTTCCTTTTTGTTTGTCTGCTCAAAGGCCTAATATGGGCGGTGGAGATTTTAGAAAGGGAAACGCCGCACAACACATAGGTGTTATTTCTGGAAAATTAGTGGATGCTGAAGACGGCTCTTCTCTTTCTTTTGCGAATGTTCGTTTGTTTCGTTTCAACGATGTTTTATTAGAAGGAACCATTACCGACGAGGGAGGAAATTTTGAATTTAGTAAGCTAGCATTAGCAAACGGCTACTTATTAATTAACTACATAGGCTATGAAGAAAAGCGAGTAGATATAAGTTTAAACAAAAATAAGAAAGTAGAATACTTAGGCAAAGTAAAGGTAGTACGTTCAGTAGTAAACTTACAAGAAGTTTCAATTGATGAAGAAAAGCCGATTTACGAAGCTAAGATGGAGAAAATTGTTTATAATGCTGAAAACGATCTTAACGAATCACTAGATGACGCTACTGATGTGCTTCGTAAAACACCACTGCTTTCTGTAGATATGGATGGAAAAGTTAGTTTAAGAGGTTCTCAAAATGTGAAGTTTCTAGTGAATGGAAAGGAGTCTACTTTCTTTAATGGATCCGCCTCTGATGCACTTAAAATGATTCCAGCAGAAGAAATTAAAAGCGTAGAAGTGATTACTTCTCCAACAGCAAAATATGAGGGAGAAGGAGATGCAGGAATTATCAACATCATAACTAAAAAAAAGCAAATAGTAGGATTTAACGCTACAGTAAATGGATCATTAGGCACACGCGTTAATCGCCAATCATTTAATTTAAATATCGGAAAAGGAAAATTTGGAATTTCATCTAGGGCAATGGTTCGATATGGGTGGGAATTACCGGGCCAAGGCTTCAGTTTTAGAGATGACTACAACAACCAAACAACACTTATACAATTAGACTCTACTAGGGGGCAATGGATAGGTTTTGGTGGCAACACCGAAGTTTATTATGATATTAACCCTTATAACAGCATTGTGTCAAATATAAGTTACAGAGGAAACAAGCAAACACGAAAAAATTGGTCTCAAGATAGCCTCTACACTTATAGTATTGGCTTAGAGGGAAAGAATCAAATCACAGCATTTATTGACTCTTTAAGGGATGTCGGCATGATCGATGTGAATAGATATACAGATTCAGAAAATTTCCAAAACTCATATGAGTGGACAACTGATTATCTGAAGAAATTTTCGGATCATGAAGATAGAGAACTTAGTATTGCATTTCAGTTAGGGTTTAATATTCGTGATGATGACACATACGTCTTGACCAATCAAGAAAACGATACTGTTTGGAATAGAAATGACGCTAGTCCTCTAACCAAAGTCTTTCAACTAGATTATGTTCACCCAATTGAAGACAAGCACACTATTGAGGTTGGCGCAAAATATATTGACCGAGATATGATTTCGCAATATTCAACATGGGACGAAGGCGTATTCACACAGCCGTATGAACAATTTGACTACAATCAAAAAGTGACAGCAGCTTATTTATCTACTAAATGGGAACTTAATAAAAAGTGGGGAATGGTGGCCGGATTAAGGGTAGAACACACACAAATATCTGGGCAATGGAATGAACAGGTTAGTGGACAATGGATTCAAAACGAAAAAGACACATTTCAAAACAAATATTTAACGCTTTTGCCAAATCTTATTTTCTCTTATAAAATAGATATGCTTAAATCTTTAAAATTCAGCTACAGCAAACGCCTGTCAAGGCCAGGGATTTCTTATATAAATACAAATTCTGTTTCTAATGACCCTTTCAATATTGAAATCGGGAACCCTTATCTAAAAGCTTCTTCTACACACAATTTAGAAGTTGGATACAATAACTTTTCTGGAAAATATAAAGGCAGTTATTACTTGTTTGCTAAACATTCAACAAATTTAATTGAACCAATCGAATCAATTGAAGACGGTGTCACTACAACAAGGTATGACAATCTAAGACAGAACAATTCAGTTGGAATTAATTATTATGGCTCTAT
>CACHMF010000055.1 GCA_902580855.1 uncultured Bacteroidota bacterium | reverse complement strand
CTGAAAAGTAAATAAGGTGTCATAAAATGCTACCTGTGTTGCAATTGCTTGCTGCGGATCTCCATTAACTAGTGAATCTATATAGAATCTATCTTTATAAGTTTCAAACTTACCAACATAGCCTAGGCGGAATAAACTTGATCCATCCTCAATCGGGTTATATTCACCGTTAATTTTCGAATAATCCGCTTGTATTGTATAATACGCATTTTTAATTGTTGAAGCTGATTCTTCATCTTCACTTTCTTGCGCACCAAACTTTTGTGTTAAACGACCAAATACACGCCAATTAGTAGTTTCATACTTTGGCATATGATCCCAGCTCATTAAAGAGTAATCCAAGGTATAGTAGTCATCAGAACCATAGCTATACGACCCCCCTAAGGTTAAATTGAGATTCATTGTTGGTTTAAAGTCTATTTTACCGGATACATTAAAACCTTTGTCTCCATTGTTAATTTTATTTGGAATCCATTCAAAATCACTATCCTCTGTTGGCATTCCATTTTCATCTAATGGGTTTCTTAAAAAATCTGTATTATTCAATAGACCTAAAGTACCTGATTCAGAAATTGTAGCTAATCTAAATGGATTTTCTTTTAAATATTCTTTCTTACTGTCTTTCAGTTTCCACATTCCAATAGCCGAAGGATCGGTATCTCCAATATCTCTAGCTTCTGCTGCAATAAAGTAACCTAAAATAGAACGCCCTTTAGAACCGTCTTCTTCAATCTTTTTGTAAATAGGACCTGAAAAAGATAAACCAACTAAGTTGTAATCGTATTTATCAAAAAATTGGGAAGTAACATACTCTACACCTCCAAAAAACTTCTGGGAAGGACCTTTTGTCGTTACGCTAATAATACCTCCTGTAGCATCTCCATACTGAGCTGGAACACCACCAGTAATTACTGTAATTTGCTCAATTCCACCCTGAGGAACACCTAATCCACCACGAACCTTCATTCCATCAACATAATAATCGGTTGCATCAGAACGCGAACCACGAACATTTACAGAACTATTTTCATCTTGCTTATAAACCCCCGCTGTAGTTGCTGCAACAGATGATACAGAACGAGTAGGCATTTCCTTAATTTCCTCTGATGTGACCGTCTTACCACCTAAGTTGTCTTGATCTAATAATGGTTTCTTAAAACTAATTACCTCAACCTCACCAATATCGATACCTTCACTCATTTTGATATCTTGGAAAGTGATTTTGTTAGAAGAAACAATCACGCCTGTGATTTCTACAGCGGTGTAACCAATGAAAGACGCTTTAATGGTATATGTACCTGGATCAAGCGGCTTAATGGAATACTCTCCATCAAAATCCGTTGCAGTTCCACCGTTTTGAGATCCGTTTCGCTCAACGACAACATTTACGAATGGTAATGTCTCTCCGGTATTTTTGTCTGTAATTTTTCCTTTAAGGGTTCCTGACTGCGCTAAAGCTGCAGCACTAAACAATAAAGAAAAAAACATTAAGTAAACTCTTTTGAACATAGTTGTTATGGTTCTATATTTTTTTACCTCTTCAAATAATAAGTGTGTAAAGATAAAATTATTCTTTGACTAGTAACACAAAAAACAATCAAAAAACACCCCCATGTTACAGCTCAAAAAATAAATTCTTTATTCTAATTTTAACACATTACAATACGTTATGGTATCTTTGCTCTCATGAAAAAATTACTTCTTCTTTTTTTAATTATTTCCTTTTGCTCACAATCATGTGAAACGAATAACAATTATATTCCCGATGTTTATGTACAATTTCAAATCCCTTTAACAGAAATAGGAGGTATTGGGCAAGCCATCTACACAAATGATAACTATGGCGTGAAGGGCATCATCATTTATCACGAAGGATTTAATAATTATCTAGCATTTGATAGGGCATGTTCTTACGCACCACAAGAAAATTGTGAAAAAGTTGAACTTGATGATATATTGTCCCCTTCCTTTTTAGTAGATAGCTGCTGCGGGTCAACATTTTTCTTAAGCGATGGCACTCCAACAGGAGGCCCCGCTTCTCTTCCTATCAAACAATACCACACTAGTACTGACGGAAGTTATTTATACATTAGTAATTAAGCTTCAGGAACTTGACCGATTGCCATTGATCAGTAAATTTTAGGCGTAGAATATATACTCCTGGAGACAAAACTGACACATCAATTATTTTATCATTAATCTCACCTTCCTGCAATAAAGCTCCACTTAGGTTGTTAATTTCGTATACCACATTATCCATATTCAATCCAGTCACTTTAACAAAATTTTGAGCCGGATTTGGATGCACAAATAAAGCTGAGTTATCCAAATCTACAACTCCATTGTAAGAGAAAAAATCAGACTCATAAGAACAACCGTATTGATCAGAAAGGGTTAGAGAATACGATCCTATTTCATTCATTAAAAGAGCTGAACCATTGGCAGATGTAATTGGATCACCATTTAAATTCCATTGCATGTAATAACCTATAGAATCTGTAGTATAAATGACATCATTAAATACCACAATGTTGGGTTCAAAATCTTCATCACAAACAAGCATTTCCGCTGAATTATATTCACAACCGAACACATCTGATGTTTGTACAGAATACAAGCCGGCATAAGTAGCAAGATGATCCGGAGAATTATTTGCTAATGAACCTCCGCTTTGCATCCAATAAAAAGAAATATAATTCAACGAATCGGACACCCATAAGTCCATTCCATTTACACCTAAAATTGGCTGTTGGTTTTCATCACAAATAACAACTTCGTCTGAAACATAAGCACAACCAAATGTATCGGTTGCAGTGATAGAATAAGCACCACTCTCAGAAGCTGTAAATTCCGGTAAATTAGCCCCTAATAAAGGAATACCAGAAGTGTGCCATTGCACATCATAGTATAAAGCAGAATCCACCATCCACACATCCATTAATGAAGATTGTAAAGTTGGCTGATAGGTTGAATCACAGATAACAACCAAAACATCATCAGAGATAGAAGTACAACCGAACTCGTTTATTCCAACTAATGAATATAAACCAGAACTTGAAGCAATTATAAATGAATCAGTAGCGTTTGGTATTGGACTGTTGTAAAAATACCACTGCAATCCAAAATAACTAGAATCAGTAGATAATGTATTATTTATAGTGTCATATGAAATGTTTGGAGTTGCTGGATAATCATAAACAAATATAGTATCAGTTGAAGAAATTGTGTTTGCTGGAACCTCCATTACACTGTAGTTGATTGACAAACCTCCTCCGTTAACTGAAAAAGTGCCAGATTGTAATTGGGGAGTGAAAGTTAAACCACCACAATACTCAAGACCCCATGGCCAACCGTCATCATCCCAAACATCAATTGTAACATCTTGTCCTGAAATTTGTAAAGGATTAGTTAAATTGATATTTAAAGGAAATGACTGTGTTATTGCATTTGATGCACTAACAGATTGAATAATTCCATTTGAGTTAGAAATGTCATAAAGCAAATCGACATCACCAATTAAAAAATTGTCTGAACATCCACCGGTAACTACCTCTATACTTTCTAAAAAGTATATTGCATTAGACTGGTAAGCTGAGTATTGTACAATATATTCACCAGGAGTATCATAAATCTGATCTGCTGGCTGAGCTAAACTACTGGTTGTTCCATTTCCAAAATCCCAAAAATAAGATAACATTCCAGCATTATTATTTGTAAATGAAACTTGTATAGGTGAACAACCCGAACTTCCAGTCATTGAAAATCCTGCGTTGTTAGAAATAGTTGTGTCAGGAAGAACCTCAAAAGGCAAACTAAAAGAGACTGTCTCGGTACCTGCCAAGCTAGATAAACTGTGGGTAGCAACTAAAACTACATCTACATTATAACTACCTGTTTGAAGAGGAATACCGTTAACATTAACACAACCATATTGATCCACTGCAGGATCGTAATGACAACCATTTGCATAATTACTACACTGCCAAGTTAAACCAAGAGGAAGATTGATAGAAACTATATGAAAATCTGTAAAAGTAACTGTCAACCCCCCATCAGTTGTATCTAATGGTAAGACAAAGGTTAAATCCTGATTATAAATGTAACCTTGAACAGCATCAGGAAGCGTGTCGGGGGATAAACCGAAATTAGCTCCTACCGGGTTATAACTATAATTAATATTAC
>CACHMF010000054.1 GCA_902580855.1 uncultured Bacteroidota bacterium | reverse complement strand
CACCAGCAAATACATCTCCATTACTTCCATCATCAAACATATTAAAGGCAGAGAATTTAGAATTATAATCACTTGTTGTAGCTAACAGCTCTACTTTATTAGCATTAAAAATCTCAACTGTAACTGTATTATTAACAACTGAAAGATTGTTTATAGTTGGTGGAATCTCACTTATTTCTAAATGATTGAGCAAAAAGTCTTTACGAATATCTATAGTCTCAAATATGCCAGCAAAACCCCACCAACTCCAAAAGGGATCTTCAACATTACTATAAAATTCATTCATACTAAAAGGTTTATTTAAATCAGTATCTGCAGCTGTAAAAGCTAAATTTTGTAATTCTTCAACTTGTGACCTTAAAAAAGTTGTGTCTAAAGATTCTTCAATAATTGTACGAATGTGTGCAGTGTATTGTTTTTTATATAAATCGTTATTCAATAGAGTATAAAGCAGTGGATTAGATTGAGGACTCGTTGTATTACCAAAAAATGGATCAAAATGGTAAATATCATAAGGATTTAAAAATACACTTCCCATTAATGCTCCACCAAAGCTTTCACTTAAATCCCAAGGTATCATTTGAAATAATCCATCCTTTGTTTTATATAAATAAAAATTATGAATATACCAGCCATTATACGTATCAAGGTTGGCTATCACACTATTTACAGCAAACGCCCACAATACTCTATCTATATTTAAAATACTATCTAAATTATCAGGATCGTTATGTAAAACATAAATTAACTCAACTAATTCCTCCCAACCATAATCAGATTTTAGTGTATAGCTATTATAATAATTAGTGGTATCATAGCCCAACCAATTCAAATTTGGTTCAGCAGGACCAGAAGGTGCAGGTTGTCCAAAAACAGTTATAGGATCACATTTAAATAATACTCCTGATTTTTCATCAAAGTGTTTATCAATAAATTGTTTATTAATAGATTCAGTATTGACATAAAGTCCCAAATAATTTCCCTGTACATTTAATTTCATGAGGTTCACTTCAGGAGTAGGCAAGTATTTTCTATAAATTGTTGAAGCGAGGTACTCCTTTACAAAAGTTGGGTCTGTCCAAGCATTAGCTAACTTTAATTTATTGTAGGTCATCAATTGTTGACCTGAAATCCAATAATTAAAATCAAGATTATAAGGAACTTTTGGACTGCCATTATTATTTGGAACAACAAAAGTAGAATTACCTTTATATCGTATCCCTACACTATCACACATAATACCATTTAAAGTAACAGTAGCAGGTATTCTATAGGAGGGATTCGTATAAAAAGAATTCGTTAATACACTGTGATAATTTGGGTCTTGAAAATCAATATACAATTCTCTTAATTCTGTTGGATCATACAAACCTCCAGAATTATCATAAAGTACTTGAGGATTGTATAGTGTTTGTCCAACCGATAATAAAGGAACTAATAATAGAAATTGAAAAACGCTTTTCATAGGAGCTAAAACTACAAAGAAATTTTAGGAACTAAATAAGCCCTTTCTTCACCAACTGTAACTCCATTTGTTGTTGCAATTCCATCGCTTTTCTTCTAGCTTCATCGGCAAAACGCTCATCAGAAGATGCATAAATAATTCCTCTTGAGGAATTTACAAGTAAACCACAATGATCATTCAATCCATTTTCTGCTACCTCTTCTAAACTACCTCCTTGCGCACCCACACCCGGAACTAACAAAAAGCTTTCAGGTGCTACCGAACGAATCTCAAGCAACATATCAGCGCGTGTTGCCCCTACTACAAACATGATTCTTTCATGCCAAGTTTGAACAGTGGTTAACACCTTTACATAAAGTGGTATTCCATTTTTATCTTCAGTCATTTGAAAATCTAAACCCCCAGCATTGGAGGTAAGCGCTAGCACGATTACCCATTTCCCTTCAAAATCTAAAAATGGTTTTACAGAATCTGAACCCATGTACGGAGCTACAGTAACCGAATCAAAATTCATCTCTTTGAAGAAAGCACGTGCATACATACTAGATGTATTTCCAATATCCCCTCTTTTTGCATCGGCTATCGTGAAAATGTCTTTAGGAATATAATCCAAGGTTTTTTGCAGACTTTCCCAACCTTTCACACCCATGCTTTCGTAAAAAGCGATGTTAGGCTTGTACGCCACACATAAATCTTTAGTGGCATCAATAATCTGTTTATTAAATTCAAAAACAGGATCTTCTGCATCTAGCAAATGAATTGGTATTTTACGAATATCTGTATCCAAACCCACGCATAAAAACGAGCGTTTTCTCTGTATCTGCTGAAATAACTCTTCTCTAGTCAATGATCTGAATTTTCTTTTCTACACTTCCGTTTTCAAAAATATAAAAAAGGAGTTGTTTACTATCCTCTTTTAATTTTCTTCCTAACACATCAACAATTTGCAACAACTGCTTATTTGTATTATGTTCTTCAATATTTGTAAAGATTCTCATCATTCTTTAATCTATAGAAGTTCCCTCTTTTAGTTTTTCTGCATTTTCGGCTAATTGTAGCTCTTCAATAAACTTTTCAATATCACCATTGATAACATTCTGAAGGTTGTATTCCGTTAAGCCAATACGATGGTCTGTAACCCTTCCTTGCGGATAATTATAGGTTCTAATTTTAGCTGATCGGTCACCCGTAACAACCATTGTTTTACGCTGACCTGCCAACTCATCTAAACGCTTTTGTAATTCAATCTCATAGATTCGAGAACGCAATACCTTCAAGGCTTTATCGTAGTTTTTGTGTTGTGACTTTTGATCTTGACATTGCGCCACAATACCTGTTGGGATATGCGTTAATCGAACCGCAGAATAGGTAGTGTTTACCGACTGTCCCCCAGGACCTGAAGAACAATAAGTATCTTTCCTAATGTCCGAATCTTTAATCTCTACATCAAACTCTTCTGCCTCTGGCATAACAACTACAGAAGCTGCAGATGTATGAACTCGACCTTGTGTTTCTGTTTGTGGAACGCGCTGCACACGATGTACTCCAGATTCAAACTTGAGCATACCATATACATCTTCTCCATTTACATTGAAGATGATTTCTTTATATCCTCCTGATGTACCGTCTGCTGCATCTACTAATTCTGTTTTCCAGCCTTTGCTACTAGCATAGTTAAAATACATTCGGTATAAATCTCCTGTAAAAATACTAGCCTCATCACCTCCAGCTCCCGCACGAATTTCCACCACTGCATTTTTAGAATCGGCAGGATCTTTTGGAATCAATAGCACTTTAATCTCTTCTTCCATCACTTCTTGTTGCGGCTGTAACTCATCTAATTCCATCTTTGCCATCTCCTTCATCTCCTCATCTTTTAGCATCTCTTTAGCCGTCTCAATATTGGATAAAAGATTTTTATAAGCCTTGTGCGCCTCCATAATAGGCTGCAGATCTTTGTATTCTTTATTGAGTTGGATGTACTGCTTCATATCCGAAATAATTTCCGGATCTACAATTAGCTGTGACACCTCATCAAATCGCTCTTTTATTGCTTCTAATTTATCTAACATCTTAGTAAATGAACTCCCCGTGTTCTGACTGAATCGTTAATTTTTTACCCTCAAATGCTTCTACTCTACCTACAATTCTCGCATCTACTCCAAAACTTTCTGAAACAGCAATAACCTCTTCAGCAAATTCTGCAGGTAAATAGATTTCCATACGGTGGCCCATATTGAATACCTTAAACATCTCTTTCCAATCTGTTCCTGATTGCTCTTGAATCAATTGAAATAATGGTGGTACTGGAAACATATTATCTTTAATCACATGTACTCCGTCTACAAAATGTAATACTTTGGTTTGCGCACCTCCAGAGCAATGTACCATTCCATGAATATTTGCTCTATGAGATTCTAATATCTTTTTGATGATAGGCGCATATGTTCTGGTTGGAGATAATACCAACTGACCTGCATCTAACGGAAGACCTTCCACTTTATCAGTTAAACCTTTCGTGCCAGAGTACACCAAATCAGCTGGAACTGAAGGATCAAAGCTTTCTGTATACTTTTCTGCTAAATCCTTACCAAATACATCATGACGAGCAGAGGTTAAACCATTACTTCCCATTCCGCCATTGTAGCTATCCTCATAAGTTGATTGTCCAAAAGAAGCCAAACCAACAATCACATCTCCATCTTGAATATTCGCATTGGAAATGACCTCGCTACGCTTCATACGTGCCACTACAGTAGAATCAACAATGATAGTACGCACTAAATC
>CACHMF010000053.1 GCA_902580855.1 uncultured Bacteroidota bacterium | reverse complement strand
TAAGAGCTAATTTCTTTTATGTTTGGTAATGTTATCACTTCTTCACTTTTGTTTAACATAACTATTACATTATTGTTTAAGTAACCCCGTTCATAAACAAAAACATCATCCGAAATATGTATAAGATTAAATTCACCATAGGTTAATGCAATATTATCATCTCTTAATGAAAAAAGCTGTTTAATTGTTTTTTTGACATCGTCTTGATTTTTGTTTAAACCCTCAAATATCATTGGTCTTCTATTATCAGGATCTCCAGCACCCACCATACCTATTTCATCACCATAGTATATAACAGGCACACCAGGGATAGTCAGATTAAATGCACTAAGTAGTTTCAATTTATTGTAGCCAATGGTATCTATTATTTCTATATTTCTTGTCCATCCAGCTTCTTTTTCGTCTTCCATAAAGCTAAGAGCTTTACTAGCATAACTGATAAATCTTGGAATATCGTGATTTCCACTAATATTGCCCATTAAGGAATGATTAGAATAATATTCAAAGCTTTCCATTAATGAATTATATAGTTTAGGAAAGCCTATACTATCATCAGCAAAGACGATTCTTGTATCGAAATACAAATTAAAATCAAACTGCCCATCAAGTTTATCGCTTGAGATATAACTTCCAATTAAGTCTCTACTTCCAAAAGTTTCTCCAATTTGATAAATGGATTTATCAGGAAAATTACTTTTAATTTTTTGAGTTAAGGTTTGCCAGTAGGATATCGGAATATGCTTAGTCGCATCGTGTCTAAAGCCATCTAAATTATATTCTTTTAACATCTCAAGAGCAAGGTCTGTCATTGCGTCTGAAGCCTCATAAATACTAAGATCTATCGTTGGTAAAAAGCGATCGAACCAAGTAGTTAATCTTTGTTCATCCCAAATTCTAATATTTTCTTCCCCATTTTCTAATATTAAATCGGTTGCCCAATTAGGGTTATTAAGAATTAGCGGATTTTTTTCGTGCACGTGATTAGACACAAAGTCTAGAAGAACTTGTATATTTTTTGAATGAGCTTTATCAACCAATGTTTTTAATTCTTGACTTGTGCCAAAACGAGTGTCGATAGAAGTGCATGAAATAGGCCAATATCCATGATAACCGGAGTACTTTCTATGTGGTGATGGATACTCAACCTCTGCATAATACGGGTTTTGAGTAATTGGCGAAAGCCAAACTGTATTAACTCCAAGATCAGTAAAATAACCTTCTTCAATTTTTTGAATAATACCTTCCAAGTCTCCACCAAAATAGTTAGCCTTTTCGTGAACTTCATCATCATCAATTGGTAAGTCGTTGTATTTATTTCCGTTGTTAAATCTGTCTACCAATATGAAATAAATCATTTGAGTGTATTTGTCACGAGGGTTCAACATCTGACTATTTGTTATGACTTTTCCTTTTTTCAATGGAATCAATAAGTTATTACTTTCTCCATATTGATTAAAGCTATAAGCTCTTAGATAAGAATATTCTTCTGTGAATGCTTCTAATGGAAGATTAAATTCTTTTGAAGATATCAGCTGATTTTTCCAAAAAATAAATACTTTTTCGGCATTCGTATTATTAATTTTTAGTTTATCGTTAATAAGACTGAAATCTAACTTGGGTTTTTTATCAATTTGATTAATAATATTAATGACCGAATTGACACCTCCGTTACCATTTGACTCAATACTTGGATTGTCATAATCTAATTGCCATTTTCCATCTAATACAATTTGATATTGATACTTCCCTGGATTTAAATATAATGGTGTCTGCCAATAACCATCAACAAGTTTAAGAGGAGTCAATATTGGGTTCCAATCGTTAAATTGACCTGCTAAATGAACCTCATCATAACTTTTGTCTTTGGGATTAAATGAAAACTGAATTTTTTGTTTTCTGCTTTTTTTTAATAATATGTCATAATGTTTTCCTTCGGACCAAATTGTTAGCACTGAAAGTATGGGAATTTCATTATTGGAAATGATATATAATATTGAATTTTTGGCTGTTAAAACATGAGGGATATCGCATGAAACAGAATCTATCACAGAATTAAAAAAGTATGATAAATTGACAGATGTTGTATCAATTGATAAAGTAATTGGCGTAATAAAAGATGAATTAGAACTAAATGATTTATTACAAATAAAGATGAAAAAAAATATAATAAAACTTAACCTTCTTAGCATACTATTGTTAGTTTTGAATGTGGTTCAAGTATATATGGTTTACAGTTCGTGAAAATGTTTATGGCTTGGTCACCATAATTAATTAGTACACTGCTTTTTTTTCTTATATCAAATTTCACTCTCTGGTTTCTGAACATAATATTAAAACAATATGAATGCCATTGTTCGGGAAGTATAGGCTTAAAATACAAGCCTTTTTCATTAACTCTAAGGCCAGCAAAGCCTTCTATCACACTTAACCAAGTTCCCGCCATACTGGTAATATGAAGCCCTTCATGCACTTCGTGATTGTAATCATCTAGGTCTAACCTAGCTGTTCTGAGATACATCTCGTAAGCTTTTTTATGATCGTTAATTTTTGAAAATAATATGGAGTGTATACTAGGTGATAATGACGATTCATGAACAGTTAGTGGTTCGTAATACTTTATATTTTCTTTGATCACTTTTTCACTAAAGTGATTTTCAAAAAAATATAAACCTTGTAAAACATCAGCTTGTTTTATAAATACAGATCTCAGAATCTTGTCCCAAGACCAATACTGATTAATCGGTCTTTGGTTGATTGGAATTTTAGAAGCCGGAAATATTTCTTTGTCTAAAAAGCCATCATTTTGTAAAAAAATACCGGTGCCATGAATGTTTGGTAGATATATTTTATCAATAATATCTTTCCATCGATTTAATTCCGTTTCTTCCAATTGTATTTTTTTAGGAAAACGTTTTAATGACTCAAGAGTATATTCTAAACACCATTTAGCTATATAGTTGGTGTACCAATTATTATTCACATTATTTTCATACTCATTAGGCCCAGTAACTCCTAAAATGACATATTTAGACTTATCCTCTGACCAATTCACACGCTGTGCCCAAAATTTGGCAATAGATACTAGTACAGCTAGTCCATATTTTTCTAAATACTCATAATCTATAGTATGTTTTACATAATTATATATGGCATAAGCAATCGCTCCATTTCTATGAATTTCTTCAAATGTAATCTCCCATTCGTTATGACACTCTTCACCATTCATAGTGACCATTGGAAATAGTGCAGCACCATTTTTAAAACCAAGTTTTTCGGCATTTTCAATTGCTTTTTGCAGTTGGTTATACCTATAAATAAGTAAGTTTTTAGCTACAGAACTATTTGATGTCTTTAAATAAAATGGAATACAATAGGCTTCGGTGTCCCAGTAAGTAGCACCACCATATTTTTCACCAGTAAATCCTTTGGGACCAATATTCAGATAGGAATACTTACCATTATATGTTTGGTATAATTGAAAGATATTAAATCTAATAGCTTGTTGTGCTTTAATATCACCTTCAATTTGAATATCTGCATTTTCCCATATTTGCTGCCAAGCCTCTGAGTGATCTGTTTTTAACTTTTCGAAATCATTTATCTTGGCTTGAAGTACGTTATTTTTTACTAAATCTATTAACTTCTCTTTATCATATTTAAGCGAAGTTAAAACAGAGATATACTTTTTTGTAGTAAGCGTTTGGCCTGCTTCTAAAACACAATCAAAACTTCTTGAAATAAAACGATCTCCTTTTGTACTTTCATACGAACTAATAAAATTATCATTTTTGATATTTAATGTTGTGATTTGTGAAAGTGCTACCCAAAAGTTAGTTTTTTTTGTAGCTGCAATGATGAGATCGCATTCTTCATTAGTGTGAGGCTCTATATTTTGCCAAAAATAATCTTCGTAGTTTGAGTCTTCATTTTTAATATCAAAGTCAAGAAATGAATCGATATTAATGTTTACTTCTTGATCGGATGTTATGGAATATGAAATTGCTCCAACTTCATCATTATGCATAGAACAAAAACGTTGGGCACTTACTGTAATTTGTTTTTTATTTGGTAATTCAACTTTAAATTTACGACTCAATATACCAGTTTTCATATCAAGCTCTCTGTAAAACGATTTAACATTAAGCTCTGATAAGTCCAAAGAAAAACCATCAACCTCAACGTCAAGTCTAATCCAATTACATGAATTTAACACCTTAGCGAAATATTCCGGATAACCATTTTTCCACCATCCTACTTTTGTTGGATCTGGATAATAGATGCCACCAGAATAATTTCCTAATAAGGTTTTACCCGAATATTTCTCCTCAAAATTAGCTCTTTGTCCAAAGGAACCATTTCCTAAACTAAAAATGCTTTCATAGGGTCTTTGATCAAAGCCTAATTCATTTTGTTTTATTTTCCATGGGTCAACTTCTACTAGCTTTTGCATATTTTATCAAATTCAAAATCTACGAAATCATCAATATAGTAATCTGCAATTTTTGATATTTTTTTATTTCCAACAGCAACAACATTAAAGCCACCTTTTT
>CACHMF010000052.1 GCA_902580855.1 uncultured Bacteroidota bacterium | reverse complement strand
CAAATGCATTTATCTGCTAAAGAAAAAGACGCGATTTTTAAGAAGTTCGGTGGTGACGCAAAAAACACAGGCTCAACTGAAGGACAAATCGCTTTGTTTACGAATAGAATTTCACACTTAACTGAGCACTTAAAGAAAAATCGTAAAGACAAAAACACTCAACGCTCTCTACAAATCATGGTAGGAAAGCGTAGAGGATTGCTTGACTACTTGATGAATAAAGATATTGAAAAGTATAGAGCTTTAATTAAAGATTTAGGAATCAGAAGATAAGGTGTTTTCTGATGATAATATCGCAAAAGGCAATTGTTAAAATTGCCTTTTCGCGTATTAATATGTATGTAAAAAAGAGAAATTATGTTTAATGAAATTGTAAAAGAAATTCAACTAAATGACGGAAGAACTATTGAGTTGAGAACAGGCAAATTAGCCAAACAAGCTCATGGGTCAGTAGAAGTGAGAATGGGAAAATCAGTACTTTTAGCAACTGTAGTATCAAGCTATGATGCTAGAGAAGGCGTGGATTTTCTTCCTTTAACAGTTGATTACAGAGAAAAATTTGCTGCTGCCGGTCGTGTGCCAGGTGGTTTTTTAAAGCGTGAGGCGCGTCCAACAGATCATGAAATTTTGATCATGCGTTTGGTAGATCGTATCCTACGTCCAATGTTTCCAAGTGATTATCATGCAGAAGTACAAATCATGCTTCAATTGATTTCACATGATGAAAACGTATGCCCAGAAGGACTAGCGGGACTAGGAGCTTCTGCTGCTTTAGCTATTTCTGATATTCCATTTGATGGACCTATTTCTGAAGTCAGAGTTGGTCGTGTTAATGGAGAGTTTATTGTAAACCCTTCCCCTGCACAACTGGAAGAAGCTGATATGGATATGGTGATTGGAGCATCTGCTGATAGTGTTGCTATGGTGGAAGGAGAAATGGATGAAGTTTCTGAAGCAGAAATGATTGACGCAATTAAGTTCGGTCATAATGAAATTAAGAAACAATGCCAAGCTCAATTAGATCTTGCTGACGCAGTTGGATTAAAAAAAGTTAGAGAGTATTGCCATGAAACACATGATTTAGAACTTGAGAAGCGTGTAATGGACTTTTGCTACGATAAGTTTTATGAAGTGGCTAAAAAGTCTTTAGATAAGCACTCTAGATCAGAGCAATTTGGCGCAGTGAAAGAAGCATTTAAAGAAACTCTAAGTGAAGAAGAATTAGAAGAAAAAGACTTCATGCTTAGCGGCTATTTCAAAAATGCAGAAAAGAAATCAGTAAGAGACATGGTGTTAAATGAAGGAATTCGTTTAGATGGTCGTACAACAAAAGACATTCGACCAATCGCTTGTGAAGTAGACTACTTACCAAGCCCACACGGATCTTCTTTATTTACTAGAGGTGAGACACAGTCACTAACAACGGTTACTTTGGGTTCAAAACTAGATGAAAATAGAATTGATGGTGTTACTTTTGCTGGTTCAGAAAAATTCTATTTACACTACAACTTCCCTCCATTTTCAACTGGAGAAGCTCGTCCAATAAGAGGAGTAAGCCGTAGAGAAATTGGTCATGGAAATCTAGCGCAAAGAGCATTAGCAAACATGATTGGTGATGACTGTCCATACACTGTTCGTGTTGTATCTGATATTTTAGAATCAAACGGTTCTTCTTCTATGGCAACAGTGTGTGCTGGAACAATGGCATTAATGGATGCTGGTATTCAAATGAAAGCTCCTGTTTCAGGAATTGCAATGGGATTGATTACAGATAAAGAAACTGGAAAATTTGCAGTACTATCTGACATTTTAGGAGATGAAGATTTCTTAGGAGATATGGATTTCAAAGTAACCGGAACGTCTAAAGGTATCACAGCGTGTCAAATGGATATCAAAATTCAAGGTTTGTCATATGAAATTTTAACGACTGCACTTGAACAATCTAAAGGTGGTCGTTTACATATCTTAGAGAAATTGACAGATACAATTGCAGAGTCAAGAACACAATTAAAACCACATGTACCGAAAATCCATATCATGTATATTCCAAAAGAGACTATTGGAGCTGTGATTGGACCAGGTGGTAAAATCATTCAACAATTACAAGAAGATACAGAAACTACTATTACTATTGAAGAAGTAGAAAACAAAGGTAAAGTTGAAATTTTAGGAACTGCGCAAGAATTGTTAGATAATGCTATTGCAGAAATAAAAGCATTGACTTTCACCCCTGAAGTTGGTGAAATCTACAATGGGACTGTTCGTTCAATCATGCCATACGGAGCATTCGTTAACATTGGCAAAGGAACAGATGGCTTATTACACATTTCTGAAATTGACTGGAAACGCATCGAAAATGTAGAGGATATATTGAATGAAGGAGATAAAGTAGAAGTTAAACTAACAGAAATTGACGCTAAGTCAGGAAAGCTACGCTTATCTAGAAAAGTATTATTACCAAAACCTGAGCGCAAACCTGAAGAATAATATTTTTTGAATTTATTGCAACCTTTTGTATCAGCGTTCGTAAAAGAGCGCTGATACCAAATACAAAAACCTATATTTTACAATATGAGACAATTAAAAATCACCAAACAGGTTACTAACAGAGAAACTGCTTCTCTAGATAAATACTTACAAGAAATTGGTCGTGTTGACCTAATTACTGCCGAAGAAGAGGTAGAATTGGCACAGCGAATCAAAGCTGGTGATGAATTGGCTTTAGAAAAATTAACAAAAGCGAATCTTCGTTTCGTTGTATCAGTAGCTAAACAATACCAAAATCAAGGTTTATCACTTCCTGATCTAATCAACGAAGGAAACTTAGGATTGATTAAAGCTGCAAGAAGATTTGATGAAACAAGAGGTTTCAAATTTATTTCTTATGCAGTATGGTGGATTCGTCAATCTATTCTACAAGCGTTAGCTGAACAATCAAGAATTGTGCGTCTTCCATTGAACAAAATTGGTTCTATCAACAAAATCAATAAAGCTTTTGCACAGCTAGAGCAGGAATTAGAAAGACCACCAACGCCAGCTGAAGTAGCTGCAGCAGTAGATTTGACAGAGGATGAAGTAAAACAGTCAATGAAAAATTCTGGCCGTCATGTATCAATGGATGCACCATTGGTGGAAGGCGAAGACAGCAATATGTACAATGTAATCGGCAGTGAAGACAGTCCTAATCCAGACGAAGGATTAATGGTAGACTCTTTACGTCAAGAAATCGAACGATCTTTAGCAACACTTACACCTAGAGAAGGTGAAGTAATCAGAGCATATTTCGGACTAAATGGAGAACATGCTATGACGTTAGAAGAAATTGGAGAAGCCTTCGACTTGACTAGAGAACGAGTACGTCAAATCAAAGAAAAAGCTATCCGAAGATTGAAACACACTTCGAGATCGAAAATTTTAAAAACCTATTTGGGATAAATACAAGAGAGCTTCAGCTCTCTTTTTTTATACCTTTGCCTCAACAATACCCTAAAGATGTCACATTTAATTGCCCCTTCTATTTTAGCAGCGGATTTTGCTAATCTTCAAAGAGATTGTGAACTAGTTAATGAAAGTGCTGCCGATTGGTTTCACATTGATGTAATGGATGGTGTTTTCGTTCCAAACATTTCTTTTGGAATGCCCGTTATTAAAGCTATCAAAAAGCATGCAATGAAAACTATGGATGTTCACTTGATGATTGTGGATCCAGATCGTTATATTAATACTTTTAAAAAAGTAGGAGCTGACATTTTAACCGTTCACTATGAAGCATGTACACACTTACATCGTACCTTACAAGCTATTAAATCTGAAGGAATGCAAGCAGGTGTAGCACTCAACCCACACACACCTGTTAATTTATTAAAAGATACGATTCAAGATATCGACTTGGTGTGTATAATGTCTGTTAATCCAGGTTTCGGCGGACAATCTTTTATTGAAAACACTTATAATAAAGTAATAGAATTAAAAGCTCTAATCAAAAGTAAAGATGCAAGGACGAAAATTCAAATTGACGGAGGTGTTAATGCTGAAAACGCTCCACTTTTAGTAAAAGCAGGTGCAGATATATTAGTAGCAGGGAGTTTTATTTTCCGTTCAGAAAACCCTATTGGAACAATTGCTAGATTAAAACAATCTTAGTTTCAGCTTATATACGCTCTTAAATACTCATAAGGGGTATTTAAATCTCCATTCTTACAGATAGTCGCCCGATCGATCACATCATCTTGATCGCCTCGTAAAAGAGCTGGAAAAATGTGCTGAATCAAATCGTTTCCAAAATCTTCAGAAGCATCTTTTGGTAATTCACAAGGTAAATTATCTATAGCCATAACAGTAATCACTCCATCTTTATCAAAAGCATCCTCTTTTTCTGTTTGGGGATTATACCCATAAATAGGATTCGTTATGGTAGAAGGGCGAATGGTGGAAGCTACAGGGCCATCAATATCGCAAGAAATATCTGCAATTGTCCTGATTTTAAAATCAGAAGATCTAGCATCATCTCTAGTAAACAAATAAGGAGAATCTGAAGCGTAAAAATGTCCAGCAATGAATATATCGGCTTGCTTA
>CACHMF010000051.1 GCA_902580855.1 uncultured Bacteroidota bacterium | reverse complement strand
AAGACATACGCCTGTTTCGTTTCAAAAAAGGGCCATTCCGTTTAGCTATAGAGGAACAAGTTTCGATCATTCCTATTACCTTTGCAGACAACAAGTGCTTGTTCCCAACAAATTACCTTCAAGGAAAACCAGGTGTTGCTCGCATTTCAATTCATAACGCAGTAAACACAAAAGGGATGGACGAAACAAACATTGAAGAACTCAAAAATAGAGTTTATAATATTATAGAAACAGAGTTGATTCTTTATGAAAATGAAAGTAGATAAAATGCTTGTAGACAAAGTAGCTCGGCTTGCCAATTTGGAGTTTGATGAAGCGGCTAAAGAAAAAATGGTTTCCGATATGGACAAAATCATTTCCTTTATTGACAAATTAGAGGAGCTAGACACAAAGTCTGTACAACCTTTGGTATATATGAGTGAAGAAACGAATGTATTGAGGGCAGATGAGGTTGGTGAACACATTACAAAAGAAGACGCATTAAAAAATGCTCCTAAAAAAGATTCGGACTATTTTAAAGTACCGAAAGTATTGAAAAAATAACCAAATTTTTTTTCATGAAAGCATTGAAAGTTTTAATTATAGTTCTGGCTACCTTGTGCGGAATTGCCTTTTTATTGCCAAAAGACTTCTCGGTTACTAGAACCATTGAAATCGATGCTTGCGTAGCAGATGTTTTTAAACAAGCAAACACCTTGAGAAATTGGTCAAACTGGTCTGCTTGGCACAAAATGGATCCTAATGCCAGCTACACCTACTCAAATACGGATGCAGGAGTAGGCGCTTATTACTATTTTGAAGGGGATCCTGAATTAATAGGTTCTGGGTCTTTAACCATTCTGGAATCTACAGAGAATAAGAGCATCCGTACTGAAGTAATCTTTTTAAAAGAAGGAGAAGAAATCGGCAGAGGAAATGGCGAATGGGCTTTCAAAGAAGAAAATGGAGTAACGCAAGTATGTTGGTCGTTTTTGGGCGATATGGGAAATAACCCCGTAGCTCGTTGGATCGGCTTGATGATGGACAGCATGTTAGGTCCTCAACTAGAAAAAGGACTTATTAATATGAAAGAATACTTAGAAAACCTTCCTAAAGAAGAGATGGTTGAAGAACTCCCTGCTGACTAATTAATTTTAGATTAATCACTCTAAAAAAGCATAAAAAAAGCCCGTATTAAGCAGGCTTTTTATCTGAAAAGTTTTGGTTTAACAAAACTCGTTAAAAGCAGCTATTAAATTGTCTGCAATCATTTGTGCAGGACGCCCTTCAATGTGGTGTCTTTCTATAAAGTGTGCTACTTCGCCATCTTTAAACAAAACAATAGATGGAGATGATGGAGGATAAGGTAATGCATACTCTCTTACTTTTGATACCGCCTCTTTGTCTTGTCCAGCAAAAACCGTTGTTAATTTATTAGGCAATTTATTGTGTTGCGCAGCTAATTTGGCTGCTGGGCGTGCGTTTCCTGCTGCACAACCACAAACAGAGTTGATCATTACTAATACTGTTCCTTTACCATTACCTAATACTGCCTCAACTTCTTCTGCTGAACGCATTTCTTCATACCCTGCGTCCGTTAGGTCCGCACGCATTGGGGTACACATTTCTTCTGGATACATAATCTTTTTATTTTAGCACAAAATTACTTCAGTTCTCGCTTACTAGCAAAAAAATCAGTCAACAATTGTGCACATTCTTCTGCAATAACCCCTTTCACACATTCTGTTTTGGGGTGCAGAACTAAGCCTGCCATATTTTGGAAACCTCTTTTTTCATCAGAAGCACCGAAAACTATCTTATTAAGTTGTGCCCAATAACTAGCTCCAGCACACATCAAACAAGGTTCTAATGTAACATACAGCGTGCATTCGTTGAGATACTTTCCTCCTAAATAATCTGCTGCTGATGTAAAGGCTTGCATTTCGGCATGTGCTGTTACATCATTTAAGTGCTCTGTAAAATTATGCGCCCTAGCTATAATTTGATTATTACAAACTATGACCGCTCCTACTGGCACCTCGTCTAATTCCAATGCTTTCTTCGCCTCTTTCAAGGCTTCTTTCATATAGTATTCGTCTGATTTGGGTTGTAGCGCCATCTTTTATTCTTTACTTTGCAATACTAAAAAATTGAAACATCAATGAAAAATATAGTAGTATTTTTTAGTTTTTTCTTTGTCGCAGGTAGTATATTGGCACAAACAACACACAATGTTGAGGTTGGTGGAAGTATGCAGGTTACACCGTATTTTAATCCGCAATATATTACTATACAACAAGGTGATATCGTAGAATGGAATTGTGTTCAAGGAACACACAATATTGATGGACAACAATCATTATTTCCTAATAATCCGGAAAGCTTTTCATACGCCTTAAATGGTGCTTCCTCACCATGGGACTTTAGCCACACATTTAATACACCTGGTGTATACGATTATGAATGTTCTATGTGGAATCACAATCAAACACAATTTGGAACGATTACAGTCATTACTAACTCTACTGATATAAACGAATATATAAATTCGTTTTTTGCTTTTCCTAACCCTGCATGTACTCAAATCACCGTAAATAAGGAAGGCATCAAAAATATTTATAATCGATTAGGTGAGTTATTGATTTCAAGCCGAAAGAAAACAATTGATATTACACACTTAAAAGTAGGGGTTTACGTCCTGCAATGCGAAGAACAAACACAAAAAATTATCAAACAATAACACAAAGAGCCTTTGGGTTCTTTTTTATCCCTTTGCTCATGGGTATTTTGTAATTTTGTGGTTCAATAATTTTGAAGATGTTAAGAACACATAACTGTGGAGCTCTCAGATTGGAGCAAGTAGGAAAAGAAGTAACCCTTAGTGGATGGGTACAACGCACACGTAATTTAGGCGGGATGACCTTTGTTGATTTAAGAGATCGTTACGGCATTACCCAATTGGCTTTTAACATGGATACAAATGTCGACTTGTGTTCACAAGCACGAAAATTAGGACGTGAATTTGTGATTCAGGTTACGGGAAAAGTAATTGAGCGTGCTAGTAAAAATAACAATATACCTACAGGAGATATAGAGATTGAGGTAAGTAACTTAAACATCTTGAATGCAGCTAAACTACCTCCATTTACTATTGAAGACGAAACAGATGGCGGAGATGACTTGCGTATGCAATATCGTTATCTTGATATTCGTAGAAATCCGGTACGTGAGAATTTGATGTTACGCCACCGTATGTCTACCGAAACGAGAAAGTATTTAGATAGTCAAGATTTTGTAGAAGTAGAAACACCTTACCTCATCAAATCAACTCCAGAAGGAGCGCGTGATTTCATTGTGCCTTCACGCATGAATGAAGGGCAGTTTTATGCGCTTCCACAATCACCACAAACCTTTAAGCAACTTCTAATGGTGGGTGGAATGGACAAGTACTACCAAATCGTAAAATGTTTCCGCGATGAAGACTTGCGTGCCGATAGACAACCAGAATTTACACAGATAGACTGTGAAATGGCTTTCGTAGAACAAGAAGATATCCTGAACACTTTTGAAGGTCTAACACGTCACTTATTAAAAGAAATCAAAGGTCTAGAGATAAATGATTTTCCACGTATGACATATGATGACGCTATGCGTTTGTATGGATCGGATAAGCCAGACATTCGTTTTGAAATGACTTTTGTAGAGCTTAATGAGGTAACACAGCAAAACAACTTTATTATATTTGATAATGCTGAGTTAGTAGTAGGTATTTGTGCCAAAGACTGTGCAGATTTTACCAGAAAGCAATTAGACAAACTAATCGATTTTGTGAAAAGACCTCAAATTGGGGCTAAAGGATTGGTGTACTGTAAATATAATCCTGACGGCACTTTTAAATCATCTGTAGATAAATTCTTCTCTCAAGAAGATTTAGCGCAATGGGCAATGAAAATGAGCGCTAAACCAGGTGATTTGATGCTGATTATGGCTGGCGAAATAAGCAAAGTACGAAAGCAATTGAACGAGCTTCGACTTGAGGTGGCCGAGCAATTAGGCTTAAGAGATCCCAAAAAGTTTGCCCCATTATGGGTCGTAGATTTTCCTTTGTTGGAATGGGATGAAGAAACAGAGCGATACCACGCCATGCATCATCCATTTACTTCGCCTAAAGCAGAAGATTTAGATAAATTAGATACAGACCCAGGAGCAGTTCGAGCCAATGCTTACGATTTAGTATTGAATGGTAGTGAAATTGGTGGTGGCTCTATACGTATTCACGATAAAGAATTGCAGCGCTTGATGTTCCAACATCTTGGGTTTACAGAAGAAGAAGCGCAAGCACAGTTCGGATTCTTGATGAATGCTTTTGAGTATGGAGCTCCTCCACACGGTGGTATCGCTTTTGGTTTTGATAGGTTGTGTTCTTTGTTCGGTGGTCAAGAAAGTATTCGTGATTTCATTGCCTTCCCAAAAAACAACTCAGGAAGAGATGTGATGATTGATGCACCTGCTATTATTGACAATGCACAACTAGACGAACTGAATATTCGATTGAAGTAAAAAACAAAGCATATATAAAAAGCCTCGCAAATGCGAGGCTTTTTTATTGTTATCAAAACACTTTTTATAGCGTTCCTCTAT
>CACHMF010000050.1 GCA_902580855.1 uncultured Bacteroidota bacterium | reverse complement strand
GCAAACATCATAACAATATCTAGCGTAGAAGGATGATTGGAGCAAAGAATATATTGTTTGTTTGGCTCTAGTTTGCTTTCTTTTTTAATCTTTGGAAAAATGCCGCTAGCATATAACATGAACCAAGCAATGTGATGTAAAAACCAATAGAGGTAAGGATATAACTTATTGTTTAGTGTAAAGAAAATAGTGATAGGCATTAGAAGTACAAAAGGAATGGTATAGGTTAGTAAAAACCAAAATCGCCAAAGTAAACTGAAAATACCCTTGATTACTTTCATAAGAAGCAAAAATATGGAAAAGAATTGGGTGCTAGATAAGGTAGTAATTCTTATTTTTACCGTTCAATTTTAGCAGTATGGCAAGAGTTTTGACAGGAATACAAAGCACAGGTGTGCCACATTTAGGAAATATTTTAGGAGCCATTGTTCCAGCAATTAAACTTTCTAAAAATCCAGCGAATGAGAGCTTATTTTTCATTGCAGATTTACATTCTTTAACGACTATACGTGATGCAGAAACCTTGCGGAGCAATACTTATGCTACTGCCGCTGCTTGGTTAGCCTTCGGTTTTGATACGAATAACAATATTTTTTATAGACAATCTGATGTAATAGAGGTATGCGAACTCACATGGTACCTGAATTGTTTTACTCCATACCCAATGTTAGCTAATGCACATTCTTTTAAAGATAAAGCAAGCAGACTTTCGGATGTCAATGCAGGATTGTTTACTTATCCAGTGTTGATGGCTGCTGATATATTGTTATATGATGCAGAAATTGTACCGGTAGGTAAAGATCAGCAACAGCACTTAGAAATGACACGTGATATTGCAGGCTCCTTTAACCATGCCTTTGGTAACACTTTAGTTTTACCAGAAGCTAAGATTGATCAGCGTGTAATGATTATTCCTGGAACAGACGGGCAAAAGATGAGCAAGAGTCATAACAACTTTATTGACATTTTTTTACCAGAGAAAAAGTTACGTAAACAAGTCATGGGTATTGTAACCGATAGTACATCACTAGAAGACCCAAAAGATCCAGATTTTTGCAATGTGTTTAAGCTTTATAAACTATTAGGTACAGAAGAACAAACAGCAGCATTACGCGCGCAATACGAAGGAGGAAACTTTGGTTACGGCCATGCAAAGCAAGCACTTTATTCATTGATTTTAGAAAAATTTGCAACACAAAGGGAGAAGTACAGTTATCTCATGGAAAACAAAGAAGAGATAGAAAACGAATTGCAAAAAGGAGCCGACAAAGCGCGAGCTATTGCACAAACAGTGCTACAAAGAGTACGTGATAAAGCGGGTTACTAATTACTGCTTAATCTCTATTCCAAACTTCTTTCGGTATTTTCTATCCAATGCTTTTTGATGATTGTCCAAATCAACAGCATGCCCTTGTATAAAAGCAAATTTTACATTATTGCCTCTCATATCCAAAGCATCACCCTTAGAAATGAAGAAAGTAGCTTCTTTGCCCACTTCTAGTGACCCAGTTTCTTGGTCAATCCCTAGCATTTTTGCAGTGTTTAAAGTCAGTGCGGCAATTGCTTCTTCATATGGAAGACCGTAAGCTACTGCAGTACCTGCCGAGAAAGGTAAATTTCTTTGCCCCATAGCTTCCATGTCTCCTTGGTAACAAAAGCTAATACTTACACCTGCGGCATGTAAAAGACCCGCCTGCTTATAAGGCATATCTACATCTGCATCAGAGGTATTTGGTAAGCGGTGGATGCGATCTAAGATAACAGGCGTTTTGTATTTTACCAATAGCTCTGCTACAAGATGTGCTTCTTTACCGCCTACAATTACCATGTTTTTAAATCCATATTTTGCTGCAAACAATATAGCGTCTGTGATTTCTCTTACAAGATTGGCATGTACATACAACTGCTTTGATCCGTCAAATAATCCACTCATTGCGGAAAGTTCTAAATCTATTGCTTTTTCGGAAGACTGATGATAAGCAAATGCCTTTTGAAAATAGTTGTATATAGCAACGGTTTGATCCGTATATCGATCTGTTTTTTCAATATCACCCGGCTCAGCCCACCAACCGTGTTGTACAAAGTAAGAAGGCCAGTTCAGATGAATACCATCATCTACTTTTTGTACGGCATCTTCCCAGTTCCATCCATCTAATTTCATCACTGAAGAAGTTCCTGTAATACGCCCTCCTTTTGGAGCTACTTGCGCTAGTAAAACCCCATTACTTCTTATGGTTGGGATGATTTTACTCTCTGCATTGAAAGCAATTAAAGAGCGCACATGCGGTTTAAAAGCGCCTGTTTCTTGAAAATCGTTAGAAGCTCGAACGGCACTGACTTCG
This sequence comes from uncultured Bacteroidota bacterium, assembly GCA_902580855.1. Taxonomy (GTDB): domain Bacteria; phylum Bacteroidota; class Bacteroidia; order Flavobacteriales; family UBA7312; genus UBA7312. Next base: position 2,358 of record CACHMF010000050.1, on the reverse strand, counting down.
GTAATCCCTAAAGTAGTATTCGTAGCGATAAAACCAGGATATATATGTTGGTCGTAAATATGAATAATGGTATCGTAAACTGATGGGTCAATACGAATGACTCTAGCATCGGCTACCATTTCAAATTTTCCATCTTTAATGGCAATGGCTGAAGTTTCTATTTTGCTTCCATCACCAATATGTGCTGTACCCCCTAAAAAGAGGGTGTGTTGCGCCAAAGTATTTAGTGCGCCAAACAAACAAAATGTAGCTATTAAAAATCTCATTTCTTTTTCTTTTTAGTGTGAGCAACTATGTCCCTGACTATGTCCGTTCTTGTCCATAGTATCGCAGTGATACAGGATGTGGTGTTCTGGTTTTACTTTCTGTGTGGGTTTTCCAGCATCTTTTTCGCTGAGCATTTTTTGGATTAACCGTTGGCGTTCAGCCTTGTTACGAGCACGTAATTCTTGGTCATTTTCTAGACTGAAATAACAACGACCATCCACATAAGTTTGTTCTACTTTTGCATACACAGATAAAGGGTTTTCCGACCACAGTACAAGATCGGCATCTTTATCAACTTTTATACTTCCTACTAGATGGTCTATGTGTAAAAGTTTAGCTGGATTAAGCGTTACCATTTTCCAAGCTTCTTCTTCAGTTGCTCTTCCATATTTCACAGCTTTAGCCGCTTCTTGGTTCAATCGTCTTGCCATCTCGGCATCATCCGAGTTTATAGCGGTTAACACACCCATGTCTTGAAGTAGAGCAGCATTGTAAGGAATGGCATCATTCACCTCAAATTTATAAGCCCACCAATCAGAAAAGGTAGAACCTCCAGCTCCGTGTTCCTTCATTTTATCAGCTACTTTATATCCTTCTAAAATGTGTGTGAAGGTGTTTAAAGTAAAGCCCATAGAGTCGGCAACTTTCATTAGCATATTGATTTCTGACTGCACATAAGAGTGACAAGTAATGTAGCGCTCTTTGTTTAGAATTTCAACCAAAGTATTCATTTCTAAATTCTCTCTTGGCGCTACTGTTCTTCGTTTTTCAGACATCGAAAGCGTGTTATACTCTTTCCAAGTTTTCTCATAAGCTCTGGCTTGGTGAAAGTGATCGTAAAACACTTGCTCTACACCCATTCTGGTTTGTGGAAAACGGATTCTTTCAAAATCGCCCCAGTTTGATTGTTTTACATTTTCCCCCAATGCAAACTTGATGAAACCGGCAGCACCCTCCAGTTTCATTTCTTCAGGTGCACTTCCCCAACGGAATTTGATAATTGCTGATTGCCCGCCAATTGGATTGGCTGATCCATGTAAGAGTTGAGCGGTAGTTACACCGCCAGAAAGCTGACGGTAAATATTGATATCGTTCGACTTCACTACATTGGCAATGCTCACCTCTGCACTGCTAGCTTGCGAGCCTTCGTTTACACCTCTGTCTATTGCAATATGTGAGTGCTCATCAATGATTCCACTTGTGAGGTGTTTACCTGTTGCGTCTATTTCTTGAAAGATTTCATTTCCAAATATTTCATTTCCGATAAGACCTTGTCCAACAGCAAGGATTTTCCCATTGCTAATAGCTACATCAGCAGCGGATAAAATGCCCACTTGTTCGTTGGTCCAAACGGTGGCATTTTTGAAAAGTAGATTGTCTTGCGATGGTTTTTCAGTCCAGCCATATGCCATGTTAGGGAACCATAAATTACCAATCACTTCTGAATTATTTTCCCTTTTGCTTTCTGTATTTTCTTCTTTACTTAAAAAACTAGCTGACCATTTTGTCCATTCTCCATTTGGCAGGTTTAGTTTTCCTTCCAGGGCACCATTGATGTATGTGGCACTGATGCGATAAACTCCTTCTGTTTCATATTCCAAAGTAAAGTGTTGCCCTTCTTGTATTAACTTTACTTTGATAGCAGTGCTATCTTGTATAATTTTTGCTTTATGTCTGGCTAAAGAACCATTGATGATAAGCGTGTCTTTTTCGTTGATGAGATAGTTGCCACGCGCATCAAAGTTGTTTTTTCTATTGATAATGTGTTCCTTTCCTTGAATCCAATTACTGTAAATTTCACCTTCTTCAAAAAGGTTGCCAGAGCAGATTAAGAAGTTGGCTATTTTACCTTGCTCAAGTGTTCCTAAGTCAGTAGAAGCTTCAATCATTTCAGCAGGATTTGTAGTCAAGGCTGCTAACGCATCTTCTTGAGTTAGACCATGAGCTAAAGCTGTTTTAATGTTTGAAAGCACATCTGTTTTTTTCTCGAGATAGCGACTTGTAAAGGCAAAAAAGATTTCTTTCTCAGCTAGTATACGCGCATTAGCAGGTGCCATTTCCCAATGTTTCATTTTTTGTAAGGACACCATT
>CACHMF010000049.1 GCA_902580855.1 uncultured Bacteroidota bacterium | reverse complement strand
TTTTGCTTTTGTTTTAAGTTCGTTTGGGGCTGCGGCACAATCGTCTGATTGGAATAAAGTACAGGAGTTGATAGCTAAAAGAAACTATGCTTTGGCTCAATTGTATTTAAGTGCTTTAGAAGTTGATAATTTAACACCACTGCAAATAGAAGAAAGACAATTTGATCTTGCTGTTTGTGCTATGGAACTCTTTAATGAAGATGCTGCTTTTCAGTTGGAAAAATATTTGCAGGAATACCCTACAGGTTTATTTGTTAATGATGTGCGGTTCAATTTAGGAAATCTATTTTTTAGAGAGAAAAACTATACAGCAGCAATTGCCAAATACGCGCAGCTTAATACTGATTTATTAAAGAATGATGAACGTGATATGTTCTATTTCCGACAAGGATACTCTTATTTTGTAGAAGAAAATTTTGAAGAGGCAAAATTGTCTTTTAAAGAGTTGAAGGGGGTGCAGTTTAAATTCAAGGATTTAACAAAGTACTATGTTGCGCATATTGCTTACTTGGAAGGAAATTATGCAACTGCTCTGAATGGTTTTGAAACATTGAAGGAGGTTCCAGGTATTGGTTCAATTGTTCGCTATTATATTGCTCAGATTTATTATTTACAAGGAAGAAATCAGGAGCTATTGATTTTTGCTTTGCCGCTTTTGGATAGTGCTAACACCAAACGATCTCCAGAGATTGCGCGTTTAATAGGAGATGCTTATTATCGAACCAATCAGTTTGGAAAATCAATTACTTTTCTAGAACGCTTTCAAAATGCTACAACACAAAAGATAGGAAGATTAGATAAATATCAGCTAGGTTTTGCTTATTATCAGGAGCGAAATTTAGAGCGGGCTTCTGTTCTTTTTCAGGAGGTATTGCAAGAGGAAGATAGCTTGGCTCAATATGCAGCTTATCATTTAGCGGATTGTTATATGCAGAATAATCAGAAAGGATATGCTCTGAATGCTTACAAGCATGCAGCTTCTTTTAATTTTGATGCAAACTTGCAAGAACATGCTGCTTTTAATCATGCGAAATTAGTATATGAACAAGAAGCAACATATGCTGATGCTGTTGGTGTTTTTCAAAATTACATCACACAATTTCCGAAGTCAAAATTTTTGCCATTAGTGCAAGATTATTTAGTGAAGTCCTACTCTTCATCTAGTAACTATATACAAGCGTTAGCAGCTTTAGAGCGTTTAGGTCAGTTGACTTTTGAACAAAAGCAAGTGTATCAACGTATGGCATTTTTTAGAGGGTTAGAGTTGTTTAATCAAGATGACAAAGAGAAGGCGATTCAACTTTTTGATCAATCGTTAACATATACTTCTTTACCAGAATATAAAGCTTTGTCTTACTATTGGAAAGGAGAAGCATTTCATGCTTTAGGCGACTTTTCACAAGCTGTTAATCAATTTGAGAAATTTCTATACGCTTCCGGATCTTTTAGATTAGCAGAATATGCTAATGTGTACTATTCTTTAGGTTATGCTCACTACCAACAGCAAAATTATACTTCGGCTATTAAATGGTTTCGTAAGTACATCAAAAATGCTGCAGAAGAGCAAAAATTGAATGATGCTTGTTTGCGAGTAGGAGATGCTTACTTCATGAATAAGCAATACATGCGTGCTGTTGATTTTTACGCGCAAGCAGAAAACACGGCTGTCTTCGATATAGATTACGCTATTTATCAGCAAGCGATATGTTATGGTTTGTCTGGTGAAATAGCTAAGAAGAAAGTAACTTTATCACAATTGATTATCGAACATACTGCTTCTCCTTATATTGATGATGCGAAATATGCCTTAGCAAATATTCATCTTTCGAATGGCTTGCAAGAAGAAGGTTTATTGCATTTGCAAGATGTAGTAGATAATCATCCATATAGCCCTTTGGTGAAAAAAGCATTGTTAAAATTAGGATTGTATCACTACAACACAGACAATGTATCGCCAGCTATAGCTAACTTTAAACGAGTTATTGAAGATTATCCTGCTACTACAGAGTCATCAGAAGCTTTGGTAGGCTTGAAAAATGTATTTGTAGAAGCAGGAGATGTAAGGTCGTATTTTAATTATGTAGAAGGGTTATCTAATGTAAGTGTTAGTGCTTCAGCGCAAGATTCTATTACTTATGAAGCTGCAGAGATGTTGTATGCTAAAGGTGAGCATGTAAGAGCTATTTCTGCTTTTGGTGAGTATTTACAGAATTTCCCGCAAGCGGCATTTAAGTTGTCAGCGCATTTCTACAAGGCAGAAGCGCTATTTGCACTTGGTAAGAATGAAGCTTTGACGGACTATTTAGCTGTTTTGGAATTCAAACAAAATCAGTTTACGGAAAGAGCATTGAGTCAAGCTGCAAGGATAGAGATAGGGCAACACGATTTCGGAGTTGCTGCTTTACATTACACACAGTTGTTAGCTCAAGCACAGGATAAAGAGTTGCAAAGAGAAGCAACTATTGCATTGCTTAACTGTTATGTTGAGCTGCAAAATGCTGATCAAATGTTAGCCGCGGCCCAAGCAGTAATGGCATTGGATAAATTAGATAATGATTTACAAGTGAAAGCGCGTAGCATTATAGCTAATCATGCCTTTGAACAATCAGAATATCATTTGGCCAAAAAGCATTATCAGTGGATTGTGTCGGCAACCAATTCGGAGGCAGGAGCAAAAGCGCAATACCAGTTAGCTTACATACTATTTTTGCAAGATGATTTCACCGCAACGGAAGAGCAAATATTCCGTTTGGCAGAAAACTTCACAGATGATTACCATATTGCAAAGGGTTTTATCTTGTTGGGAGATGTTTATTTATCGCAGGGTAATTTGTTTCAAGCAAAAGCGACTTTAGAAAGTGTGATAGAAAATCATGATGGAGAAGAATTGAAGCAATTGGCAATTGATAAAAAACAAGCGATTGAAGCATTGGAAGTACAGCAAAACCAAACGCAAGAAGAATCTGAAATAATCATTGATTTATTGAAAGATATGGAGATTGACTTTGATGATTTGATGGAAGAAGAAATACTTGAGCAAGATGAAGAATAAGGTTATAATTACACTACTGATTTTTTCGTCCTTTAATCTGTGGGCGCAAGATCAAGATTTAGATGTGCAAGAGGTGGATGTGGTAGAGCAATTTATTCCTACGATTCCTCCAGCGAGAAAAATAGTAGACATCCCTAAAATTTTTGATACCGTAAAAGTACAGAAGAAAGTATATTACAGTACTTTACCAAAGCAATATCAAACAGCTTATCAAATTGATACGATAAGAGCTGCAAAAATTAAAAGTGAGCCTATTCCTCGCTTGTATCAGACCTATTTGAAACTGGGATTAGGCAATACAGCACTACCTTCCTTTGAAGTTTACTACAATTCCTTACGCAATAAACAGTGGAGTTATGCAGTAGAGTTTGGGTATCACAATTCCCCTGCTAAAATAAAAGGTTATGATGCGGGATTTCAACAAACCAATATAGCAGCATACGGAAAAGGGGTTCTGGATTTTGGAATTGTTAATGCAAATATTTCTAGATCTGGAAATATGTTTTCTGCACACGGTATGAATGATAGTTTATCAGAACAACAAATACATCAGTATTGGGGTTATTCTCAATTAAATGTATCTTTAGAAAGTAAACACAATAGTCGTGATAGGTTACGTTATTTTACAGGTATACATCTTTCCGATTTAAACGAGATGACTGAAAATAATTATGGTTTTGAATCACTATTTAAAAAGAGATTCGGAACTTATGATTATTCGGTAAGTTTTAAAGCTGATTTATATACAAATAATACAGCCACAGATATGCTTTTTGCAGCTGAAAAATCTAGAGAAGGAGTTTATTCCTTAAGTCCAAGGTTTTATGGTGATTTATATGGTGTAAAAGTAAGTGCTGGATTCGATGAGGTGATCAATAATAGGATGACGGATACTGTAGGTTTGAATTTTCACTTCTACCCTCAGTTACGTGTCGATTGTGATATTGTTCCTAAAATATTTAAGCTTTATGGAGGGGTGCGTTCTGGGCTGCAGAAGAACTCATATTGGAGTCTGAGCAAGGAAAACCCTTTTGTGTTGAATGCTTTAATATATGATGGAGATGCTGCAGAACTTAAAAATACTTCTTCAGTAGATTTATATGCTGGCTTAAACACCTACTTTAATTATGATATCCGTTTGGGTGCAGAACTCTCTTTTGCTAATAGAACAGATATGGTCTTTTTTGCTAGAAATGAGAGTCCAGATTACTATCTAAATAAATTCTCTGTACTATATGATAATGTCAAACACTTTTCTGTTAAAGCAAATGCGAATTGGAATCCATCAGAAAAAAAAGGTGTTGATTTATCTTTAGCATACAATAACTATAATCTAGCGAAATTAACCTACCCCTCAGGAATGCCTTCTTTTGAAGTTAACCTAAATTGTTTTTACAACCTTGGAGAAAAAATTATAGGTCATGTAGATTTTTATTCATCCTTTGTAAGGGAAGCAGAAAGAGCAGGTCAACTTGACAATGAAATAAAATATATTGATTTAGGAAATATCATCGACTTTGACTTAAAAGTAGAGTATCGATATAATAAAGTTTTATCTGCATATTTAAGTGGTAAGCGATTGATTGGCGGATACGAGATTTGGCAAAATTACCCTGTAATTCCGCGTCAAATTCAGTTGGGTGTTTCGTATCAGTTATAGTCTAAAACTTATCAACTAATTGTTAATAAAAACAGTGATATATATATCTGATTTTTAGTGCCTATATGGGCGCTTTTTTTACATTTGTCTTTAACTAGAAAAACAGCTAAAAATAAATAGAAAAATATAATGAGCGAAAATGTAGAGAATAAGCCGGAATATGGTGCCGGTAATATTCAAGTCCTTGAGGGTTTAGAGGCGGTTCGCAAAAGACCAGCCATGTATATTGGTGATGTAGGTCAAAAAGGATTGCACCATTTAGTTTACGAAGTTGTAGATAACTCCATTGATGAAGCTTTAGCAGGACACTGTACCCACATTGATGTGTTAATCAATGAAGATAATTCTATCACCGTT
>CACHMF010000048.1 GCA_902580855.1 uncultured Bacteroidota bacterium | reverse complement strand
ACCTACTCTACCCTTACCTGTCAATATAATTTTGATATTTGGTAAGTCAATTTTACTTATTTCATGCTCCATTTCTTTACGATCAAAACATTTATAAGCCGATTTTAAGTCATATCTCTTTGTTCTTTTTCCATAAGCCAAAAAACCATTGTAACAACCCACTACACCCGCATAACGACCAAAACCAATCAAACGCTTACCGTTTGGATGTGTTAGCGTTTCATAATCCACCATACTGATGTTTAATGCTAACATCTTTTTCAATAATGCTCTATTGTATGGTTGCTCTTTAATAGTGTGTGAAAAATAAAAATAGGTTTTACATGCAATCAAATTCGGTATTGGCACTTCTTTTACTCCCAATAACACATCGCAATCACTCACATCCTCAACTAACTGCATACCTGCTCGAAAATAATCTTCATCAGAAAAACAACGAATAGGACTTTTTTGCACCACCCACTGTACTTGTGGATACTCCTTCAACAACACGGCACATTGCTTAGGCGTTATAGACACGCGTTTATCATGTGGTATTTTTTCTTCTCTTAATATCCCTATCTTCATCTTATAAACTTTGGGTTGGCACAAATTTAACAAACTCCTCAAATGCTGCCATGATAAATCTGTATCTTTGCACACACTGAAAAAACGTTCTTATTTTCATGGGGCTGACTGGTTTTGACAGCAAGAGTAATGAAACCGTAAGCATGTCGAGCATTGTATTTTGGCTCGTAAATATCAAATTACAACCTTTTTAAATGGCGAGTATAACTACGCTATGGCTGCCTAATTAGAGTAATTAGGACGCCTTTGCTTCCGAACAAGAGAGAGCTCAAAGCTCTAGTTCTTTTGAAGCATCAGATAAAGTTTGAGCTAGCAACTTAGCGCTTCGGCTAAGAAGCGAAACTAAAGAAGATACGGTTGGAGTTAGGTTGTGTTTTCCCTTACCCTTCCCGACAATTAAAAAACAATAAACATGTAGAAAGCGCTTTGATTCCTTGTTTGGACGCGAGTTCGATTCTCGCCAGCTCCACAACTTATTATTTATTATTTATCAATGAAAGCAAAAACAGGCGTACTATTAGTCAACTTAGGAACTCCGGACAGTCCAAATACGAAAGATGTTCGCAGTTATTTATTTCAATTTCTGAATGACAAAAGAGTTATTGATTTACCTTGGCTATTTAGGAAAATTTTAGTGAATGGAATAATTGTTCCTTTCAGAGCTCCAAAGTCGGCAAAAGTATACAAAGAACTTTGGTCAGAAAAAGGATCACCAATAATTTATCATACACACAATCTTTGTGAGAAACTGAAAAAGTCTTTAGGTAGTGATTATTTTGTAGAATATGCAATGCGCTATAAAAACCCATCACTTAAAAAGATTTTATCAAGCTGGGAAGGCAAAAATTTCAAACAAATTATAATTCTGCCACTTTTCCCTCAATATGCTTCAGCAACTAATGGATCAGTTATTGAACAAGCTATGGATGTCATCAAAAAATGGTGGGTAATTCCTGAAGTTACATTTGTAACACAATTTTTTGATCATGAATTATATCTAAAAGCTTTCGAAGAAAGAGGAAAAAAATATGACTTTAAACAATACGATCATGTGATATTTAGTTTTCACGGACTTCCCGAAAGACATGTTGACAAAGTTTATGATAAAGGTCTTTGTAGAGATAATGATTGTGAACATGGTATTAACGAAGCTAATGTCTTTTGCTATAAAGCAAGTTGCTATGAAACTGCACTTCAATTAGCTAAAAGATTTAACTTAAAAAAAGAAGACTTTACTGTTGCTTTTCAATCTAGATTAGGAAAAGGATGGATTGAGCCGTTTTCAGATGAAATTATAGAAGAACGTGCAAAAAAAGGTGATAAAAAGCTTTTAGTTTTTTCACCTGCCTTTGTAGCTGATTGCCTTGAAACAACTATCGAAATAGGTGATGAATACCAAGAAATTTTTGAAGAGCATGGAGGTGAAAAAGTACAGCTAGTAGAAAGTTTAAACGATAGCGATACTTGGGTAAAGTGTTTAGAAAAGATGATCTTAAAGCGTAGTATTTAATTACTGATTTTCTGCATAACATATCGTATTTTTGCATATTATGATTCCGGATTTTGTAAGCATTGGTGTCAGTCATTGGCAATCACCACTCTCTGTTCGTGAGCAATTCAGCATGAATAGAGAGCAATCTTCTTTACTAATAAAAGAGGCAATGCAGTTGAATGTGAAAAGTATTTTCACAGTTTCAACATGCAATAGAACACAACTTTTCGCAGATGGAGGCAATATCCATCAACTTAAAGAATTGTTTATAAAACATAGTGATGGAAAACTTACAGATCTCAATAAATTTGGTTTTGTTTTAAAAGGAGAAGAAGCAATTCAGCATTTATTTGAAGTAAGTACTGGAATCGACTCACAAATATTAGGCGATTTACAAATATTTTCTCAAGTAAAAGAAGGTGTGGAACAGGCAAAAAAACTCAATGCTTTAAATGGTGTCATTGACCGATTGCTACAGTTTGTTTTTCAGGCCAATAAAAAAGTACAATCCTTTACCAACATCAGTAAAGGAGCTGCCTCTGTAGCGCATGCCGCAGTATTATATGTTCGTAATAACTTTGACAAACTGAATGAAAAAAACATCCTTTTACTTGGTGTAGGAGAAATTGGAGAGCGTACTTTGGAAAATATAACTAGCCATCAATTTAAAAAAATTACTGTAATCAATAGAACATTTGAAAAAGCTGATAATATAGCGAAGAAACATGGTGTTACATCAGCTCCTTTAGATCGTTTATTGGAAGAAGTAGCTGTTGCAGACATCATCATGGTAGCTACCGCATCAAAAACTCCAACACTAAAGCCCGAGCATCTTCCTGTTTACTCTGAAGAAAAACTGTTAATCGACCTTTCTGTACCAAGAAATATCGATCCTGAACTAGATAGAATGAAAGGAATACGTTTAATTGATATGGACAAACTAAAAGAGGTGGCTGACCAAACTTTAGCGCAAAGACGAAAGGATATCCCAAAAGCGCGAACCATCATCAACTTACACAAAATGGAGTTTGAAGACTGGTACAAATTGCACAAATTAGGTCCAACTATTAAAAAACTAAACCAATTATTTGATAATGAAAAAATAGATGAAATAAGCAAACATAAAGGAAAATATACAACAGAAGAATTAAAGAAAGTTCAACCACTCATAAACAGCATATTAAAAAGAATCAGCAGTAAAAACATAGAATACCTTCGTAAAAGATACCGTCATAATGAAGATATCTTGGAGATTTTTCAAGAAATGTACAATCTAGATGCACATTAAGATAGGAACACGTAAAAGTAAGCTTGCGCTATGGCAAGCTAATCATGTAGCCGAGAAATTGCAAGCTAAAGGTTACAACATCGAACTAGTACATATCCTATCAGAAGGGGACAAAGTTCTCGATACACCACTGCCTTTAATGGGTGGGAAGGGCGTTTTCACCAAAGCCTTAGATGATGCACTACTTAATGGAGAAATTGACATCGCAGTACATTCCTTTAAAGACATACCGACCGAATTACCTGAAGGCATCGCCTTAGGTGCTATATTAGAAAGAGAAAATCCAGCTGATGTTATTGTTTGTCGCAACGGAATCGATTTCCTCAACACAGAAACAGCCATTATTGCCACAAGTAGCAACAGAAGAAAATCGCAGTGGTTGCAACGCTATCCTAATCATCAAATAGTTGATATTAGAGGAAATGTTGATACACGCATTCAAAAACTTAAAGATAGTAATTGGGATGCGGCCATCTTTGCTGCTGCAGGACTCATTCGTCTAGAGTTGGAATATGAGATAACTCAATCACTAGATTGGATGCTTCATGCACCTGGACAAGGTGCTGTAGCTGTCGTTTATCCCGAAGGAGATGAAGCTATTTTTACCGCTCTACAATATCTTCACCACCTAGAAACTGCTGCCTGCACACTAGCTGAAAGAGATTTTCTAAACGAGTTAAGTGGAGGATGCTCTGCCCCGGTAGGTGCTGAGGTACATATTGAGGGAGGGGAAATGCATTTTCATGGTATTGTACTGGACACGGAAGGAAAAGAAAAAATAGAAATTGAGCTGAGTAAATCTTTGGAAGAAGCGAAAGGAATTGGTCGAGAAGCGGCTCAATTAGCGCTAGCTCAAGGAGCAGACGAACTTATTACTGCTTCAAAAAATGACTGACCGTAAACACATACTGTTTCTTAATCAAGTTGATAAAAAATCGCTATCTACTGATAATTTAAGAGTATCATGTCAGCCTCTCATTAAAACAATACCGTTAGATTTTGACAGTAATCAATGGGATAAAAACATTCCTTGGGTTTTAACAAGCAGGACGGCTGCTAATCTCATTATGCAAGAAAACTTGCCAAAAAAAATTTACGCGATTGGTTCAAAAACAGGTAAAAACATACCTCAAGCTATACATCCAAAAAAAGCAACAGCTAAAGACGTCGCAAAATTGATTATAGAAAACGGGGAAAAAGAGGTGCTTTTCATCTGCGGAAAACAAAGAAGAACAGAGCTACCCCAACTTTTAAATACAGCCAACATCAAACTTACAGAAGCAGTTATTTATCGTACCGAAATACTTCAGAAAGAACTAAATTTGCAGTCTGTTGATGGCTTGGCGTTTATGAGTCCAAGTTCAGTTAAAGGGATGAGTGAAAATGGTGGTTTTAATGGACTTCCTTGTTTTGCCATCGGAACAACTACAGCACAGACATTAAAGGAGTATGGGCAACAACCTATTATTAGTAAAGAATCTAGCGCGGAAAGTATCATGCTAACCGCCCAAGCATATTTCAATCAATGAAACACGATTTTCCAAAACTAAAAAATGATTTATTACTACGCGCCTTGCGTGGAGAAGAAATAGAAAGACCTCCTGTGTGGATGATGCGTCAAGCTGGAAGGTTTTTACCAGACTATCGTATACTTCGCGATAAATATACCTTCTTTGAAAGATGTGAAACTCCTGAACTGGTTTCAGAAATCACTATCATGCCTATCGAACAAGTTGGTACCGATGCGGCTATTCTATTCTCTGACATCTTAGTTGTACCGCAAGCGTTAGGTTATGAGGTACAAATGATTCCTGGTAAAGGACCATTCTTGCCTAAAACGGTGCGAAACCTTGAAGATGCCAAAGCCATTGAAATACCCGATGTACATGACAAGCTTAAATATGTAATGGATGCCATCACTCTTACCAGAAAGGATTTGAACGGAAGAGTACCTCTTATTGGTTTTGCAGGAGCTCCTTTCACAGTACTTTGCTATATGGTACAAGGACAAGGATCTAAAGACTTTTCTCAAGCCAAAGCATTTTGCCACCAAAACAAAGAAGCAGCGCATACACTGTTACAAATCATTACCGATACAACCATTGCTTATCTCAATGCACAGATCAAAGCAGGAGCACAAACAATCCAAGTATTCGATTCTTGGGCGGGACTTCTATCTCCCAACGATTTCAAAGAGTTTGCGTTGCCATATATCAAGCAAATTATCGA
>CACHMF010000047.1 GCA_902580855.1 uncultured Bacteroidota bacterium | reverse complement strand
TTTAGAATAGTTGCGTGCTGCCAATTCATAATCCCTCACAAAAAACGGATTTACCTTTAGGGTGGAAGCTACATTGTTTTTTGATTTGTCTTTAAGCGTATGGTAAAGCAAGGTTTTTTGAAAAAACCACACTGTATTTATCACTTATATTGGATACGACACTTTGAGAGAGAACATCTCATTGAAAGCAAAACAAATTTTGACCAAGAAATTTGAAATCAGCGAATCCTCTGTAAAATTACAAACCGTACATATTTCGGCAGATAGACAAGCCATGAAGTCGGATGTAAAAGTATCGGTTACCAAGGTGACTCCAAAAGATATAGAACTTATCCCTGCTATAGGAGGAGAACCTGATTTAGCTCAATACTTACAGGTTTTACCAGGAGTTGTCTTTACAGGTGACCAAGGAGGACAATTATATATCCGAGGTGGGTCTCCTATTCAAAATAAGGTCTTGTTAGATGGAATGATTGTTTACAATCCTTTTCACTCAATTGGACTATTCTCAGTTTTTGATACCGATCTACTAAGAAATGCTGACATTTATACAGGAGGTTTTGGAGCTCAATACGGTGGTAGAATCTCTTCTATTATGGACATTACAACTCGAGATGGAAATAAAAATCGTTTTGGAGGAAAAGTATCTACTAGTACATTTGGAAGCAAATTACTACTAGAAGGTCCCCTAGGTAAAAAAGGAGGTAGCTCTTCATTTATTGTATCAGGAAAAACATCTTATTTAGATCAAAGCTCTAAATATCTTTACACATACATTGATACGACAGGGCTTCCATACAGCTTTACAGATTTGTATGGAAAGTTATCTATAAACGGAAGTAACGGAAGCAAATGGAATTTATTTGGCTTTAATTACAAAGACCAAGTAAACTATCGAGATGTTTCTAACTTAGGATGGAACTCTGGAGGTGTTGGGTCTAATTTCGTACTTGTTCCTGGATCAACTCCTGTATTGATACAGGGTAATTTCGCCTACTCATCTTATCTAATCAATCTAGAAGAATCAGGTTTGTCCCCAAGAAAAAGTGGAATAAATGGCTTTAACTTAGGGCTTGACTTTACATATTTTAATGGTGATGATGAATTACAATACGGCCTTGAAGTATTAGGGTTCCAAACCGATTATGACTTCACTAACGCCTCAGGGCTAATGATGGAGCAAAAAGAAAACACTACTGAATTTTCAGGATTTGCTAGATACAAACTAAAAACTGAAAAGCTAATCATAGAACCTGGAGCACGTATCTATAAATATAACGCAACTGCTGCAACCTTTGAACCTCGATTTGGCGCAAAATTTCTAGCTAGCGAGAAATTACGATTCAAATTAGCTGCTGGAAAATATACCCAAAATCTTGTTTCTACTAGTTCAGACCGAGATGTTGTAAATCTCTTTTATGGATTCTTAACAGCTCCAGATGATATCCCTGATGAATTTTTAGGAAATGAGGTTGTTAATGGCCTTCAAAAAGCTAATCATCTAATCATAGGTTTAGAATATGATATTGCTGATAATATTGACTTTAATATTGAAGGATATATGAAGGATTTCACACAACTCACCAACCTTAATAAGGATAAAACAACTATTTCCGAGCCAGACTTTATTATAGAAGAAGGATTAGCTAAAGGTTTAGATTTTGTGTTAAAATACAGTAATGCCAAATTTTACTTTTGGACAGTTTATTCTCTAGGTCATATAACTAGAACAGATGAAAATCAAACCTACCACCCTCATTTCGACAGAAGGCATAACATCAACCTAGTTTCAACTTATAAATTTGGTTACCAAAATAGTTGGAGCTTAGATGCTAGATGGAACTTAGGCTCTGGCTTTCCATTCACACAAACTCAAGGGTTTTATCCACTATTAAACTTCGAAGAAGGCATCAATTCAAACTATTTAACTGAAAATGGAGAATTAGGCATACTATATGCTGATATCAATCAAGGAAGACTACCTTACTATCACCGATTAGATGTCGCTATCAAGAAACAACATAAGCTCAGTAAAAACAGTGCCTTCAACTGGAATTTAGGTATAACAAATGCCTACAACCGTGAAAACATTTTTTACTTCAATAGAATTAAATACGAAAGAGTAAATCAACTTCCTTTAATGCCTAGTTTTGGAATGAGTTTAACTTTTTAATTCTTTTTAGAATGGGCTCCACTTTTTCTTCTTAATTTCGCAATTCAATTGTTTCATTAGCAAAAAAGAGAAATAAAACATGGGTAAAACCTCAGCAACCAAATATGTTTTTGTTACGGGAGGAGTAACATCTTCTTTAGGAAAAGGTATTGTTTCTGCTTCACTAGGAAAACTCTTGGAAGAAAGAGGTTATGCTGTAACTATCCAAAAGCTAGACCCATACATCAATGTTGACCCAGGCACTATGAATCCTTACGAACATGGTGAATGTTATGTGACAAATGATGGTGCTGAAACTGATTTAGATTTAGGTCACTATGAGCGTTTTTTAACCTCTGCTACTTCGCAAGCAAATAATGTAACAACAGGCCGTATTTATCAATCGGTTATTGATAAAGAAAGAAGAGGAGATTATTTAGGAAAAACTGTTCAGGTTATTCCTCATATTACAAATGAAATTAAAGAGCATGTCAAACTCTTAGGTGGTACTGGTCAATACGATATTGTGATTACAGAGATTGGTGGAACAGTAGGTGATATTGAATCTTTACCATTCATTGAAGCTGTTCGACAACTCAAATGGGAACTAGAGGGAGACGCTATTTCTATACACCTTACATTAGTTCCTTTCCTTTCTGCAGCGGGAGAATTAAAGACAAAACCAACTCAAAATTCTGTTAAAAAATTAAGAGAATTAGGATTACAACCAGATATACTAGTTTGTAGAACTGAGCATGATTTAAATTCTGATATAAGAAGAAAAATTGCACTTTTCTGTAATGTTGAAAAGGAAGCAGTAATCCAATCCATCGATGCAGAGAGCATTTATGATGTTCCATTATTAATGGAACAAGAAAAGCTTGACAGAGTTGCACTAAGAAAATTAGGATTGAAAGACGACACTGATGTTGATTTAAAATCGTGGAAGGAATTTTTAGGCAGGTTAAAAAATCCAAAACACGAAGTTCATATCGGTCTAATTGGAAAATATGTAGAGCTTAGAGATGCCTACAAATCTATTGCTGAGGCCTTTATTCATGGAGGTGCTTCTAATGAATGTAAAGTTAAATTACACTGGATTCACTCTGAAGAATTAGAGGAAGAAAAATGTGCTTATTTATTAAGAGATTTAGACGGCATCTTAGTTGCTCCAGGTTTCGGAGACAGAGGTATTGATGGCAAATTAAGCGCTGTTCGATTTGCTAGAGAAAATAACATTCCATTTTTAGGAATTTGTTTAGGCATGCAATGTGCCGTAATCGAATTCGGAAGAAACGTATTAAATTTAAAAAATGCTCACTCTACAGAGATAAATCCTGAAACGCCATATCCTGTAATTGACATAATGGAAAAGCAAAAATCTATTACTGATAAAGGAGGAACAATGCGTTTAGGTGCTTATCCTTGTCAAATAGAAGATGGTTCGTTAGCTAAAGATATTTATGGAAGGGAGCTAATATCTGAAAGACACCGTCATCGTTTTGAATTCAATAATCATTTTCTGGAGCAATACCAAAGTAGTGGTATGAGGACACCAGGAATCAACCCAGAATCTGGATTAGTAGAAATTATTGAAATTCCTGAACACCCATTTTTTATTGGCGTTCAGTTTCATCCAGAATATAAAAGCACAGTTGCCAACCCACAACCACTTTTTGTTAGTTTTGTAAAAGCAGCATTAACACACGCACAAGAAAAATAAACTTATGGACAGAAATTCCATCACCGGTATTATTCTTATCGCTTTATTAGTTGTTGGATATAACATAATATATCCACCGGTTGTTGAAGAAAAAACTAATGAGCAAGACAACACATCTACCACTGTGATTGTGGAAGAAATGATAGAAGAGAAACCAACTTCCGAAGTAGCCGACACCAATAACGAAAGCATGTCTTCAGAGGAAAGAATCAGTAAATATGGTGCTTTTGCAATGAGTGCTTATGGAAGTGATGATACTATCATTATTGAAAATGATAAGTTAGAGTTACATATTTCTGCAAAAGGAGGGCGTATCACAGCTGCTATCTTAAAAGAATATCAAACTAGCGATTCTTTACCACTAAACCTAATAGACAAAGATTCTTCTGCTTTTAATCTTAAGTTTTTTTCTGAAAACAGGATGATCAATACAGAAGATTTATACTTTACATCAAACAAACATTCAAGTCAGAGCGTTAGCATGAAGTTAATGGCTGAAGGAAATCGCTTTCTAGAATATGTGTATACACTAAAAGAAGGAGACTATATGATGGATTTCCATGTTAACTCTAATGGATTAAACAGCTTGATTCCTTCAAACCAAAATGCCTTAGAGCTAGACTGGGTTCTAAACCTTCCCCACACAGAGAAGAGCCTTGATAATGAACGTATGTACTCTACTGTCTACTACAAGTATTTAAACGATGATGTAGATTACTTATCCGAAACAAAAAATGACGAAGAAGAGTTGAACGGAAAAGCTCAATGGATAGGTTTCAAGCATCAATTTTTCAGTTCTGTCCTCATCAATAATAATGGTTTTGATCGCTCTGCATTAATTAAAGCAGAAACACACGAAGGGTCTAAAAAGTTTGTAAGAGAACTAAGCGCAAACATCACCCTTCCATACACACACAAGTCTGAAGAAAGCATACCTCTACAATTTTATTTTGGACCTAACCACTATCAATCATTATCAACATATAATATGGATTTGGAGCGTATGATACCACTTGGATGGGGGATTTTCCGTTGGGTAAATAAATACGCTGTCATACCAATGTTTAATTGGCTTGATAATAGTATAACTAATTATGGGATTATAATTTTAATCATGACCATAATCATTAAGATGGTATTGGCACCATTCACTTTAAAGGCTTACAAGTCTCAGGCTAAAATGAAGGTTTTAAAACCAGAAATGGATAAAATACAAGAGAAGCATAAAGAAAAAGACCCTATGAAAGCGCAACAAGAAGTGATGGCGCTTTACAAAAAAACAGGAGTTAATCCTTTAGGTGGTTGTTTACCTATGCTTTTACAGATGCCTATACTTTTTGCAATGTTTCGCTTTTTCCCCGCGAGTATTGAACTTCGTCAAAAAAGTTTCCTTTGGGCAGATGATTTATCTTCTTATGACTCAATAATGAGTCTTCCTTTCGAGATTCCTTTTTATGGTGACCATGTGAGTTTATTCACTTTATTAATGACTGTCTCTACTATTCTTTACACTAGAATGAACAGTCAAATGAGTGGCCCCCAAATGGCACAAATGAAGTGGATGATGTATTTGATGCCTATTATGTTCTTGGGGTTCTTTAACAATTATGCAGCAGGTTTAAGCTATTACTATTTCTTAGCCAACATGATTACTTTTGGTCAACAATTTGTAATGCGCAAGTTCTTTATTAATGAGAATGCTATCATTGCGCAAATTGAAAACAACAAGAAAAAGCCTACTAAAAAATCTAAGTTTCAAAAGCGCTTAGAAGAAATGGCGCGTAAACAACAAGAAGCTGCCAAGAAGAGAGGTCGTTAAGAAATTTCTTTAAGAAAACGAGCTAATGACTGTTTTTTATCAGCATCAAGATCGTAACTAATTATTTCTGTCAAGTATCTTTTTTGATTGATTGATGAGGGAAAATTTATCCCTTTTTCTTCTAAGGATAAATCAAGCCTATCCATTCCAAAATGTAGTGCCTTTACAAAAGATTCCTTAAATGATTCTGATAATGATTTATTAGCTACCCAGCAAGCAAATACAAAAGGAAGTCCTGTATATTTTTTCCATTCTTCTGATAAATCATATACATACTTAAACTGACTTCTATATTGATA
>CACHMF010000046.1 GCA_902580855.1 uncultured Bacteroidota bacterium | reverse complement strand
TGAAGATGTAGAATCTACAACAACCACACATGAGCTTAGTAAAAATGCTATCAAAAAAAGAGTAATATAGTATTGTTTCATGATTGAATTTCTTTCCTTTGATTATATAACTATTCTACGATAGAATCATTTAAATGTTTAATTTTGTCATCATTATAACGCAAAATCAAGCGTAAAATTACAAACAAAGTAGCAGATTTAAAAATGGCGAAGGATTTTACCAAAAGAGCAGAGGATTATTCTAAATGGTACAACGATTTAGTGGTTAAAGCAGACCTAGCAGAAAACTCAGGTGTTAGGGGGTGTATGGTTATAAAACCCTATGGTTTTGCTATCTGGGAAAAAATGCAAGCAGAATTGGATAAAATGTTCAAAGCAACAGGGCATGTTAATGCTTACTTTCCTTTATTCATTCCTAAATCTTATCTAAGCAAAGAGGCAGACCATGTTGAAGGATTTGCTAAAGAATGTGCTGTAGTTACACACTACCGATTGAAAAATAGTGAAGACGGGAAAGGTGTGGAAGTAGACCCAAAAGCAAAATTGGAAGAAGAATTAATTGTACGCCCAACATCAGAAACAATTATTTGGGACACCTATAAAGGATGGATTCAATCTTACAGAGACCTTCCTATTCTTGTTAACCAATGGGCTAATGTAGTGCGTTGGGAAATGCGTACGCGTTTGTTTTTAAGAACAGCTGAATTCCTTTGGCAAGAGGGGCATACCGCTCACGCCACTAGAAAAGAGGCTATTCAAGAAACAGAGCAAATGATTAATATTTATGCAACTTTTGCAGAAAAGTTTATGGCTATGCCTGTTATTCAAGGATTAAAAAGTGCCAACGAACGATTTGCTGGTGCTTTGGAAACATACTGCATTGAAGCACTTATGCAAGATGGTAAAGCTTTACAGGCTGGAACTTCTCATTTTTTAGGTCAAAATTTTGCTAAAGCCTTTGATGTAAAGTTTGCAAACAAAGAAGGTAATTTAGAATATGTGTGGGCAACATCATGGGGCGTTTCTACGCGTTTAATGGGTGCTCTCATCATGACTCATTCTGACGATAATGGATTAGTTTTACCACCAAAATTAGCGCCATTTCAAGTAGTTATTGTACCCATATACAAAGGAGAAGAGCAATTGGCACAAATAAGCGAAGAAGCCTTAAAAATAAAAGCCGATTTAGAAGACAAAGGAGTTAGCGTGAAATTTGACAAGAGGGACACGCATAAACCTGGATGGAAATTTGCTGAATACGAGTTCAAAGGTGTTCCTGTAAGAATTGCTATTGGACCAAGAGATTTAGAAAATGGAACCGTAGAAGTAGCCCGTAGAGACACTTTGGAGAAAGAAACACTTCAAGTATCTGACTTGGGCAATAAAATCTCTAACCTTTTGGAGCAAATTCAAGAAAACTTATACCAAAAAGCAGCTACATTTAGAGATGATAACACACATCATGCTAATAATTGGGAAGATTTCAAAGAATTGATTGCCAATGATGCTGGATTTGTTTACGCTCATTGGGATGGAACATCTGAAACCGAACAAAAAATTAAGGAAGAAACAAAGGCTACAATTCGTTGTATTCCAATAAACAATAAACTAAAAAAAGGATCTTGTATATATAGCGGAAACTCTTCTACTCAAAAAGTTTTATTTGCAAAATCCTACTAGATGAACAAAAAGAAAGAAATACTCAATAAACTGTGTCAAAAAGCATCCACTAAACAAGCCGTTTACAGAACTTCTAAAGATGTTTTCGAAGAATTAAAAGTTATTTTAAAAGATGTAGCCGAAGAGCTGGACGGTCAATTATGTACAATTGACAAACATGTGAAGGTAGAATATAAAGATAAAGGAGAGTTTGAAGCTGAACTTCGTTTTTCTGGAGATGTACTTATTTTTCATTTCCACAGCAATACTTTTCATTTTGACAAGAGCCACCACATTTGGAACAGCTCCTATGCTAAAACAGACATATATCGCACCTATTGCGGAGTCATTAATATTTATAATTTCTTATCCGATAGTTTTAAATACAATAGAGAAAATGATTTAGGTTATCTAATAGGTAGAATGTTCATAAATAAAGAAAAACACTTCTTTGTAGAGGGTAAAGGAAGAATGAGTTTCCTATACAACGATTTTCCAAATGCTATAATAGACAAGGAAGCGCTGAAAAGCATATTACAAGAAGCTATTCTTTTCGCGATGGATTTCGAACTACTAACACCCCATTTTAATGATGTACAAGTAGTCACCTTACATCAAATAAAAGAGATTAGTCAGAATATGAAACTAAAGACTGCCAAGCGTTTAGGATTTCGTTTTACCAACGAAAAATAATTTTGACTTTTTTTTAGGACAATGTTGGCAGAAATACAAAAGTATTTATATTTGCAGCGCTCTTATAAAAGCAACATTTATGGCCCATTCGTCTAGTGGTTAGGACGCCAGGTTTTCATCCTGGAAACAGGAGTTCGATTCTCCTATGGGCTGCCAAATAAAACCCACTCAATTGAGTGGGTTTTATAATATCTTCGAAATTATGAGCAAAATCAAGCATTACCTTTCGCTAATTAAATTTAGCCATACTATTTTTGCAATGCCATTTGCTATCATTGGTTTTTTTTTAGGAACAACTCATACAAATGGTAGTTTAAACTGGCAGTTATTTGGCTTGGTTATTTTATGTATGATCTTTGCTCGTTCAGCAGCTATGGCCTTCAATAGATATATTGATAGAGAAATTGATACTGCTAATCCAAGAACAAATATGGTAAGACAAATACCTAATGGCTCTATCAAAGCGAAATCTGCACTGAATTTTGTTATTGTAAATTGCTTACTGTTTGTTCTCGTATCATGGTTCATCAATCAATTGTGTTTTTACCTTTCCCCCATTGCATTAGCTATTATTTTGGGATACAGTTATACAAAACGATTTACAGCACTTTGTCACTTGGTACTAGGGTTAGGACTATCTCTAGCTCCAATTGGCGCTTATTTAGCAGTAACAGCTGAATTCGCACTTTTGCCATTATTCTTTTCTGTAGCAGTATTATTTTGGGTTGGTGGTTTTGACATTATTTATTCATTACAAGATGAAAATTTTGACAAAACACAAAGTCTACATTCTATTCCTGTGAGCATAGGAAAAAAACAAGCACTAACACTAGCTAAAGTTTTTCATCTTTTAACATTTTTCATTTTAGTCTATGCTGGCACAGCATATGATTTTGAAAAATTCTATTGGATTGGGTTTTCCATTTTCTCAGCACTTTTAGTCTACCAACACAGCTTAGTAAAACATGATGATTTAAGTAAAATTAACTTGGCTTTTTTCACTACGAATGGTATAGCATCTATCCTTTTTGGAATCTTTGTAATTATTGACATCTTAAGCTAACTCTTTACTGTAAAGAACGTTTCCAAAAGACCTCCTTTTTTCTTAATTTCGCGATTTGTAAAACTAGCTTTTATGAGTCTAAAAACACAAGAAACAAAGGATATCACTTTCGAAGATTTTCAATCTGCTGTATTAAACGACTACCAAATTGCCTGCGAAAGCCGTGAAACCAGCTTAATGGGGAGAAGAGAAGTTTTAAGCGGAAAAGGAAGTTTCGGGATTTTTGGAGACGGAAAAGAGTTAGCACAAATCGCTATGGCTCGTTGCTTCAAAAAAGGTGATTTTCGCTCTGGATACTACCGTGATCAAACTTTTATGATGGCGAAAGGAGAAATGAGCATTCAACAATTTTTTGCTGCATTATATGGTCACGCTGATATTGCTGCAGAACCTCAAGCTGGAGGCCGACAAATGGTTTCTCACTTTTCAACACATTCACTTAACGAAGATGGTAGCTGGAAAAATTTAACCAAACAAAATAACTCCGCTTCTGATATTTCTTGTACAGCAGGACAAATGCCTCGATTAGTTGGGTTAGCGCAAGCATCAAAAGTATATAGAGAAAATAAAGACTTATCAGATTGGACACAGTTTTCTAATCAAGGAAATGAGATTGCGTGGGGAACAATTGGTAACGCCTCAACATCAGAAGGACACTTTTTTGAAGCCATTAACGCAGCAGGAGTTTTACAAATTCCTATGATTATTTCGATATGGGATGATGAATACGGAATTTCAGTGCATAGTCGACACCAGACCACTAAAGAAAATATCTCTGAAATTTTGAAAGGATTCCAAAGAGATAAAAAAAATAAAGGGTTCGAAATCATCAAAGTAAAAGGATGGGATTATCCTGCACTTAACAACGCTTACGAAAAAGCAGAAAAAATAGCAAGAAAAGAACATGTTCCTGTCATTGTGCATGTTGTTGAAATGACACAACCTCAAGGACACTCTACTTCAGGCTCACATGAACGCTACAAAAATAAAGAGCGTTTAGAATGGGAAGATGACTTTGACTGTATAAAAATGTTTGGCGAATGGATTGTTAGCAATAATATTTCTACTCAAGAAAAACTTGATGAAATGCGGAAAATTGCCAAGAAAAAAGTATCGACAGAGAAAAATGCTGCTTGGAAAGCGTATCAACTTCCTATTAGCAAAGAGTTGCAAATTGCCATAGGAATACTAAATGATTTAACTACCCAATCGAATAACGGTGTTTTCATTAAAAAAATTAAAGAACAATTAGATTTAGACGCTAAACTCAACCCACATCGAAAAAATATATTTTCTGCTATCAAAGCTGCTTTACGATTAGTACGTGGTGAAGATTGTCCTGCAAAAGTAAAGTTGAAGCAAATGCTTGACAAATGGAATCAAGAAAACCAAGATCGTTACAGCTCCCACCTGCATAGCCAATCAGAATTGGCTGCCACAAAGGTAAAAGAAGTAGCTCCAACTTATGATACTGATGCGAAAGAGGTTGATGGACGTGTAATTTTAAAAGACAATTTCGACTATATTTTAAGCAAGTATCCGGAATCATTAGTATTTGGTGAAGATAGTGGTCAAATTGGGGGTGTAAACCAAGGCTTAGAAGGCATGCAAGAAAAGCATGGAGATCTACGCGTTTCAGACACTGGAATTCGTGAAGCCACTATTTTAGGACAAGGAATCGGAATGGCAATGCGTGGACTTCGACCTATAGCTGAAGTGCAATACCTAGATTACCTACTATACTGTTTTCAAGGTATGTCGGATGATTTAGCAACCTTACATTATCGAACAAAAGGAAGGCAAAAAGCACCTTTAATTATTCGAACTAGAGGACATCGATTAGAAGGCATTTGGCACTCTGGATCTCCAATGGGAATGATTTTAAACGGCATACGAGGCATACATGTTTTGGTTCCAAGAAACATGACAAAAGCCGCAGGATTTTACAACACTCTTATTGCGTCGGATGAACCAGCAATGATAATAGAATGCCTGAATGGATATCGACTAAAAGAGAAAATTCCAAACAATTTAGGCAAATTTAAAACACCTTTGGGAATTCCTGAAATCACTAGAGAAGGAAAAGACATTACTATCGTTACATATGGCTCTACTTGGCGTATCGTTAATAAAGCTGCCGAAGAGTTGGCTAAAGTAGATATTCATGTGGAAGTTATTGATGTACAATCATTACTTCCATTTGACACCAACCACCTTATTGTTGATAGCATAAAACAAACAAACAGAGTACTATTTGTAGATGAGGATGTGCCGGGTGGCGCAACAGCTTTTATGCTTCAAAAAGTAATGGAAGAACAAAAGGGGTTTTTCTATTTAGATAGCGAACCACAAACGCTTTCAGCAAAAGAACACCGCCCTGCTTACGGTGAAGACGGAGATTATTTCTCAAAGCCAAATATAGATGATGTATTTGACAAAGTATACGCAATGATGCATGAAGTAAATCCAAGTAAATATCCTGCTGTATAAATGAACAGAACTACTGAATCGGCTTCTAAATACGATCATCTCGAAAGGATGAGTACCTCGGAATTAATTGAAAAAATCAATCAAGAAGATCAAAGTGTAGCAAAAAGTATTCGGCAAGTTTTACCACAAATTGAAAAAGTGATTGATGCCATAGTTCCACGAATGCAGAATGGTGGTCGACTTTTTTATTTAGGAGCAGGCACAAGCGGTCGCTTAGGGATTGTTG
>CACHMF010000045.1 GCA_902580855.1 uncultured Bacteroidota bacterium | reverse complement strand
GGAAGAGCAGATTTAAAACATGTTTCAAATGTGGCTAAAGATGTTGGCAAACTATTGGAGAAGTCTTTAATAGTTGTAAATAAATCTACTGTTCCAATTGGTACAGCAGATTTAGTGAGAGAAATTATTCAGAGCGAATTATCAGAAAGGGGTTTGGATGTTCCTTTTGATGTAGTGAGTAATCCTGAATTTTTGAAAGAAGGAGCAGCAATAGAAGATTTCATGAGGCCAGATAGAGTGGTTGTTGGAGCAGATAATGAGGATAGTTTACGAAAAATGAAGCAGCTTTACAAACCTTTCACATTCAATCACGATCGATTTATTGGAATGGATGTTCGGTCTGCTGAAATGACAAAGTATGCAGCTAATGCCATGCTTGCAACAAAGATAAGCTTCATCAATGAGATGGCGAATATTTGTGAAAAAGTTGGGGCAGATGTGAATCAAGTGAGAATAGGAATCGGTAGCGACAAAAGAATAGGTTATCAATTTATTTATCCTGGTTGCGGATATGGTGGAAGTTGTTTCCCAAAAGATGTAAATGCATTAATTCACATAGCAAATAATTTTGGATATAACCCAAAGCTTATAACTTCTGTCGAAGCTGTGAATAATGAGCAGAAGCAGATTTTAGCTAGAAAGATTGTTGCCGAACTAGGTTCAGATTTGAAAGGTGTTGTAGTAGCTATTTGGGGCTTGGCTTTTAAGCCCGGAACAAACGATATGCGTGAAGCACCTTCCATACCTTTAATCAAAGAATTAGTTGAAAGAGGTGCGAAAATAAAGGCCTACGACCCTAAATCAATACAAGAAGCTCGTCATTATTTAGATGGTTTTGAAGTTACTTACTTTGAGAACAAATACGATGCTGTTATAGATGCAGATGTATGTGTTCTGGTGACGGAGTGGAAAGAATTTAGAAGTCCAGATTTCGAAAAGATTAAGTCTTTGATGAAGGGTAATTTGTTTGTTGATGGTAGAAATCAGTATAACTCTGAAGAGATGAAGCATCATGGATTTGTGTACAAACAAATAGGTGTTTGATGAAAAAAGTTTCTATTATCACTCCATTGTATAATGCAGAAAGATATGTTTCTGAAACAATTGATTCAGTACTCAATCAGAGTTATACAAACTGGGAAATGATTTTAGTAGATGATTGTTCAACAGACAAATCAGTATATTTTGTAGAAAAATTTCAAGAGAAGGATGAACGAATTCTATTATTGAAAAACAAATCAAATATGGGCTCTGGGCTCTCTAGAAATAGAGCTATTGATGCAGCATCAGGAGATATTATTGCTTTTTTAGATAGTGATGATATTTGGCACCCCGAAAAGCTATCAAAGCATTTAGATTTTATGGAGAAAAACTCTTCTGTTTTTTCACATACATCTTACGGTTTTATTGATGAAGAAGGCAAAAAAATTAAGTCAACATTCCATGTAAGTAATGAGCCTGTGGATTATAAAAAATTACTAAAGAGAACTGAAATCAGTTGTTTAACAGCTATGTTTGATGTACATAAAATAGGCAAAATGCATATGCCTTCCTTACCAAAAGCACAAGACTATGCACTTTGGTTAGATATTTTAAAACTTGGATATGTTTCAGACCCTCTAGATGAAGAGTTGGCTTTCTATCGTCAGCATAGCGCATCTACGACTAGTAATAAATGGAAGCATATATTAGGTCATTGGAATTTTTTAAAGAATAGAGAAAAATTATCTCTTATTGCATCTACCTATTACACAATAACTTGGGCGATAGGCGGATTTGTAAAGTACTACTTGAAATGATCATTTTACTTTCTATTTTTATTTTATCAATGGTCATATGGTTTTATATGGTTTTGGCAAAAAAGTACAACATTTTAGATGTTCCAAATCATAGATCTTCACATCATAATATGACAATTAGAGGAGGTGGAGTTATTTTTCCAATAGCTTTGTTATTAGCTTATTTCTTGTTTGATTTTCAATATAGTTGGTTTGTGCTTTCTGTTATGATTTTGAGTTTTATTAGTTTTTTGGATGATTTATACTCTTTATCTAAAAAGGTTCGTTTTTTTGTACACTTCATATCTGTGTTTTTATTATTGCTTGAATTGAATTTATTGCAACCATATTGGCTTTTTCCTTTTCTCTTTTTTATACTTGTTGGGGGCTTAAATTCTTTCAATTTTATGGATGGAATTAATGGTATTACAGCTTTGTATAGTATAGTTACTCTAAGTAGTTTGTACTTTATCAATGAATCATTGATGTTTATTGAACGTTATTTTATCTTGATTCCTCTGATAGGCGTATTTGTGTTTTCATTTTTGAATGTTCGAAAGCGCGCTCTTTGCTTTGCGGGTGATGTAGGTAGTATTTCTATAGCTGCAATTATATTGTTTTTGTTGTTTAAGCTAGTTATTCATACAAACAATTTCTCCTACTTCTTTTTATTATTAGTTTATGCATTAGACTCAGGAGCAACAGTTTTAAGAAGAATGATGAAGGGAGAAAACATATTTATGCCACATAAAGAACATCTATATCAACAACTTGTTCATAAAAAAGGATGGTCTCATTTATATGTTTCTTTTATTTTTTCATTCGCACAATTACTTATCAACTTTAGTATAGTATGTAATGAAAACGTTTCTTGGGGGGTTTATACAGCTCTTTTTGTGATGTTTTCTTATATTTTTGCAATTTATCGTATTAAAAAGAGTGAAAAATAAATTACTTAATCTACCTAGGTTCTATAAGCAACTTATCATGCTAATCGTTGATGTATTGGTGCTCTTGTTTGCTGTATGGTTTTCATTTGCACTAAGATTAGGTGAGCCTTGGCCCATAGAATATATGCAAGCAAATTGGTGGCTCTTTGTAATGATACCAGCCATAGCTATTCCGCTTTTTATAAAATTAGGTTTGTATAGAGCTGTCCTTCAATACATGGGAATAAAGGTGTTTACTAGTTCTTTTTTAGCAATTTCTATTACTAGCTTAATAGTGGGTTTTGTGATGATGATATTCAGAGAAGCTGATTTGCCTCGTTCTGTTATCTTTATTTTTTGGTTTGTATCAAATACACTTGTAATTACAAGTAGGTTTTTATTTAAAGGAATTTTATACTCTTGGGACAATTTTGTGAATGATCGTAAAGCAGTCATCATATATGGTGCTGGTAGAGCTGGAGCTCAATTGATTGAAAGTTTACGAAAAAGTCATGATTATGCACCGGTGGCATTTATTGATGATGATGAATCTAAAAAAGGAACAATTATCAATTATACTCATGTATATGGTTTTAAGGATTTAAGATATGTAATAAAAAAGCGCAAGGCAAAGGTCTTATTGTTGGCAATTCCTTCTATGTCTGAAATTAAAAAGAAAGAATTGCTAAAAAAACTTTCAAAATACCCAATTGAGGTAAAAGTGTTGCCTAGCGTATCTTCTATTGTGAATGGTGAGGTCTCTATAGAATCTATTAAAAAAGTTAAAGTTGAAGATATTTTAGGTCGCCTTCCCGTAGAGCCAAAGCAATCATTATTAAAGAAAAACATCACCGGAAAAAATGTAATGATTACAGGAGCAGGTGGGAGTATTGGTTCAGAGTTATGTAGGCAGATTTTAGACTTGAGTCCAAAAAAAGTAATCTTATTTGATCATTCGGAGTTTAACTTATATTCTATTCATCACGAACTTTCTAAGAGTAAAAAACGCGCACAAATTATTCCTGTTTTAGCCGATGTGACGGATGCAAAAAAAGTTTCTAAAATTATTCATGAGGAATGTGTGCACACTATTTATCATGCGGCAGCTTATAAACATGTCCCAATGGTAGAGATGAATGCTGTGGAAGGGGTATATAACAATGCTGTAGGTACATTTAATGTTGCAGTTGCAGCTCATAAGAATGGTGTAGAAAATCTTGTTCTTATTAGTACTGACAAGGCGGTGAGACCAACGAATGTTATGGGTGCATCAAAGCGTTTTGCTGAACTCGTATTACAAGCCTTACACAAGAAAAAAAGTAAGACATGTTTTAGCATGGTTCGATTTGGTAATGTACTTGATTCTGCAGGTTCTGTTGTACCACTTTTTCGTTCTCAAATTTTAAATGGAGGTCCTGTAACGGTTACGCATAGAGATGTCACTCGCTATTTTATGTCAATCCCAGAAGCTGTTCAATTAGTGTTACAAGCAGGAGCAATGGCAAAAGGTGGTGATGTGTTTGTTTTAGATATGGGAGAACCGATAAGGATTTTAGATTTAGCTTACCGAATGGTTCACTTAAGTGGACTAACACCTATTGATGAAGAAAATCCAGATGGAGATATTAAGATTAAAGTAACTGGTTTGAGGCCTGGAGAGAAACTCTATGAAGAGTTATTGATTGGAGATGACGTAGTTCAGTCAAACCATCCAAGAATTATGCAAGCTACAGAGGTAGATTTAGAATGGGTGGAGGTTGAAAAGTCTATCAAAATAATCCACAAAGCGCATGAACAACATGATGAGCAATCGGTAAGGTCGTTATTGCTTAAAAATGTAGATGGATATAAACCTGCGGAAAACTAATGCGCATAGGAATAGTAGGCACAAGAGGGATTCCAAATTTTTATGGTGGGTTTGAGCAATTTGCTCAATACCTTTCGGAAGGTTTAGTGAAGGCAGGACATGAAGTATTTGTATATAATTCTCATTTACATCCTTATCAAGAAAAATCTTGGAATGGTGTAAATCTGGTTCATTGCTATGATCCTGAAGAAAAGATAGGAACAATAGGGCAATTTATTTATGACTTTAACTGCATTCTTGATAGTCAAAAACGTTCTTTCGATATTATATTACAATTAGGATATACAAGTAGTTCTATTTGGATTTGGCTGTTTCCAAAAAATGTACCAATTGTTACCAATATGGATGGTCTTGAGTGGAAGCGCAGTAAATACAGCAAGCCAGTTCAGTTATTTTTGAAATTTGCTGAAAAGTTGGCGGTATTTTTTAGTGATCAATTAATAGCAGATTCAAGAGGAATACAATCATATCTAAAGGAGAAATATAAAAAGGATTCAGTATACATTCCTTATGGAGCTAATGTTTTTAAAAATCCAAGCAAAACTGTTCTGAAAGAATACAATCTTAACCCATATAAATATGACATGCTTATTGCTCGTTTGGAGCGGGAAAATAGTGTGGAAGAAATTTTAGATGGGTTTGCAGCTTCTACAGTCAATAGAGATTTTCTTGTTATTGGTAATACAAAAACTTCTTTGGGTAAAAAGCTCATTGATAAATATCAAGATAGTCGAATTAAGTTTGTTGGTTTTGTAAATGGTATTGAGAAGTTGAATTCCTTGCGTTATTATTCAAATCTATATTTTCATGGCCATACAGTAGGAGGTACTAACCCTTCCTTATTAGAAGCAATGGCTTCAAATGCATCAATTTGTGCGCAGGATAATACTTTCAACAAAGCTATTCTAGGAGGGGATGCTTTGTACTTTTCATCTGCTGAAGATGTTTGCAGATTGGTGGAGTCAGTATCAAAAAAAGATACTGAAAAATCGATTCTATCTAATTTAGATAAAGTGTCGAAAATTTATGCATGGGAGACAATTATTTCTCAGTACATAGTATTTCTAAAAGACAATTTGAAAAAATAGCGATTTCTTACTAAATTAGAGCCTCATTTTTTTACTATGAAGAGATCCTCTAGAAAAATGTGGTTTTTCTTGGGGGTTGGTGATTTATTGCACATCAACCTTTCTTTTTTTTCTGCCTATCATTTACGTTTTGGAACATTTGAACTACCAGAAAAATATATTTTCTTGCTACTTATATTCAACTTTTCTTGGATTGTTGTAGCTTCATTGTTTAGGTTGTATCAATTGGCTCGTATTACTTATGTTGAGCAAATTATTTATAACCTTTTAAAAGCGACATTACTACACCTTACTATAATGGCAGCGGTATTATTTTCTATGAAAGCTTCGACTTTCTCTAGAGAGCATCTGATGTATACTTTTATTTTTGGTTTCATTTTAGTTGTTGTGTGGCGAGTTTTTGCATTATTCTTGCTGAAAAATTATCGAAGTCGGGGATTCAACTACCGTAATGTTGTGATTGTAGGATCTGGAAAGATTGCACAGCAATTGTATACTTTTTTCAATTCAAAGGATCCGCATGGTTATCGATTATTATCTATTTTTTATGAAGACAGTCCTCAAAGAACCTTTGATGATGTTCAAATGCTTGATCTAAATTCGTTAGAAGAATATTGTTTAGAGAATAAAGTAGATGAGATTTATTATTCTATGTCTATA
>CACHMF010000044.1 GCA_902580855.1 uncultured Bacteroidota bacterium | reverse complement strand
CAAATTTACTAAATTATTAAGCAATTCTCTTTAATAGCTATAAGATTATCGAATCAATCTTATTGTTCCTTGTCTACTTCCTTTTTCACTAGAACCAAAATTAAAATCTAAATGGAAATTATACACCCCTGATTCAGATACTTTTCCATTGTAATACCCATCCCAAAAAACCTGATGGACTTGTAATCTCATGAATCTTTACTCCCCACCTGTTGTATATCTGTAAACTGAAAGAGCTAATTGATTCCAAACCTACAATTAAAGGTTTCCATGTGTTGTTTTTAATATCACCATTTGAGGGAGTAAATGCGGAAGGAAAAAAAAATAGTCGGCTCTTTTGTCAAACAAATTCTATTAGAATATACAGTGTCTTGCAATCCCAATACATTTTCTTGTTGTTCGTAAGAAATTGCAAAAGCACAAATTGAACCGACCTTATCCGAGATATCAATCAACCCATACGAATTAGGGATTATTGACCTAATTTGCTCTAAATCACCATTCACATCCAACCATAAACTATACGACTCTTTTTCTAAAAAAGAATGGATAATCAATCCATGAAAGCTGCATATCTGAAGGCTTTAAAGACAATGCGCTTAACTTCAGTTGATGGGCTTCAAACTGCTCAATTGTATCAGGATAAGAAGGTAAGACATACGGTCTTGCACAAATATCAAAAGTCTTAACTTTATAGTGATAAATGTTTTGATTAGGAAAAACCATCTCATCTATCAAAACACCCGATTTTTCATTTTCTAAAACATTGGCGTCTCCTATATACTGAAAGAATCCACCATCAAAGGAAGAACGGTAAACTTCAAAATAATCAACAAAATAAGAATCCGAAATAACGCTCACTTCTATAAAATTATCATTATCAACATTTACTTTGTTTATGTAGGCATAAGTAGGTGGAACCACCTGAGTTGTAGTGATTGCAAAACGATTTGATTTAGAAACGGAATCCAAAGTATTGTAGGCTTGTAATGTAAAAGTATACTTAGAAGAATAATCTACTGGATAATTATATATTGTATCTAAATTAGACAACAAAACTTCATTTACTATTTCGAAGCCACTTCCGCTCAAGTCTTTTTGATGCACAATAAGTTTAAATCCTACTTGATTAAGCATCTCTGGATACAAATCCCACATTAACTCACAAACAGAGTCACATAAGCTGTAGAAATAATTCATAAAAAGTGTTGAATGTGCCTCGCTCCTAGAGCTACTATTTCCTAATGCATCGAAAGCCACAATACTATAAGTTTCTTGCTGAAATTGTGAATTGGAACCTTGAGTTATATATGATAAATTTTGTTGGCCATAAACAGTGTCTAAAGGAATCCACAAACCAGCTGCATCTTGAAAGTAAATAACATAACCTACCGCTTCAGGTGCATTATTATACCAATATATTTCTACTTGCTGACTTAATGAATCGACAGACAGATGAGTAATCGTAGGTGGATCTGGGTCCTGACTTTTAACTTCTCCACATAGAAGCAATGTACATAAAAGTAAAAATACTCTCATCATATTAATTGAATTCTGTTAACAAAAATATTGATAATTTATTGCCTATACGGAAAGAAATTGAAGTTCGTTTTTAGCAGATAAAAACTCATTCCAAATTTCATCTACAACTTCAGCTGCTGGCTTTATCTCATTCATCAAGCATGAGATTTGACCTACCTCTAATTCTCCTTTTTGTAAATCCCCTAAAAACATTCCTTTTTTTGCACGACCTCTTCCAAGCAATTCCTTTAACTCCTGCTTGGTAGCACCCATTTGATAAGCAGCTTCCACTTTTTGATAAAATTCATTTTTCAACAAGCGAACAGGAGTCAACTCTTTAAGGGTCAGCTTAGTGTCTCCTTCTTTTGCATTAAGAATATAATCCTTAAAGTTTTGATGCGCTGAAGATTCATGTGTAGCAATGAATCGACTTCCAATCTGAACTGCCTCAGCTCCTAATGCCATAGCCGCCAACATTCCTCTTCCTGTTCCGATACCACCAGCTGCTATTAACGGAATATCTATCGATTGACGAACTATCGGAATCAAACACATGGTAGTTGTTTCTTCCCTTCCATTATGACCGCCTGCTTCAAAACCTTCAGCAACTATAGCATCTACACCAGCTTCCACACATTTTTTTGCAAACTTTACATTACTTACCACATGCACTACAGTAATACCATGTTCTTGCATATGAGCCGTCCACTTTTTAGGATTCCCTGCAGAAGTGAACACAATTTGAACACCCTCATCTATCAATATTTGTACATGATCATCAATCTGAGGATATAATAATGGTAGATTTACTGCAAATGGTTTATCGGTTGCTTCTTTACATTTTTGAATATGCTCCTTTAATATTTCTGAATACATAGATCCTGATCCAATAATCCCAAGTCCTCCCGCATTAGAAACAGCAGAAGCAAGCTCCCAACCACTACACCAAATCATCCCCGCTTGAATAATAGGATATTTTATTCCAAATAGTTTTTTTATTCTATTGCTCATTTTATCTTTGTTGCGATAACGAAAGTAGGTAATTTTATCATCATGAATAAAGACAAAAAAATATTTGACCTGATAGAACAGGAAAGACAGCGCCAAACACATGGCATCGAGCTAATTGCTTCTGAAAACTTTGTAAGTAATCAAGTAATGGAGGCTTTAGGCTCTGTACTAACTAATAAATATGCAGAAGGATTTCCGAGACGAAGATATTACGGTGGATGCGAAATAGTAGACCAAGTAGAACAATTAGCTATTGATAGAGCTAAAGAATTGTTTGGAGTGGAATATGCCAATGTACAACCTCATTCAGGATCGCAAGCCAATGCAGCTGTTATGTTAGGCGTATTAAAACCTGGCGATAAAATTTTAGGATTTAATTTGGCACATGGCGGTCATTTAACACACGGTTCTCCAGTAAACTTTTCAGGAAAGTTTTACAAAACAAGTTTTTATTCAGTTGAGGAAGAAAATGGACTTGTAAATTATGATACAATTGCGGAAACCGCAGCAAGGGAAAAACCACAAATGATTATATGTGGAGCCTCCGCATACTCAAGAGACTGGGACTACAAAAAATTCAGAGAAATTGCTGATGACGTCGACGCACTTCTATTGGGAGATATATCTCATCCATCAGGACTTATTGCTTCAGGCATCTTAAATAATCCTGCACAGTATTGCCATATTTTAACAACTACAACTCATAAAACCTTAAGAGGTCCAAGGGGCGGTATGATTATGATTGGTAAAGACTTTGAAAATCCTTGGGGGCTTACCACTACAAAAGGAAAAATCCGTATGATGTCATCTATTATGGATTCTGCTGTATTTCCTGGTTCACAAGGAGGACCGTTAGAGCATGTAATTGCTGCTAAAGCGATTGCATTTGCAGAGGCACTGCAACCAGAGTTTAAAGTTTACACACAACAGGTAATTAAAAATGCAAAAGTAATGGCTCAATGTTTTGTAGACAAAGGGTATAAAGTAATATCTGGAGGAACAGATAATCATTGCATGCTACTCGATTTACGCTCTAAAGGAATTACCGGAAAAGAAGCAGAAAACACCTTAGTTTTAGCTGATATTACCGTAAATAAAAACATGGTTCCATTCGATGATAAATCACCATTTATAACTTCTGGTATGCGTCTAGGTACACCTGCTATAACTACGCGTGGAATAAAAGAAAACACTATCCCACAAATTGTAGATTTAATTGACACAGTATTAATGAATATCGATAACAAAAATATTATTAAAGATGTTCGCAACAAAGTAAACAATTTAATGAGTCAATACCCGCTATTCGCTTACTAAAAGCAATTATTCACAATGGAAAATTATACTAATAAGAGGCATTTTAACTTAAAGTTCAACCATTGACAAAAAGGTAAGTTATAATAGAGAGTTGTAATAAAAATTCAAAAAAAATAGTAGAATACTAAAAAGCCCTATTAATTAATAGGGCTTTTGTTTTGTAGCGAGGGGGAGATTTGAACTCCCGACCTCTGGGTTATGAATCCAACGCTCTAACCAACTGAGCTACCTCGCCATTTAGGTCGGCAAATATAAATACTTTTCATTGCCGAACAATACTGCTTTTTTAAAAAATTAAGAACGCCCATCTTCTGACAACAATGCCGTGTGGTGTTTCAAAGTACGAAGCAACAATACTATAACAGAAACTACTAATAATAAATATATAAATGATGAACTTATATACCATTCACCTACACTAAAATAGTGACGAATTACCTCAACAAAAACAAAACCAATTACTGTTGCTAAAACTCCAGAATATTCTCTTCTTATCACCGTTTTTAAGGAGAATGAAATAATTGAAGGTTTATAAAATTTAAGATTAGGTATAAATGCTGGTATACTACATGACCAGCTCAAATACTCTTCACCAAATTTACGCTCTAGAAATCGCTCCTCAGCATACATTATTCGCTCGTAATAAATCCAATACAATAGGCTTACAACAACAATGAAGTAAGGGTTGAAAGTAAACACTACAATACCTATCCACAGAAAATAGTTGCCTAAATACAAAGGATGTCTAACAATAGAATAGATTCCAGTAGTATTTAAAACAAAAGCTTTCTGTTCTTTCGTGTTACGCCCTGACGTTCCTTTTGGAGTAGAACCAACGGTATAGGCACGAATACAAAATCCTATTATACTTAAGATAACTGCACAATAAGAATAAAAATTCTTTAAATATTTACTTATTGATGATGTGTCTGTCCAGTATAAAAAAGGGACCGCAAGTAGAAATAATAAGATAGGTAATTGACCTCTGAATCTAAACAAAAAGTTTCCCTGTTTTTCAAATTCGTTGACTAATGCCATTATTTGATTTCCAGTAATTCTACATCAAAAATAAGAGTTGCATTAGGCGGAATAAAATCAGCTGCTCCTTTTTCTCCATACCCTAATTGAGAAGGAATAATTAATCTTGCTTTCGCCCCTTTATTTAGCAACATAATCCCTTCATCCCAGCCAGGAATTACCCTGCCTACTCCTACTGGAAAAGCAATTGGTTCTCCACGATCAATAGAAGAATCGAAGATGCTTCCATCAGTTAAATAGCCTGTATAATGAACTGATACAAACTGTGAGGCGTAAGGAGTAGCACCATATCCTTCTTGTACAACAATGTATTTCAAACCACTATCAGTTATAATTGTGTCTTTTCCTGATACATCAAAAGGAATTATTGGGTCAGGTTTTTCAAAAGATATTAACTCGACCTCAAAGATTAAATCTGCATTTGGAGGTATAACACCACCTGCTCCACGCTCTCCGTATGCTAAAGAAGCCGGAATGTTTAAAACAGCTTTGTCCCCAACACTTAAAAGTGCAATACCTTCATCCCAGCCAGGAATTACTTGTCCTTTACCTAAAATAAAAGTAAATGGTTGATTCCTATCAAGAGAACTATCAAACTTTGTTTTTGCACTGTCAGTTAAGTAACCTGAATAGTGTACTGTTACCTTATCTCCCGTTTGTGGCTGTTCTCCTAATCCCTTTTCAATGATTTCATACTGTAAACCACTCTCTGTTGTGATAGTAGATTTTTGCTGACAAGCAACGAATAAAACAGTTAAAGCTAATACTATTGTTTTCATACTAATTGTTTTTATTAATTGGTAATAATGATTGATAATCTGGTAAAATTGATTTGAATTTCTCAACAGCTTCCTCTACTCTTGTACCAAAAGCACCTCCAGCTGCATTGATATGACCACCTCCATTGAAATGATCTCTAGCTAATTGATTAACAGAAAAATCTCCTTTCGAACGGAAAGATATTTTAACTACACCTTCACGTTCAACAAAAAAGGCTGCTATAGATATTCCTTTAATTGATAGAGCATAGTTTACTACTCCTTCAGTATCACCCTTTTGATATTGGAATCGATTTAATTCATCAGAATCTAAACTGATAATAGCTGTTGAATATTCTGGCAA
Organism: uncultured Bacteroidota bacterium; assembly: GCA_902580855.1. Taxonomy (GTDB): domain Bacteria; phylum Bacteroidota; class Bacteroidia; order Flavobacteriales; family UBA7312; genus UBA7312. The sequence goes on along the minus strand of CACHMF010000044.1, from coordinate 438 downwards.
CAACTCTAGCTTATCATTAAGACAATAACCTAAAAGATTCAAACGATTAACTGAGTTATTATCATGTATCAAATCGTATACCTTATCTTGTTGCGCACCCTTACTAATTAAGAATGCTACGATTTCATGTGTTTTAGCTGTTACTGATGGAAAACGGAAGTTTCCTGTATCTGTCATTATACCAGCATACAAACACTCTGCAATATCTTTATCAATAATATCAAGATCACCAAACATATCTACAAACTCATAAATAAGCTGAGCTGTAGAAGAAGCTGTCGTATCAGAAAATGTGAAATCAAATTTATCCGGTTGCTGATGGTGATCTATGATCACCTTGAAAGCCTTTGATTGTTTAACAACTGGAGCAAAGGAATCAATCCTGCTTAATGTGTTAAAGTCTAAGCAAAAGATGATTTCTGCGTCTTTAGTAATTCG
>CACHMF010000043.1 GCA_902580855.1 uncultured Bacteroidota bacterium | reverse complement strand
TACAATAGCATTTATTTGTAATGTGTTTTTACTTTACAATATCATACTGTTATTTTTTACAAATCCTTTAATTCTGATTGAAAAAAAACCATCAAACGTTAAAGAATCTTCAGCAATTTTTTGGGAAAATAAAAATTTATATGTTTTGGGTGACTCTGGTCAGCTGTTGATAAGTGACAATAAAACATCATCTTATTTCGCACTTGATTTTGAGGATTCTGAAGGAATTTATGTTAACGACGAACATATTTTTGTTACAGAAGAAAGAAGTAGAAAAGTTGTTATACTAAAAAAGGAGACTTTAAAAAAAATAGCTGAAAAGCATATCCCTTTTTCGGGCAGATTAAACAGAGGCTTTGAGGGAATAACTTACAACACCAACTCAAAAGAGTTCTTAGTCATTACAGAAGAAAACCCTTGTCAAATTATAAGATTAGACAAAGACTTCAATGTAATAGCTTATCATGATTTACAAATTTCAGAAGCATCAGATTTAGCTTTTTTTAAAAATGATATTTGGGTAATAAGTGATGTTAACGCAACCATATACAAGTTAGATTCTAATAATTTTAATGTTAAAGAGAGTTGGGCTATCAATGTTTTAAATCCTGAAGGAATCACCTTTTCCGAAAATCAAATGATCGTTGTGAGTGATAATCTTGAAAAAATTTATTACTATGAAATCCCTCAATAACGACATATCATCTTTTCTTAATTTTCGCAATAATAAGCTTGATTCCAGTTTGGTGTTTTTTACTACAAACAGAAAATTGACTGTGTTTCATGTTTTGTTAACTCTGTTCTTAACTTTTTTTGTCGTTAATGCAAATGCTCAATATTCACTTAATAAATCATATGATAATATTGAAATAAGAGGAAATATTACTCCTTTTTATAAGTTTAGGATATATCCTGAAAGCGATTCTTTATCCTTAATTAAGCAGCATAAAAATATAATGCGCTTAAAGGACGCTAGAATAAGACTAAAAGGAAGCTCAATGAAAAAGTTTTTTGAATACGAACTCCATCTTGATTTTGCAAACCTAATTGACGGCACATCAAATCAGCCTAAAATGCCTGTTTTAGATGGGTATGTTACACTCAATCATCATATTGAAACAACATTAGGTTATACAAAAATTCCATTTTCAAGAGAAAGTATGACAGCTATAATTTATTCTCCCTTCTTAAAGAGGTCCATGATTATTGATGAAGGACAGTCAAGGCGAGATGTTGGCTTACATTTACAAAAGGGAATTTTGTCTGATAAAATCAAATTTTACGCTTCTTATGTAAATGGTCTACCTGAAATCTCAAAACAACAAGACGACAGTTTGGGAAATGAGCTAATTACAAGATTAGAAATGTCATGGCCTTCAAAAATGAAACATAGAGGTGTTGATGTTGCTAAATCTCCTATTCCTGTTTTTTCTTTAGGTACCGCATATCGTTATTCTCACAAAGGAAAAAACTGGGATGCAGATGATGAAACAATTTGGACTGGAATAGATGGAGTCAAACAATCTTTAACTACTGATTTTGCTATTAATTACAGAGGAATACAATTATTAATTGAAAGAAATCATATAAGTTATGACTATGACGACTTATATATTGGCACAGCTGAAATTGATGCTGTAATAGCATCAAATCCGTCTTATAATCCTCCATGGCCTGATTACCCTTTTATTTTACCTGAAAATCAATATACAACAGGATATTTAATGCAATTAACATATTACCTAAAGAAATTTAACTCTGTTTTTTCTCTAAGGTATGATCAGGCAAATATCAATTATTCAAAAAATTCTGAGCATCAAAATTTTATGAAAGGTAAAATAGAAGACACGTTTGCTTTTGCATATAATTACAGATTGAACAATCATCTTTCAGTACTCAAAGTTCAAATTGGAAAAACAATCTTTTCAGGAACAGATATATATGGTGCTGATTTAGATTATTCAAAGAGACCTTCAATGCTCGAAATTAGATTAGGCTTTCAATATATAATTGGATAAATTTTAAAATAATGAATAAAATATTTCACATAAGTTTTTTGCTTTTTTCTTTTAACACTTTAAGTGCGCAAATAGTTATTTCAGAATTTTTGTATAATGACCCTGGTTATGGTATAGATAGTATAGAGTTTATTGAACTTTATAATCATACAAATACTTCAATTGACCTTACTGATTATACTTTTACTGATGGGGTTACCTTCACCTTTCCTAATTTTACACTGCAGGCGGAAAGCTATATTGTAATTTGCAAATTTCCAGATGTAATGAATAAAGTATTTGGAATAAATTATTCACAAATGTTTGCTTGGTCTGATCAAGGGTCAATTGCATTAAACAATAGCGGGGAAATCTTACAGTTTTCAGACAATATGGGCAATATAATTGATGAAGTTGAATATTCTGCTGATATGAATTGGTATTCGGCTCAAACAGATGGATGGGGCTGGGCACTGGAAATATGCGATCCTTTGATTGATAATTCTATTGGACAAAACTGGCAACCTTCAATATCAACCCCTTATCAATATACAGGAGAAGACCCTTTTATTACTGGGCTTCTTACAGAATTTGATGTTTTTGCAACTCCAGGTTATGGTTGTTTTGATTCGGGCACTAATCTATCTACCCCAAACTCATCAGCTTTTTCTATTAAGTATATTAGTACAAATTTTATAGAAATTGATAAAGATGTCAAGATATATAATTTAAACGGCAAACTCATAGTATCAAATTTTAGAGGAATTATCAATACCTCGACCTGGCCTAAAGGAATGTATTTGTTCATGACTTCCGAAAGCGCACAAAAAGTATTGATATACTAGATTAACTGTGAAACATTTTTTATTATTCATATTTATTCTTTTTGGTTCACCCTCATTCTCCCAATATTGCAATTCTAATTCAACATTAGCTGCATTTTGTTCTACCTCGGATGTATCTTTAAATACAATTTCAAATACTACTTCAGGCTGTAATACATATTCAGATTTTTCTTTTTTGAATACGGAATTGATTATAAATCAGAACTATCAACTTACAATTGAGCTTGAAAACTGCCAGGGCTTTACAGCTCCTAAAACCTCAAAAGTATATATTGATTGGAATGCGGATAAGATTTTTCAAGACAGCGAAACAGTTTTAGATATTAACGCTACACTGCCACCAAATGTTAATTTAAATAGTTTTTCAGCCAATATTACAGTCCCTTCATTCGCTGTTAAAGATACTGTTTTGATGAGAGTGGTTACAATGTGGTCAGTTATATACGATCAAACAAACATTTCTTGTGGAGTTTATGGCTGGGGTGAGACAGAAGATTATTCAATTATAATCAAGGGCATAATTGATAGTGTCACAACAACCCCCCTGGCTTGCTATGGTGACTCTAGTGGATCAATTATTATAAATAGTAATAATAATAATTTAAGATTTTCGATAGATAATGGAATAAGCTGGCAATCAAACCCATTATTTAGCAACTTAACTTCCGGATTATATAACATAATTGTTGAAGACACGATAAATCAACAAGTAGAATCATATGATTATAACCCTGTTCAAATTACTAGTCCTAACCCATACAGCACTTCAATATCTACAATTAATCCAACTTGTTTTAATGAAGGAAACGGTGAGATTTTTACCACTGTGTTAGGTGCCACACCACCGTATTTTTTTACGTACGAAGATTTTAATGGAGGTACTTACAATACTAACCCTATCAATAATGTTTATGCTGGTTTTTATTCTTTAGAGATATACGATGCTAATAATTGTTTTTTTTCTGAAGATAGTATCATACTGAATGATCCGCCTGAGTTAATCTTCGACTCAGTTAATATAAGTCAATTTAGTGGATATAATATCAGTTGTAATGGAGCTAGTGATGGACAGATCTCAGTTTTTGTTAATGGAGGAACTAGCCCATATTTATATAATTGGTCTAATACCTCCAATTCATTGCCTTTAAATGAAAACCTTTTTGCCAGTGTTTATTCACTTACTGTTATTGATGATAATCTATGTATGAGAGATACTATAATTGAATTAGTTGAACCAGAACCAATAACTGTAGACCAAACTATTACACCCTTAGGGTGCGAAAATATAAACGACGGATCTGTTTCTTTAACTATAAATGGAGGATCACAAAATTATACATGTAATTTATTTCATTTAGATAATGACACATTACTCAATCAAAACTCTGCCTCTGGATTTATACAATTTCTAGATTTATCAGTAGGCAACTATGAACTAGAAATTTTCGATGAAAATCAATGTGAGTTTCTTGATTCTTTTAATATTGAAAATCCACTTTTAGAATTGACTGGTATAAATTTAAGCTGTTACGAATCAGAAGATGGAGAAATTCTATTTAGTGTGTTAAACACTAATGAAATTTTTAGTTTGAACTCTCCTTCAACTATTAATAATTTAAGTGCCGGAGATTATTATTTCAACATAGAAAGTGCTAGTGGTTGCTATTTTGATTCACTTATCACCCTAACTCAACCATCAATACTTAGTGTTTCACAAAATGTAGAAATTGTTTGTGATGACAACGAATTATCTACTGTGAAAATTGAGGCAGGAGGCGGCACCCCTCCTTATAGTATTTTTTGGGATAACTCAGATACTACCTTTACAAACGAACTGTTTCCAGGTTCTTATCAATTTACAATTAGAGATTCCAATAACTGTGAATACATAGAAGATGTCATTGTCAAAGAACCATCGTATATATTTATCGATTATGATTATGTTACTCCATCATGTCAGTATAATTGGGATGGCGAACTAACTTTAATAACTACTGGCGGTTACAGGCCATACAGATATAGATGGCAAAATATTGATTCATTAGAAACTGATAGTCAGTTGACTGGATTAAATTCACGCAGATATGAGGTTTTTGTGATTGACAGCGCTGACTGTAAATCAAATCTATACCATATTGATTTACCTCACGTGTACAATGATTGTTTTTTCATTCCAAATGCTTTTACTCCAAACGGAGATGGCGTAAATGATATTTTCATAATTGATGGAATATACTCAAAAACCGAAGTAAGTTTAACTATTTTCAATTCTTTAGGAGCTAAAATAATTGACAATTCCTTAACACTCAAATGGGACGGTAAATTTAAAGGGAAACTAGTTCCTACAGGATTGTACAGCTATTTAATAAGATTTGACAATCAATATTTAACGGGACAAGTCACCTTACTGAATTAACATTAATTTCTTATAAACCTAAAAGAAATTAAATTTTAACATAATTATCTCTTAACCAAACTATTATTTGAATTTTTCATTATTGCTTCGTCTTAACTAAAAATTTTTAAAATGAAACGAATTCTACTTTCATTAATTTGTTTTTTAACAATTAATGTTCATGCACAGATTCCAATCATTACACAAGGATTTGAGGCTGCTGACCCATGGAGTTACACTCCATATCCAGCATTCTTTGATTTTTCAGCTAATGGGGATATCTGGACAACCACAACTGCTCAGCAAACAATGACTGCAGCTAGTGGGGCTAATTTTTTAGGTTTTCAAGATTTAGAAAACCCAAATGGTAACCCCCCTTATAATGGAAATTATTGGCATTATATAACAATGATGACAATGCCAATACCTCAGCCCTCACCAGGAGATTTAAAATTATCATTTAAGTATTTCTCTCATGAGTTGGACGGCTCAGACTACATGGCTTATGAAGTGCAATTAAACAACGATACCACATGGCACAGCAATTGGGTATCGTTTATTGATACTACGTATGCTTTTTCAGAGTTTTTAGATAAAAATACTGGAGCATGGGTTACACATGTTGTCGATCTTCCAGACACAGTAAATTTTGTTCGACTTCGACTTGGAGCAAAACAAAATGGAGGTAATGATTGGGGTGGATTTGATGATATTCAACTATTCTTTTCAACTGGAGATCTTACACCCCCATCTATTACATCTGTTGATATTATCAACGATTTAACTATTAATGTTAATTTTGACGAGTCAGTAACGGGTGCTAACATCGATGTTCCTGGATATTCTGTTGCAAGTTCTTTACTAAACCAGTCAGCCAATGCAATGACTGTTAATTTATCAACTCCTTTAGTTGATGGAGACTATTTTGATCTGATTGTTTCTAATTTTTCAGATTCTCTTGGAAATATATCACAAGTTGATACTTTTCAAAACCTAGTTCATAATGATCATATTGGGAATCTTGTAATTACAGAAATCAATTATAACGATCCTGGTAATTATGATAATCTTGAATATTTTGAGATATATAATAATGGCTCAACTTCATATCCTTTAGGAGGTCTTGAATTTAATGAGGGAATTTCAATTACGTTTCCTGAATTTATTTTAGAACCCGATAGCTTTGCGATAATTGCTAAGGCAGCCTTTTTTATGAGTGCAGATTGTGGAGCTCTACCTTATGGCTGTGGATTCCAAACATATTTTGGTTTTGCTCCGGACTTTGAGATGGGGTCAGGATCTCTTTCAAATGGAGGAGAAGATTTAGTGTGTTTAAACACGGTTGGAGATACTATTATGTATGTAGATTATGATGATGCAAACGGTTGGCCAACAAGTGCAGATGGAGGTGGATATTCGAT
>CACHMF010000042.1 GCA_902580855.1 uncultured Bacteroidota bacterium | reverse complement strand
TTCATCATTACGATAATCCGAAAGAGCTACTGATTTCATTGTACGACAATCTTTCCAGAGACAATTTGGAAATTGATATGATCCATATGGAAGGTCCTGACTTCGAAAATGTGGACAACAGACTTCTTAGCCTGACCTTGGTAAAAGAAGGAATGACAGATGCTGTTATTTTCGGACCTGATGGCATGAATCAACAACCTTCTGATGTACTTTACAAGAAAAATATTCTAGCAATTCGTGGAAGTTTCCGCCCTGTTACTAAGGTGAACTTAGACATGATGCAGAATGGCTACGAATCCTTTATTGAAGAAAATAGAGTTGAAAAGGACAATGTACTACTTCTATTTGAAATTACCTTGAGCAATTTGAAAATGGAAGGAGATATTGATGAAAAAGACTTTTTAGATAGGGCTGACTTATTATGCTCTTTAGGGCATACTGTTTTGATTTCTAATTACAGAAAATACTACAAACTCATCGAATACTTCTCGAACTACACCAAAGCAAGAATGGGTCTTATCATTGGTGTTAATAATCTATTAGAGATATTTGATGATAAATATTACCGTAATCTTAACGGAGGTATTTTAGAAGCTTTTGGAATTCTATTCACCAGAGATTTAAAGATCTATTTATACCCTTATAAACCAACAACCGCTGACGAACAACTAAATAGCGATAACATTCCAATCCATCCTCGACTTAGACCTTTGTACGACTATCTTTTAACTAACAAAAGAGTAAAAGATCTTCAATATAATGAAGATGTGCTACACATCTTCTCAAGAGATGTTTTAACTCGAATTAAAAATTGTGAAGAAGGGTGGGAACCTTATGTTCCAGATGGGGTTGATGAAATTATTAAATCAAAAAACCTCTTTGGCTATGCCTGTGAGATTAAATAAAAAAAGCGGCTATTAGCCGCTTTTTATTTCTATTTTTATTTGTTTTAGTAGTTTAAAGAAACTGAAAACTCAACTTGAACCCTTACAGCTTCTCCATCCTGCTCTCCTGCAGACTGAAACTCCAACTGATTAGCTACTGTTACAATACCTGCATCTAGTTGTTGTGCAACAGACGGGTCGTTAACAATAACACCTCTAACTAAATCTACATTCGAAACAGAGCCGTCTTTTTCTACGACAAATTTTAAATGTGCTTTAGTTTGTGCTCCAACAACATTTGTCAACTGAACGGCATCATCAAAATGCGCCATCAATTGCATAATAGTACAACGGTAAGGATGCCCTGCAAATCTTTCATCTTCACAATCTTGAAAAACAGGCATCACATCTGCTCTTCTCAACACATCGCTATTATCTGCAGTCTGAGCAAATGTTGGCAAGCTCATCAATCCTACTGCTACAATCATTAAAATCTTTTTCATTTCCTTCTGTATTTAATTTTCAAAGGTCTAAACTACAAATAAATCAATAGGCAAGCAAATTCTTCAGTTGTTGCTCGAATCGTTCTTTAGGTAAGAAATTACGCTCTAAATCGGCTGCGAATGGAACAGGCGTGTTTAAGCTAGCCGACCTTACTACTGCAGCATCCAGAGATTCAAAGCAATTCTCCGTAATCAAAGCAGATAAATCTGCTCCAAAACCACCAATCATACAGTCTTCGTGCAAAACGATTGCTTTCCCTGTTTTTCTTACGGAATCAAAAACTGCATCTTCATCTAGAGGAACAAGAGTTCGTAAATCAATTAAATCTGCTGAAATACTTGGGTTATTTTCTAACACTTCTAAAACCCAATGAACACCTGCACCATAAGTGATTATCGTTACATCTTTTCCTTCTTTCAGGAGGTTTGCTTTTCCTATCTCAATGGTGTAATAATCATCATACACATCCTCATACACCGAACGATAAAGCGCTTTATGCTCAAAAAACATAACAGGATTTGGATCTTCTATTGAAGCTGATAACAAACCCTTTGCATCCGAAGGAAAAGCCGGATAAACAACTTTTAATCCTGGCGTATGTGTAAACCATGCTTCATTCGATTGCGAATGGAAAGGACCTGCACCTACTCCCGCTCCTGTTGGCATACGCACCACCACATCTGCTTGTTGATTCCAGCGATAATGCACTTTAGCTAGATAATTGACTATTGGATTAAATCCAGAACTTACAAAATCAGCAAATTGCATTTCCATAATTGCTTTGTAGCCATTGATAGACAATCCCATTGCTGCACTAACAATAGCCGATTCGCAAATAGGAGTATTGCGCACGCGCTCTCTACCAAACTCCTCAATAAAACCATCTGTAATTTTGAACACCCCACCATACTCAGCTACATCCTGCCCCATGACAACAGACTTGTCATACTTCTGCATCGATTGACGCAAACCATCTGACACTGCATCTACAAAACGCTTGTTGGTCTTCTTATGCGTTTCTGGCTTCTTAGGAATAATCGTGTATGGCTTATACATATCCCCCATCTCCATATCAGTATTGGCAGTAATAGATTCTTCCGAAAATGCAGCTTCTAAACCATCATTGATTTCTTTTTTATTATCCGCTCTAAATGCTTCTATTTGCTCATCAGTCAATACTTTTTCTTCCTTCAAGTATTGCTCAAAATTTTCTAATGGATCTTTCTTAGCCCACTCATCCATCAACTCTTGCGGAACATATTTTGTTCCTGAAGCCTCCTCATGTCCTCTCATACGGAAAGTCATACATTCCAATAAAATTGGTCTCGGATTTTTCTTTAAGTCATTACGCAAACTTGCAATGGTGTTATACACCTCCAATACATTGTTTCCGTCAATAGTGTATGCTTCCATTCCATATCCCTTTCCTCTATGAGCTATCTGCTCACAACGAAACTGCTCGCTTGTAGGAGTAGATAGTCCGTACCCATTGTTTTCTACAATGAAGATAACAGGTAAATCCCAAACAGCAGCCACATTAAGCGCCTCATGGAAGTCCCCTTCAGAAGTACCTCCCTCCCCAGTAAACACAGCTGTTATCTGACCATTCTCCTTAAGCTTATTCGCTAAAGCAATACCATCAGCCACACCTAATTGTGGACCTAAATGAGAAATCATTCCCACAATTTTATAATCCTGTGTTCCAAAATGAAAAGAACGGTCCCTTCCTTTGGTAAATCCACTCATCTTACCTTGAAACTGCGCAAACAGCCTACTTAAAGGAATGCCTTTTGTGGTAAAAACACCAAGGTTTCGGTGCATTGGAAGAATATACTCCTCGTGCTCCATGGCAGATGTAACCCCTACAGAAATAGCTTCTTGACCAATCCCAGAAAACCATTTGGAAATTTTCCCTTGACGGAGTAAAATCAACATTTTCTCCTCAATCATTCTAGGTTTTAGAATGGCTTTATACAAGTCAATCAACTGCTCATCAGCAAGACCTTTTCTATTGAATTTCATTCCTTTTATTCGATTAGATAGTGGTGCTCAAAAGTATAATAATTCGTTACTTTGTGCAATAAATTTACATGATATGGATTGGCAGGAAGTTTTAGTGATTGTTTTAATGGCATTAGCAATCGTTTATCTAGTGAAAAAGTTTGGTAAACCGAAAGATAATTGCGGAGGAAACTGTCAGTGTAGCTAATGAAAATTCGTTTTATCGTTAATCCCATCTCAGGAACTGGTAAGTATAAAAACTTAGAAAAGGTTCTTGAATTCGAATTGGACACAGTACTGTTTCAATACGATATATGCTACACCAAAGCTCCAAAACATGCCACTCAGCTAGCGCAAGAAGCAAAAGAGCAAGGTGTTGATATTGTTGCAGCTGTGGGAGGAGATGGTACTATGAACGAATGCGCACAAGCTTTAGTAAATTCTAACACAGCTTTAGCGGTAATTCCTTGTGGGTCAGGAAATGGTTTCGCATTTCATTTCGGCATGCACAAACAACTAATAAAAGCCATTCGGCAACTAAATCTAAGTGGTTTCAAAACCATTGACACTTGCACTGCTAATGGTCATTTTTTCTGCAATGTTTCAGGGATAGGATACGATGCACATATTGCACACCTATTTGCTCAGGAAAACAAAAGAGGATTTTCCAATTATATGCGTTTAATTTTAAGGGAGTTTCGTTACCCCTCAAGAAAATACACTCTGCACTACAACGGGCAAAAAAAAGAAGTGAACGCCTTTGTAATTAGTTGGGCTAATGCCACACAATTTGGAAACAATGCTGTCATTTCCCCGCAAAGCGAAATTGACGACAACCTACTAGATATCTGCGTTTTAAGTAAATTTCCGATTATGTCGATTCCTAAATTGCTGAGTCTATTATTCAATCAAAGCATTCATCACTCCAAATACATGGAAATTATTCGTTGTAAAGAGATGGTAATAACAGGAGGTGATGGGTTATGCCATCTGGATGGAGAGCCAATAGATTTAGGCAAAGAGATACATTTGAAACTGATTCCAGAATCATTAAAAGTTTTTGTGCCACATGGGTAAAAGAAAGAAAAATAAAATTGGTGTAATGTATTCCACCAATCCTAACTACGATTTTGAATTTGAACAAGAGGAAGAAACACTTACTCCAGAAAATCAGTACTTAGAAGTATGGATTGACAAAAAGCACCGAGGCGGAAAAGTGGCTACACTTGTTAAAGGATTTATTGGATCAGAAGCAGACTTAAAAGCTTTAGGGAAATTACTAAAAAGTAAATGCGGTGTAGGCGGTAGCGCAAAAGATGGAGAAATCATCATTCAAGGAAACATGCGAGAAAAGGTGATGGAAATACTAGAAAAAGAAGGGTACAACTACAAAAAGGTTGGTGGCTAAATCAGAGACTCATACAAACTCTCGTATTGCGGCAGTATGTTCGGCAAGTCAAAAGATTGTGCATGAATTCTCGCATTCTTTTTGAAAGTTTTTAAATCGCCTTCTAAAATTTTCAATGCGTTTGCAGCCATCTCGTCTACATTTCCTACTTCACTTAAAAAACCAGTGACTCCCTCTTTATTCACTTCGGATAAACCACCCACATTAGAAGATACTACTGGCACTCCTGCTGCCATTGCTTCCAGGGCTACCAAGCCAAAACTTTCTGCTTCAGAAGGCAACAAGAACAAATCAGAAATAGCCATCAATTTTTCAATCGCTTTAGATTTTCCTAAAAACTTGATATCATCGCATAAATTCAATTTTCTACACAATTGCTCAATCTTTGGTCGTTCCGGACCATCTCCTACTAATAATAATTTTGCAGGAGTTTGTTGTTGCACTAGATGAAAAACACGCACTACATCTTCAACTCTTTTGACTTTGCGAAAGTTGGAAACATGGGTTAACACAACTTCATTATATGGTGCTATTGAATTTCGTAAGCGCTCATCAAAACGATTTTGATAATGTTCAAAATCAATAAAATTAGGTATCACCTCTATCTCCCGCTTAATATTGAAATAAGTCAAAGTATCTTGCTTCAAACTTTCCGAAACAGCTGTAACAGCATCCGATTGATTGATAGCAAACTCAATAACAGGCTTAAAAGATTCATCCTTTCCCACAAGGGTTATATCTGTTCCATGTAAGGTTGTTACAAATGGAACATGATAACCGCGAGCTGCTAAAATTTGCTTGGCGGCATAAGCCGCAGAAGCATGCGGAATAGCGTAGTGCACATGTAGTAAATCTAAGTTTTCGTGCATAGCTACATCGACCAACTTACTGGTTAAAGTAAGCTCGTAAGGTGTATATTCAAACAAAGGATAATCAGATACACTTACCTCATGGTAAAACATCTTTTCCGAAAACACATCCAGACGAACTGGCTGACTGTAAGAGATGAAATGTACTTCATGTCCTTTGTCAGCCAAAGCCTTACCTAATTCGGTAGCCACAATTCCACTACCACCATAAGTTGGATAACAAACTATGCCTATTTTCATTTTCTTATCGCTTGATAAAACACCTTCATGATATTCGTGCGAACATCCATTTTCAAAAGCTTTTTGTTCTCTGCGGTTGGATGAATGCGGTTGGATAAAAATACATAAACAAAATCTTCTGCAGGATCTGCCCACACCAAGGTTCCGGTAAAGCCAGAATGACCAAAAGCCGTTGGTGATGGATTACAATCGCAAGCAGGTCCTCCCTCTTGCTCAGGAAGAGCCGCTTTATCAAACCCCGCTCCTCTTCTATTTTCATCTTCACAAAATTGACATTTCGTAAACTCTTCTACTGTTGCCTTTTCAAAAAATCGCTCTCCTGCATATTCACCTCCTTGCAAGTACATTTGCATAAAAATGGCTAAATCATTGGCGTTAGAAAACAAACCTGCATGCCCTGCCACACCTCCAAACATAGCCGCTCCCATATCATGCACATCTCCCTGTAAAAGTTGAGAACGATAATAATAATCAAACTCTGTTGGAACAATCTGTTCTTTTTCGATTCGGTCTTTAGGAAGAAATCCCATCGTAGACAAACCTAATGGCTTGTAAAAGTTGTTGATGGTAAAATCATTCAGCTTTTGGCCACATAAATTTTCCATAACAGGATGTAATAAGTAATATCCTAAATCACTGTATTTATATTCTTTTTCATCCAACAATTTAGAGTTAACCACTTGCTGAAAAACACTATCTGCATATTCGTGATGCAGATATATTCCTTCTGCTACTTGTATCGAATACTTTTCGGATTGTTCTTTAGAATACAATGTATCTCTTAGCTGTCCATCCTCCTCTAAGGTTTGTTTGTAAAAAGGTATCCAAGGGTGTAATTGAGCTTGATGTGCCAAAACTTCTCGAATTTTCATATCCTTTTTACTAGAAGTATCTGGCAGTAATATATAATCCCCTAAAGTGTTGCTTAAGTCAAATAAGTCTTTTTCTTGTAGATGCATAAGCGTAGGTACGGTTGCTACTATTTTGGTAATAGAGGCCAAATCATACACATCTGAATCCTGTACTTTATATTGTTTTTTATATGTATGGTGTCCAAAGTTTTTCTGATAAAACACTTGACCATCTTTTAAAGCTATGATTTGACATCCTGGGATAGCTTCTTTTTCAATAGCATCTAAAGCAATACTATCTACTTTATAAAGTATATCAGTTTGAATGTCCATCTCTGACGATATTCCATAACTCAATCGAATGGCTTTTGTTTTTAAACCATCACCCACTGAAAAATGTAAATTTGAAACCGGGAGATTTCCGTTCAAACCTACTCCACCAAAAATAGCTTGTGCAGCATATTCTTGTGCAACTTCTGAATTTTGGTAAGCAACCATTAACCCATCAAAAGCATAAGTCATCAATAAATCACTTAAAGAATAAGGGTTTGCAAAAACTGTCAGCACTACTTTAGATTGCATTCCAAGAGTCTGCAGTAACACATCGGTGTTTTTATGAATATGATAACTCTTCCAAGCGTGTACATTGGATTTATGAACACTTGCTAAAACTAAGTTATAACTGGATAACTTTTTTATCAGCTCTTTTCTTTCAGCATCCGTATGCTTTTCAGAAATATGAAAATGATCAACCGATGCGTATTTAGATAGTGAAGATTGAAAAATCGTCCCATTTTCTCCAATACTTAAAGAAGCTATCTTTAAGGTATCCAATCTTTTAACAGGAATTAGATCATCGTAATTTTGTAAAAGCGTGAGAGAGTTTTTAACCAACTTTCTGTTCAGTATTTCGGTTTGATTAGTTGTTAAATCTTTAAATAAATTTGTTTCCTCAACTGGTATCAGTTTATCC
>CACHMF010000041.1 GCA_902580855.1 uncultured Bacteroidota bacterium | reverse complement strand
ACACAAATTAAAACAATGGTGCTTAAATACTCGCTCATAGGAGAGGAGAGATCTTTTTTTCGCAATAGTCGAGTCATGATATTGCTATATCTACTGCTGTTTTCTTGAAAGTGTTTTTGTGAGTTTTTTTCTGCGTCAAAAGCTTTAATAATACGTAGACCACTAATGTTTTCTTCGATGTTTGATAGTAGTTCACCCATTTGATTTTGACCTTTTATTGAAGTTTTTTTTAAGCTTTTTCCAATGCGAGCAATTAAAAAACCAGTGATAGGGAAAAGTACAATGACAAATAAGGTAAGCTGTGGGCTTAAAGCGATTAACGTTCCTAAAAAGACGATGATATTTAATGGGTCTTTAAAAATCATTTCCAGCGAACTCATAATAGACCATTCGATTTCTACAAGGTCTGCAGTCATTCTAGAAATAATATCACCCTTACGTTTTTCAGTATAGTAGCCAATAGGTAACAACAACATTTTTTTATGTAGCGCATTTCGCATGTCTTTCACTACACCATTACGAATGGGAGATAAAAAATAAAGTGCCAAGTACCTAAAGAGGTTTCTAAAGAAAAACATTACCAACACCATCATACAAATGAAAAAAAGTGCTTCTACCTGTCCTTTGCTTTCAATTATTTGGGTAATGTAATAATAGAAGTTTTGTATGATTGAGTCTACATTTAAACTCAGCGCGGGTGCTTCATAGATTTTTTCCTGAGTCCCAAAAAGTAAACCTAAGAAAGGAATTACCATTGTGAGTGAAACCAAAGAAAATAAAACGGTCAAGATGTTGAAGACAATATTTGCTAAGGCGAAAGGCAAATAAGGTTTTGCGAATTTCAGAATACGGAAAAATTCCTTCATAAGTGCAAATGTATTTAATTTGACGATTGCAAAACCAAAAAATCTATCTTTGCTTCATGGAAAGCACGCGCCAAAAAAAAATATCTAGACAATTACAGAAGGACTTATCCGAAATTTTTCAGTTAGAAGGTAGAACGCTTTTTAGTACCTCTTTTGTATCTGTTACGGTAGTGCGAGTTTCACCAGATTTATCTGTGGCTCGAGCTTATCTTTCGGTCTTTGGAGTAGAGAACAAAGAGGAGTTGTTAGCTGAAATTAATCATATGGCCTATTATTTACGTAAGAAATTAGCAGCTCGTGTGCGCAACCAAATGCGTAAAGTACCTGATTTAAAATTTTTCTTAGACGATTCTGTTGACTATGCTCAAAACATCGAATCGCTTTTAAACGATTAGTTTGAATGTTCCTTTTTACATAGCCAAACGCTACCTTTTTTCGAAGCGGTCACGCAATGTGGTACACCTTATTTCTTACATTTCGATGTTGGGTGTTGCAGTTGGAACTGCAGCTTTAATCATTGTACTTTCTGTGTTTAATGGTTTTGAAAATTTAGTTCTTTCTCTGTATAATTCTTTCGATCCTGCTATTAAGATTACTGCTGTAGAAGGTAAAGTTTTCCAGGCGAACGAGGTGTCATCAATCTTGAATAAGCGAAACCTTTTGTTTTCAGAAGTATTAGAAGAAAAGGTGCTTTTAAAATATGAAGACAATGAATACATCGCGACCTTAAAAGGGGTTGATGGGAACTACAAAAAACTTAATCGAGTTGATAGTATGTTAGTGGTTGGTGATTATTTTGAAGATTACGAATCTAATAATACAGCAATAGTGGGGCAAGGAGTTGCTTACTATCTTTCTATGGGCGTGGGAGATATCATGAATCCTTTGCAAGTGTTTGTCCCAAAGCGTAGTAATAAGCATTTATTGAAGACTGAAAATGCTTTTTCACAAAGTAGATTAATTCCTGTAGGTATATTCGGTATACAAGCCGATTTTGATGCAACCTATGTCATTACTTCTTTAGACTATGTACGCGAACTATTGGAACGAACAGATGAGGTAAGTGCTTTTGAAATTCATTGTGCAGATAAAGAAATGGAGGCGCTTCAAGAAGAGTTGCAAGCAATTTTAGGTGATGGGTATCAAGTACAGCACCGTTACCAACAACATGCCTTTTTACATCAAATTTTAAACTCTGAAAAGTTGGCTGTTTTCCTTATTCTCACTTTCATTCTTGTTATCGCTACTTTCAATATAATTGGTTCTTTAAGTATGTTAATGATTGATAAGAAGAAAGACATACAAATACTTTCTAATTTAGGATTAACCCAAAGAGATTTACAGCAATTGTTCTGGTTTGAAGGATTACTTACAACAACTATAGGGTCTATAGCTGGATTATTGTTAGGATTAGGTGTTTGTTGGGCGCAGTTAAAATTAGGCTTATTGCAAATGGGAGAGGGTTCATTTGTAGTTAACCAGTATCCTGTTGCTATTCAAGCAAAAGATGTAATAATCGTACTTATGACTGTTTTACTTATAGGCGCTTTGGCTTCTTGGATTCCTGTAAAGCAATTGGCAAAGAGAGTTATTTAGTGCCCTCATAAGTTTTGGAAGAATCGGCACAAAGTCGGTTAATTTCTTCAAGCTCTTTTTTTGATAAATCACGCCATTTACCAACAGGTAGATCTAATTCTATATTCATAATACGAACACGTTTAAGTTTTTTTACTCGGTAATCTAAAAACTCGCACATGCGTCTAATTTGTCGATTAAGCCCTTGCGTTAGAATAATACGAAAAGTGAATTTAGAGATTTGCTCCACCTTACATTTTCGGGTAATAGTTTCCAAAATAGGCACCCCATTACTCATTTGCTGAATAAACTTTCGTGTAATTGGACGATTGACTGTTACAATATATTCTTTTTCGTGATTGTTACGAGCACGCAAAATCTTATTTACGATATCGCCATCATTAGTTAATAAAATAAGCCCTTCGCTGGGCTTGTCCAAACGACCAATTGGAAAGATGCGTTTAGGATATCCAATATAATCGATAATATTATCTTTTTCTACTCGAGTATCAGTGGTGCAGACAATTCCAACTGGTTTATGAAAAGCCAAATAAACGGGTTTTTCTTTGGCTTTACAAATGAGTTCTCCATCTACACGCACCTCATCACTTTCAGCAATTTTTGTACCCATTTCAGGAACAGCTCCATTGATGGTTACGCGCTTTTCTTCAATTAACTTGTCAGCAGCTCTTCTAGAACAATAGCCAGCTTCACTCAAAAATTTATTTATGCGTGTTTCTTTCATTAGACAAACTGATAATTTCCGAATTGCAGTTCTACTTCATTCAATGTATCAAAAATGTCTTGGGGATCATTTGCTGTCACTAATCTCATACGATATTCCTTAAAGTTAGGAATGTTTTTAAAGTAGTTGGTGTAATGTCTGCGTGTTTCAACTATGCCTAGTACATCTCCCTTCCATCTGAGTGAAAATTCAAGATGCTCTCTACATAAATTCAAACGCTCCTTCATTGTTGGTTTTGCAAGGTGTACGCCTGTTTTGAGATAATGCTTTATTTCATTGAAAATCCAAGGATAACCAATAGCTCCTCTACCAATCATGATGCCATCAACACCATAAATGTCTTTTTTCTCTTTTGCTTTTTCAGGGCTATCTACATCGCCATTTCCAAAAACGGGAATGTGCATACGAGGGTTTTCTTTTACAGCCGCAATCAAACTCCAGTCGGCTTCTCCTTTATACATCTGTTTACGCGTCCGCCCATGTATACTGATTGCTTGTATACCTACATCTTGTAATCGCTCTGCTACTTCAACAATGTACTTGGAGTTTTCATCCCATCCCAATCGAGTTTTCACTGTTACAGGAAGATCAGTCGCATCCACTATTTCTTTGGTCATATTCACCATTTTTGGGATATCTCTCAAAATTCCAGATCCAGCTCCTTTACAGGTCACTTTTTTGACAGGGCATCCGTAGTTGATATCTATAAAGTCAGGATTTGCCTTTTCGCAAATTTCAGTTGACTCGCGCATAGAGTTTATATCGTGCCCAAATATTTGAATAGCAATAGGTCGTTCATACTCAAATATATCTAGCTTTTGCACGCTTTTAGCAGCATCTCTAATCAGCCCCTCAGAGGAGATAAACTCGGTAAACATGACATCCGCCCCATGTTTTTTACACAAAGCACGAAAAGGAGGGTCGCTTACATCTTCCATAGGTGCCAATAAAAGGGGAAAATCGCCTAGGTCTATATTTCCTATCTTTACGCTCATAATAGTGTATGCAAAACTAACTAATAAAAAAGAATGAAAGGAATCTGGCAGTCTACATCTATTCAAATGAAAATGATATATTTCTTACTTTTATTGATAGCATCTTTTGTGTTGTTCTATTTAATTGGTTTAGTGGGATTGCTTATTGGTGGAGCACCCAATATGTTAGATTTATCAGATGGAAACACCATTTCAGTCTTAAAGTGGATGCAGGCATGTTCGGCTATTGGACTATTTATAGTACCACCACTACTCTTTGCTTATTTCACAAATCATAAGTTAGGCTGGAATAGTGTTAATAGGCATCAACTTTTATTGGCTATTACTTTTATGTTGTTGACCATACCGTTCATTAATGGATTAGCTGTGTGGAATGAAAACCTTCATCTACCTTCTTTTTTAGCTTCTTTAGAAAGTTGGATGAGACAAGCAGAAGCGGAAGCTATGCGCATGACAAAGGCTTTCTTAGTAATGGATACACCTTTACATTTAATGGTCAACATTTTAATTATTGCTGTTATACCAGCATTGGGAGAGGAACTTCTTTTTAGAGGAGTGATTCAAAAATTATTTTTGAAATGGAATGGAAAAGTGCACTTAAGCGTATGGCTAACAGCGTTTGTTTTTAGTGCTGTTCATTTGCAGTTTTTAGGTTTTTTCCCTCGATTAATTTTAGGAGCTGCTTTAGGGTACATGTTGGTGTGGAGTGGTTCTTTATGGCTTCCAATAATAGCACACTTTACTAATAATGCTTTTGCTGTTGTTGTTACCTATTTTATAGGATTCGACAAAGTTAATCCAAGTATGGAAAGTATGGGTTCAGAAGGAGGAGGTATTGTTTTAATAAGCGGATTAGGAGGGTTGTTATTGCTTTACATAATGAAAGAAATGTCTGTTAAAAAAAAAGTATAAAAAAACCTCTCAATAGAGAGGTTTTTTATATTAAAGAAATGAATTTTTTACTCTTGTACCACGCGCTTGCGTGTAGAGTAATTTAATTTTAAAGCATTGGCTTTTCTCAATTCTTGCTTCACATCGGTTACTATACCCATTCGAGTATCTTTGTCCGCTTTGATTGAAGTTGTCATAAAAGGCACTTCTTTTTCATCGCGAGCAGCACGCTCTGTAGTGATGAATTGCGCAATGTCATCTACAGTAGCAAAAGCATCGTTTAATTGAATACGCGCTTTTGTTCCGTAAGTTCCTTGCATGCGTTCTACTGGTGCACCAATGTAAATATAACTTACTAACGATTTTTTCTCCAATTTCTTGATTTCGGTAGCATCTGGCATGCTTTGCTTTACCATAATAGTGGTTTCGCGCATTACTGTTGTTACCATAAAGAAGAATAATAGCATAAATACGATATCGGGTAGGGATGCCGTAGAAATACCTGGAGTACTTTTGCTATTGTCTTTTCTAAACTTCGACATGTTATTCGCCTCCTATATTTTTTGGTTCTGCTTCCGAGATTTTTTGAGGATATTCCTTTCTGATCTCTTTTTGCTTGTCTTTGGCTAAGTCGTTAAACTTCATGCCATATTTATTAAGAGAACGAGCGTCCCTTAACTCATGATATGCCGCTGCCAATTCGTTTTGAACTTGGATGTACATATCATAAGAAGTGCCTCGATCGTTTTGTAGCGAGATAATGGCTTTTTGTGGATTATCAGATAATTCAGGATCGCGGCCGTTGTTGTTTATGAATGCACGCGCACCTGCTCTTAATTGAGAAATATCCATCAGCTCTCCTTCTACTAATAATTGATCGCTGGAGTTTACTAGTACTACATAGATATTTTTGGCAAGAATTTGAGAATCATCTTGCTGTATATCTTCATCAGGCATTGGAGGCAGCTTGCGCGCCAAACCTGTATCCACATCCATAGTAGTGGTTACTAGGAAGAAAATCAATAGTAAAAATGCGATATCGGCCATAGAGCCGGCATTGATCTCAGAAGCCCCTTTTGCTCGTCTTGCCATAATTATTTTTTAAACACTTTGCCTAACTCTGCATATAACACAGCAGCCACCGCTCCTAAAGCTAAAAAGTAAAAAGTAATTAAGCCCATACCTACTCTTTTACTAGAAGATTCAGTCATACCGAATTTTTCAGAACCAGGAAATTCCATAATATCGCTAGATGCAAGGAAGTAAGAGATAACAACTACTGCTATCAGGCCCCCTATGCCCTTAAGCGCTCCTTTAGCTTTCTCAGGATTCTTAGCCAAAAACATCACAGGAAATGCGATGGCTGCCAAAGCGCCACCAGCTACCATGATGTAGGTAAGCCATAAACCAGCATTAATTAATATATCTGACATTTGATTATTTATTTTTAACTAGGATGTCAATCAATGAGATTGAAGCATCTTCCATGTTATTTACAATGCTATCAATTTTAGCTACTAAGTAGTTGTAGAATGTTTGTAAGATAATTGCTACAATCAGACCAAATACGGTAGTTAAAAGAGCCACTTTAATACCTCCTGCAACTAATGATGGAGAGATATCGCCTGCTGCCTCAATAGCGTCAAAAGCACCAATCATACCGATTACTGTACCCATGAAACCAAGCATTGGAGCTAAGGCGATGAATAATGAAATCCAAGAAAGACCTCTTTCCAACAATCCCATTTGTACAGAGCCATATGCAACTACTGATTTTTCTACTACATCAATACCTTCGTTTGAACGATCCAAACCTTGATAGAATATACTTGCGATAGGGCCCGCTGTATTACGACAAACATCTTTTGCAGATTCTACACCACCTGACTTTAAAGCGTTTTCTACATCTGATAAAAGTTTTTCAGTGTTCGTAGTTGCTTTGTTTAGGTAGATAATACGCTCGATACAAAGAGCTAACCCTAAGATTAAACAGATCAATACAATACCCATGAATGAAGGGCCTCCTTCAATGAATTTTTGCTTGATTACTTGGTGGAAAGAAGGGCTTTCTTCTATTGCTTCCGCAGTAGCCTCTTCGGATGGAGATACTTCTTCCACTACTTCTTCTTCTGCAGCAGTGTTAATCTGTTCTGTTGCAGTAGAATCACCCTCTAAATGGTGGTCTGCAAATACTACACTGTTTACACCAAAAGTAAATACACCTAAAAGTGCTACAAATGCAAATAACTTTTTCATTTCTGTCTTTGTTTAGTTTTTGAATTGAAATATGATAAAGGCAAATTTACACAATTATATAATTCACCCAAGTTTATTTGAGATTAAGGTCAAATTACAAATGAAATTGTATTGTTTCGATATTAAAAGGAGCTTTTTTTAGTATTAATTTCTCATTAAAAAAGTGCATTTATTAATCGATTTCAGTGTGCTCAACGTTTTCAATCCCAAAAATCATATCTCTAAAGTGTCAATTAATTACCAATATACTTAGTGTAACATCTTTTTTAGTCTACAAAATGTATAATTAATATTTCTAAATTTTATACAATTAAAAAAAATGTATAACTTTGCTCAAAACAAATTATACAAAAAAATGAAAAAAATTATTTTTACTAAGTTAATGATTTTCGCATCACTACTTTCATTTGCTACTTCTCACGTTATTAATGCTGGAAATTATTATTATACTCCATCTACACTAACTGTAAATGTAAACGATACTGTACAGTGGGTAAATGATGGAGGTTGGCATGACGTTAATTTTGATATTAATTCCCAAACTGGAAATTCATTTGGAAATCCTGAGGCTTTTCAATCAACGGCAACAGGAAGTGGGATCATATATACTCACGTTTTTACAATTCCCGGCATTTACAATTATGATTGTTCTATAGGAGCAGGTTCACATGCTTCTGCTGGAATGGTTGGAATTATTGAGGTTGTTGGAAGTAACACTATCAATGATATTGTTACTAATTCTAATGATCACACCACTTTAGAAACAGCTATCAATGCTTGTGGATTAGATGGTACATTGTCAGGTCCTGGTCCATTTACTTTGTTCGCACCAACAGATGCAGCATTTAATGCTTTACCAGCCGGAACAGTTGCGGCACTGCTTAATGACATTCCTACATTAACTGACATTTTAAAGCATCATGTTTTAGGAGATAGTGTAATGTCAACCATGTTGTCAAATGGTATGATGGCTACTACATTACTTGGAACAGATGTTACTG
>CACHMF010000040.1 GCA_902580855.1 uncultured Bacteroidota bacterium | reverse complement strand
ATAATGTTGAAATTAGATTCAATATCACTAGGGTGAGACAGCTCTTGTTGTAAGCTTATTGAACAGTTATTAATGTCTGAAATATTGATGTAATAAGTTCCTGCTGATAGATTATTAATGTTTTGGTTATTACTTGAATATCCATTAGAATTACTCCAGTTGAATGAATATGGCAAAGATCCACCGGTAACATTCAGATCAATACTACCGTCACTTCCATTGAAGCAACTAATATTATTATAGCTATTAATTGAAGCTATTAAATCATCGGGTTCTCCAAGTATTATTTCTAATGGATTAGAAACACAGCCATTGGCGTCTTCTGAAATAAGAGTATATGTTCCAGAAGATAAATCTGACAATGTGATAAGGTCTGGAAAAAAAGTATAGGGACTACCATTTCCTCCTGTTGCTAAAGCGTTAATAGAACCATCAGAATAGCCAAAACAACTAGGCTCTGTTAAAAATGGATTGATTATAATTTCACTTGGTTCATTTATTGATATAGTATCAGTTACAGTACAGTTATTTTCATCTATAGTATTTACAATATATTGACCAGCAAATAAATTATTTGGATCTTCTCCATTCCAATCATATAAATAAGATGGGGTTCCTCCGCTAGTGTTTATACTTACTGTTCCATCAGAATAACCAAAGCAACTAATGTCAGTAATTGTAAATAAATTAGTAATTGGAGGAGGCTGAGAAATACTAAATATAATGGTGTCCGAAGAGCAGCCATTTAAATCACTAAGTGCAAATTGATAATTCGTATCAGCTATTAATTGTAATGGATTTTGACCAAAATAATTATAGTTATAAGGAGGTGTTCCTCCTGATGGATTGACAGAAATTGCTCCTGTTTCCCCATAACATAAAACATTTGTTAGTGTTGTGTTTACTATAATTTCAGTTGGTTCATTTACAATCACGGTGTCTTCTAATAAGCATCCATTAGAATCAATAACAGTTAAAAAATATGTATTTGCTGAAATACTATCTAAAATTTCTAATGTATCATTTATATTAGTATTCCATTGATATGTGTAATTTCCAACCCCTCCATTTATTAGAGATTCAATAGATCCATCAAAATAGCCAAAGCAAGTTGGTTCATCTACACTAAAGGTATTTTCTAATTCTGTTGGTTCGAATATTGTAAAAATAGTATCAAATTCACATTCATTATTATCAATTATCTTCAAATCATATTGATTTGCGCTTAAAGAAGATATTGTTGAAGTTGTATCAAAAATGTTCCCGTTATCGGTCCAAATGTATGCATAGGGTGCATTACCCCCACTTGTACTTAAAGAAATTAAGCCATTTGAATCAGAAAAACAACTTAAAGAGTCAACTAAATTATCTATTTGTATAGATATTATATCAGGATTGTTAAGGAAATAGAAGAATGTGTCAATGCAGTTTTTGGCATCTGTTATTACAAGTTGAATACTATCAGAGCATAAGTCGCTAGCTATTGTATCTTGACTTCCGTTTGACCAAAAATAATTAATAGGTGTATTGATTTGGTTTGTGAAATGAATAGCGATTTCTCCATCACAATAATCATTGCAACTTATAGGGCTTATATAATTATTTACTATGAACGAATCTTGTTCTAAAAGCTGAATGCTTTCTGATTCATTACAGCCATTTGAATCTGTAAATTTGATTAGATATGAATCAGGACAAAGGTTGTTGATTATTGATGATGTGTTGGCTAAAATTCCACTAGCATTTTCCCATTCATAACTATAAGGCTGCATGCCTCCAGTAATATTTACTTGAATTTCTCCGTCACACGTATTAAAACAAGCATCATTGATGAATAATGATTCAATTTTTAAAGTGTCCGGATTTTCAATAGTAATGGTAATAGTGTCTTTACATGAGTTATCATCAGTTGTTATTATTTCATATGTTCCATAGCAAAGACCAAAAGCTGTATCGTTAGATTGTGTATTTGGATCATTCCACTGATATGTAAAAGGAGCAATTCCACCACTAGCCACAATAACTGAGGAAATACCATTACAGCTATCAATGCAGCTCACAATATCATTATTAGCATTGGTAATCAGTTCTAGTGGGTTGTCTAAAATTAAAGTGTCTTTTTCAACACATCCATATATATCTTCAGTAGCTAAAATATATGTTGAGCCAACTAAATTCTGAAAAGGGATAGTGGTAGAAATTACGTTCCCTAAAGTGTCTTCCCATAAGTAAGAGAAAGGACCATCTCCCAGTGTGTTTAAAATGTTTATTTCTCCATCATCATAGTTATGGCAAGTCGGATGAGAAATATCAACAAATGTACTTATTTGTTGAGGTTCTTCAACTTCAATATTAACTCTGTATAGCCATGTTGTTAAGTTTATATCATTGTATATATCAAAAGTATATGTTCCTGCATCTAAAGAGTCGACATTTACAACTGTTGTACTTATACCTTGGCCTACCCAATCGTAAAAAAACGAGTTAGAAATGGGGTAGGTGTTTATTATTATTTCTCCTGTAGATTCATTTTGACAAACTCCAACATAACTATATACTATAGAGTCAATAGCTGCTATATTTGGAACAATAGTGCTGTCTCCAGTTATTTGAGCAGAACCACTAAACCATAGCAAAGAGGTTAATATGATTAAGAGTTTTTTCATGTTTTTTATTTTAATATCCATCCCAATCACTGATTTTCGGAAATGGATCACATATTTCACGATTGTATACACTTCCATTTCTTCCAGGATCAAGAATGTGGGACCACAAATGAGATCTTCCTTTTCTTCTTTTTGGTCTACAAGTAATTTTACCAATATACATATTTAAACTTAATTCATGAGTAGGGCCGCTAAACGGAAATCCTAACTCTGATATATTCCAATCAAAACTATATGTTAAGTATAGTTGATAAGGCATTCTTTTTGGTTTAATATTGAAAACTGTATTGAATATAATGGATTCAGACATTGAATTTCTAGTAAAACTATTCCCATTTTGTTCTTTTAATTTTTTAAAACCATGTCTATATCCAACTCCTAAAAGAACTATTTGTCTTATTGAAAAACCAGCTCCCGCAGAAAGAGTTGTAAAAGATTCGTTTTGTTTTTTAATAATCCCTTGGTTTTCTATTTTAAAATAGTAATTAGTGTAGTCAATAAATTTTCCTAAAATAAATCCCGATTCTGTTCTTTTCCATGGTTTTATTTTTCTAAAATAATTTGCATGTAAAGTATGTTTAGTTGGATATCTACTATTTTCATAAACTTGGTAAAATGATTCATTATTTTTTCCTGCTCTTAGATGATGTCCAGCTAATCCAATATTCAGATAGTCATGTTTAGATGATCTTTTTGTATTGTTAAAGTTGTATGTATAAATTAATCCGGCAGATGGATAAATACGTTGATAAGTTTCACTTGGTTTTGTTGCAGTCGAATTATATATGTTTCCCAAAATTGGATCTAATTCATCTGAAAATATAAGATTATCCCAATTAATTTTTCTAGATGCCAAAGTTGTTTGAATTGCGGCAGATATCGATGATCTCTTTCCAGCCCTTATATGTGCAGCTAATGGTAATGAAAAATCTGTTGATGTCAATAGACCCTCACCTTCAATATTTTGAAGAGCAATTACACCTACACCAAGATTTTTTTGACAAATCCTCCAATCCATTGATATCAATGAAGTTGTAAAGCGTATTGGTACATTCATCCATTGCTCTCTGTGATGCGCTATTGTATGAATTTGTTTACTATTTAATATACCTGTATATGCAGGGTTTACATAGGGACTTTTTTGAAAAAATTGAGTAAATGAAGGGTCTTGCGCCATTGATTGAATACCACATATAATGAATAATATTAGAATAGTTATTCTTTTCATTATCTTATCAATGTAACTGATCCTACTTTTCTATTTCCATCTATACCCTCCCATGGGCTTCCATCGCTGAATATTGCTTCAATTTTCCAAACATATACTCCTTGAGGAACAGGGGTTCCATTTTTGTTTATTCCTTTCCACCCAATATCTGGAGATCCAGTTTCATCAAGAGAATTAGTTTCCCAAATTAAGTTGCCCCATGTGTCAAATATCTGAAGTTTATAACTTTCAAGTGATTTACCAGCAGGTAAAAATTCCTTAATTACTCCATAATTAGCATCAGGTGTAAGAGCATTTGGAACGTATAGTCCTTTAGCATATCCTACTCTAATATCTTCACAAATAGAGTCAACACAATAAATACCATAAGGACTTTCAACTTCTAAACATACGTTATAGATAGTTCCTTCATAATTATTTGTTGCTGGAAATCTGTATAGTAAGTATTCACCATCTCCAACAAATACATCATTTACATACCATCTAAAGAAATATGGTGGATCATTTAAACTTATACCACTAGACGACTCTGCAGAGCCGAAAAATTCGTAAGCCCCATAGTATATGCCTTCATTTGTGAAAACTGTATCCCATTCAAAGTCTGGTATTGGGGTAGGATATACTGTAAGTTCGATATTTTCATCATCACTACAACCGTTCTCTGTAGTAACAACAAATTGAGCATTATACACTGTATTCATTCCATTTATTGTAGGTAGTCCTGCAGTATCTACAAATGCTTGAATTGGAGTTCCATCAGAAAAACCATAAGTATCAATAGTGTCATTATTAATATTTGTTATAATATATTGCCATGAATCTAGTGGATCTAAAACATTTGTTGAGCCATTTTGAAAATAATTACCATCTAAGTTAAATTCAAATAGCTCACATTCTTCTGTAGGATTAGCAGTTAGTGATGCATTAATCCCAGGATAAGTTTTTACAACCTCAACAACACTAGTTGTACATAAAAATTCTTCGCCGGAGATAATATATTTACTAAAACCCGACAGTGTTATTGTTGTATCATTTGTTGGTAATGGAATCAGTATATTATTTGGATTTTGTTCCTGATTATCGGGACTATCTCCATTATCAAAACTAAAGTCCCACCAATAATTATTTAAATATTCAGGTGATGGTTGAATGTCAGAGACATCAGAAGTTAAACTAATATAAATATTATTTCCACAAGGCGGATTAACACTATAATTTACGGAAGTTATTTCAATATCGGGGTTGTCTAAAATAAAAGAAGTTTCATTTACGCTAGTAGTACAACCTTGATTAGTATATACTTCTAGAGTATAGTTGCTTTGATTGATAGGGTTAGGTTCGAATACATTTTGATTAGCGATTGTGTCAATATTCTGTAAATTTATTATGTAGGATGTATTGAAATTTTCAATCAAAGTTCCAAAGGGTTCAATCATTGATAAATTATCGGGTAGTAATGATGGGTGAGTATATACAATAGAATTATCGGTTATAAAAATCAAAGTATCATCAAAACAAATGTTACTTACTGTAAAATCTATTGTTGGAATAGGATGTATCAATATATCACTTGAAGTGCTTGCAGAACAACCAAGTGTGTCAATTACTGTTAATTCAGCTGAGAACAATTCTCCTAGGAAAGGATCAACTAAGTATTCATGACTAACATCGATAGGAGAGTTCAAATTGGTGAGATTACCATCTCCAAAATTCCAATTCCAAAACTCTATTGCATTTGAAGGTGCATTTGCTTGATTCGATAAATCAGAAAACGTGACTTCAGTATCATTACCACAGATAATATCCTGAATTATTTCAAAGTTCACTAAAGGATTGTTGTAAACTGTAACATTTTGTTGAATAAAATCTGTACATCCAAAGAAGTCAGTAATTGTCAAAGTAACTGGGACAAAACCTGTATTTGATAATGTTGTTGTCGGATTTTGTAATGTACTAAATGGATTTGTTATTTCATTCCAGTTCCAAAATTCTATTAGTGTATCACCTAAAATAGATTCATCTGTAAATGTAATAGGTGTATTTTCACATGCTAAACTTGATGTAAATAATGCATTTGGATTACAATGTACAGTTACTTCATGAAGCACCGTATCACTACAGCCATATTGATTTAGTTCTACAATAAGTTCTGCTTCAAATGATGTACTACAACTATCAAATAAAAATGAAGGATTTGCTGAGGTGCTACTAGAATTAATATATGTTCCTGGAGAAATATTCCAATTATGCTGATTTATGAAGATATTAGGATTTGAGCTTACATGAGATGATAAATTTGCGAAGTTTGTTACTTCGCCATCACATATTGTGTCATATACAGTAAATTCAGCTGTAGGATTACAAATAACTTCTGTATTTAATTGACTAAATCCAATACATCCTAAATTATCTATGATATTTAAAGTTGTTGAGAAAATTCCACAATCTGTATATAGATGTGATGGACTTTGAGATGTACTTGAGTTAAGTGGTCCAGAATTTATATCTCCAAAATTCCAGAAATATGACACAAGAGTGTCCGCGTCAGTGACTATAGAATTATTATTAAAAATTGTTGAATCGCCCTGACAATTAATACTAGAAGAGAAGGAAATTATTGGTAATGCCCATACTCTCACAGAATCACTGAAATCATCAAAACAGCCAAATTCATCATTTACTAATAATGTAGCATAAAACGCTCCTGAATTAGGATATACATGTGTCGTTAAGCTGTCTGTTTCAGTAATCGGAGAAGAGAAATCTCCAAAGCTCCATGACCAAGAGGTAATAGACCCATCTCCTGGGCTGCTTATTCCAATAAAATCCGTGCTAGTTCCTTGGCAAATGGTGTCAGAAATAAAACTTGCTGTTGGGTTATTCCAAATTCTTACAGGATTGGTTACAGTATCTTTACATCCAAGATTATCTTCAATAATAAGTGTGCTATAAAATACACCATGATTTGTGTATGAATGAATAGGGTTAGCTGTTAATCCTGAGAGATTATTATTTGGAGAGTTTACATCTCCAAAATTCCATTCCCAATTTGTTATTCCAGAGTTGTTAGCTCCAGGTTGACTTAAATCTAAAAAGTTTGTAAGGCTATTATAGCATACTGTGTCTGTTGTAAAATCAGCAATAGGAAGTGGATATACTTCAATATTGTATGCTGTACTGTCAAAACATCCTCTATCCGTATATGTAACTAATGAAACTGTATGATTTCCAATAGTATTAAATGTATAGTTTAAATTAATATCTGAAACACTTACCAATACTCCATCAACATACCAGTTATATCCGGAAATTGAAGTAGGTTGACTTATAATATTAGTGTCTAAGTAGCTAGTGTTTTCAAACGTTATTGTATCATTAAGACAGGCATTTACTGGAGTAAAATCAGACACTGGATTTGGAAATACAATGATTACATTAAAATAGGATGTATCATAACTACATACATCATCATTGATTGCATGCATAACAGTATACTCTCCAGCAACATTATATTGCCATTGAATTGTATCGCCTAAAACAAAATTACCTGGTCCGGGATTAGGTGAAAAAGGCATATTACATGTTTGACTAATTGTGTCCCAATCAAAACACCAACTAACATTTGCGTTTGGAGGTGCAGTAGAGTAATCAATAAAAGTAGCTGTTACACTTTCACAGGTGTCGGTGTCAAACCAAAGATTTGTTGTGAAAAATGAAAAAAGTTCATTTGGTTTTACTACAATAGAATCAATAGAAGATGTTGAACCACATCCATTATAACCTGTCATAGTAATATAATAAGTTGTGTCCTGGCCTGTTACAAGATCACCATAGTATAGATGTTGAATTGTATCCCATACAAAAGGAGGTATGGTGTCAGGTAAAACAGTAATTATTACACCATCACCATAATCTACAATTAATGAATCTGTGCCGCCAAAAATAAATGGTTCTAGATTAAATCCAACTGTGTTTCCAGAACAAATAACACTATCGCTCATAGCAAAATCTACAATTGGTAATGGTTCAATTAATAATGTATCATAATACGTATTGCTTCCACAGCAATTACTTGTTGTTAAAGAAATTATATAGGTTGTGTCATTAAGGCCTTGAGGTAAAAACGGGAGTAAAGGTTGTATAGAATCAGTTGAATTATATTCAAATAATGTATCATTTTCACTACCATAAACTACCCATTGATAATTTAGTATATATCCTGAAGAGTTATTTTCTGTAATATATATGGAATCCCCAACACATATTGTATCAGCAGAAAGGCTAAAGTTCGAAATAGGAATATCAACAATGTCAATAATTACACTGTCAGTATCAATACAATTATAGCTAGAAATAACTGTTAGTCCGACATTATATTGACCAGATGAGAAAATATTATCAAATGTATCTGTTTCGATTAAACTTGATTCTAAATTAAAATCAATATACCATAGAGCAGAATCTAAATTTCCACCAAGACTATCAAGAATTGATAAACTATTAAAAGAACTTATTTCATTACTACAGCCTGGTTCTGGTAAACAATCGTATAAAACCTCAATTTCTGCTACAGGATTTGGTCTTACTATTACCGTATCACAATATGTTTCTTCACATTCATTTAAATCAGTAACTGTTAAACAAACATTGTACACTCCTGGTGAAGAATATTCAAGTGATGGATTTTCAATACTATCATTATTGATATTATCTCCAAAATCCCAAAACCAAGAATCTATTTGAGTGACTGTTGCAATCGAACTATCACTAAACTCTGTTGTATTTCCAAAACATTCTTCTGTAGCACTAAAATATGGTTCTGGTAGTGGGTGAACCAATACTTCTCTATATGTAGTATCAAGACAACCATCAGGATCGCCAACAACTAGTTGTATTGTATAAGTAGTATCTTGTTCCCATATATTCTCATATGTTATTGTGTGTGGACCTATATTATTACTTCCACCTATTATTCCAGAAGAAATATTTGTAGTATCAAAATCCCATTCCCAATATACAACTGATGTTCCTGTATATGTTATATCTACTTCAAGCGGATGACATCCTGTAGTATCTGTT
>CACHMF010000039.1 GCA_902580855.1 uncultured Bacteroidota bacterium | reverse complement strand
CGAAGTTCATCTAATTCCACACCAATTTTAGCTAGATGTAAACGAGCAACCTTCTCATCTAAGTGCTTAGGAAGCATATAAACTTTGTTTTCATATTTGTCGGCATTATTCCATAACTCCAATTGTGCCAACACTTGATTTGTAAATGAATTTGACATCACAAAAGAAGGATGACCTGTGGCACAACCCAGGTTTACCAAACGACCTTCTGCTAACAAGATGATATCTTTGTCATTGATAGTATACATATCGACCTGTGATTTAATAGTGTTTTTGGTATGCCCCCAATTTTCATTCAACCAAGCTACATCAATCTCATTATCAAAGTGACCAATATTACAAACAATAGTCTTGTCTTTCATCATTTCAAAATGTTGTCCCTGAATAATATCTTTGTTTCCTGTAGTTGTCACAATGATATCTCCCTCTTTACATGCACTGTTCATTTTCTTCACTTCAAAGCCATCCATTGCAGCCTGCAATGCACAAATTGGATCAATCTCGGTTACAATAACACGAGCACCTGCTCCTCTTAATGATGCTGCAGAACCTTTGCCAACATCACCATAACCTGCTACTACAGCAACCTTGCCAGCCATCATAATATCTGTTGCTCTACGAATTGCATCTACCAAAGACTCTTTACAGCCATATTTATTGTCAAATTTTGATTTTGTTACAGAGTCATTAATATTGATTGCTGGAAGAGTCAAAGTGCCTTTATCCATACGCTCGTACAAGCGGTGAACACCTGTTGTTGTTTCTTCAGAAAGACCTCTAATATCTGCAGCCATTTTAGGATAACGATCCAACACCATGTTAGTTAAATCACCTCCATCATCTAAAATCATATTCAAAGACTTACCTTCTTGAAATGCTGTTAATGTCTGTTCAATACACCAATCAAACTCCTCTTCATTCATACCTTTCCATGCATAAACAGGCACTCCTTTATCAGCAATTGCTGCCGCAGCTTGATCTTGCGTAGAAAAAATATTACAAGACGACCAAGCAACCTCTGCCCCTAAATGAACTAATGTTTCGATTAAAACGGCTGTTTGAATTGTCATGTGCAAACAACCTGCAATTCTAGCTCCAGCTAATGGCTTACTCTCGCCATATTCCTCTCTTATCGACATCAATCCCGGCATTTCTGCCTCTGCCAATTCAATCTCTTTCCTTCCCCACTCTGCTAGGGAAATATCTTTGACTTTGTATGGTAATCTTTCCACTTTGGTTTACATTTTAATTATTTAGGACGGCAAATTTACGAAATTAAGCCCTAAAAATCTGTTATTTTGCACTTTTAAGATGCCTGTAGTTTTACACCGAAATATTGACAATAATACACAACTTGCCATTTGGAAGATGAGCGAACCGTTGGAAGAACTAATAAAATTAGGAGTGCCTGTTCCAGAAAATATAAAAAGTAACAAAAGAATAAAAGAATGGATGTGCAGCCGATTATTATTAAAACAGCTAGCACCCAACTCCAATATAAGTTATAATCAACATGGAGCACCTTCTTTATCCAACGACAGTGCCATCTCAATTAGCCATTCACACGAATGTTGTGTAATTTTAGTCAGTATGCAAACTGCTGCTATCGATATTGAATTCATTAGTACCAAAGCAAATCGACTTAAAGATATGTTTGTTTCAAAGGAAGAAGAGGGTCTAATTAAAAAAAGTGAAATGTACACTCTCATTTGGTGCGCAAAAGAATGTTTGTTCAAGATTCATCAAAAAGGAAATCTTATCTTCAAAGAAGATTTAATCATTAAAAAAATAGAACACAACAGCATAAACACTTTTATGAAAAAAACAGCATATACTTTACATTTTGAAAAATTTGAGGACTACTTTTTAGTGTATTATTTCGAATAACTACATTTGCCCTATGAATGTTTACCAGAATTTACAAGCTAGTCGAAAAGCTGGCAAAAAACTTTTTGCTATTCTAATTGACCCTGACAAGCAAAGCAAAAAAGAATTAAAACAAATCGTAGAAAAAGCGAAATTGGCAAAGGTAGATTTGTTTTTTGTTGGAGGAAGCTTACTAACAAATGATAGTCTAGACAGCTGCATAAAGACATTAAAAAGCGAAAGTGATATTCCTGTAATTTTGTTTCCTGGAAACGCTATGCAGGTGAACGATAAAGCTGATGCTATCTTATTTCTTTCTTTAATTTCAGGAAGGAATGCAGAAATGCTGATTGGAAAACAAGTTATCACTGCACCAATCTTAAAGCAATCATCATTGGAAGTGCTACCAACAGGCTATATGCTTATTGATAGCGGAAAACCTACAACGGTTTCCTACATGAGCAATACTACTCCTATTCCACACGAAAAAAATGCAGTAGCTGCTTGTACAGCGATGGCAGGAGAAATGCTTGGTTTGAAATGCATCTTTATGGATGGCGGAAGTGGAGCCCTAAATCCTATTTCAGAAAAGATGATAGCTAATGTTCGTCAATCTGTAGACACTCCGCTGATTATTGGTGGAGGTATTAATTCCGGCAAAAAAGCTGCAGCCAACTGCAAAGCAGGAGCAGATGTTATTGTTGTTGGAAACGCTATTGAGAAAGATGAAAACCTAATAGAAGAAATCGCAAATGCTATACATAACTACTAATGGAATGTTCTGTAGAAATTAGCATGTATCCTATAAATAATAACTACAAACTAGCAATTATCAACTTTATTAAACGATTACGCAAACACCCTTTCATAAGCATTGAAACAAACAGTATGAGCACGCAAGTTTTTGGCGATTACAACAGGGTTATGAAAGCTATAAATACAGAAATAAAAAACACTTTTACTGAAGAAGGAAAAGTAGTGTTTAACATAAAAGTGATGAACCAAATCCTTTCTGAAAAACCTCAGTTTTAATGTCGGTAATTGAAATAATCGCATCTGTATTTTTCATTCTTTATGTAATACTTGCAGCAAAAGAAAATATCTGGTGTTGGTTGTTTGGAGCTTTAGCTTCGATAGTTGGCATTTACATTAGTATAGTTGCAAAATATTATTTCGATTCTCTATTACAATTTTTTTACTTTATAATGGCATTTTATGGTTATTGGAATTGGAACAGAAAAGAAATTAATAAGAACATATACAAATTGAGTATGAGATTTAATTTTTTATTAATTTTTTTAGGAATTATTGCAACAATATCTTTTGGATATCTTTCAGATAGCTATTATCATATTTTACCATATTTAAATAAACCCAACGAACCATATCTTGATTCTTTTACTACAATTTTTGCTTTAATTGCAACATTTATGGTTGTAAAAAAAGTAATAGAAAACTGGATTTATTGGTTCATTGTCAACATTACTACAGCATATCTATATTCTATTGTAGATTTTGACATTTATGCTTGTCTATATATTTTGTGTACTATTATGTCTGTATTTGGATATTTTTCATGGAAAAAGCAGTTAAACACATTGTTATAACAGGACCTGAAAGCAGTGGAAAGACTACGCTAACAAAAGCGATAGCAAAAGCATTGAATACGGATTACACAGAGGAGTATGCTCGAGAATACCTAAACAGCAATACTAGTTATAAACAAAAAGACTTACTACTGATAGCACAAGGACAATTACAAAAAGAAAAAGCAAACGCTAACCCAATAGCCATTCACGATACTGATTTAATAACAATTAAAATTTGGAGCGAATATAAATACAATCAGTGTGACCCTTGGATTCTTGAACAAATAGAGCAACAAAAAAGCAAAAATCGCATATACTTACTTTGTAAGCCGGACATCCCTTGGGAAGCCGATCCGCTTAGAGAAAACCCAAGTAACAGAGCAGAGCTTTTTAAAATCTATAAAAAGGAATTAGAATATTTAGGACATGATTATTTTGTTGTTGATGAAAGAGTAAGATTACAACTAAAAATCTTATTTTCATAAACTTACACACTTTATTAGTGTTGATTTTGAATTAAAATTCTTTGAATATTGAAACAACTTGCTCTAAAAGTAGTAAATTCTTTATTTTTACTACTTCGTGTCTAAATATAATTAGACAGAAATCTTCAACACTCTTATGCTCCTGAAACAGTCGCAATAATTTGTAATATAAAATTAACCAACATACCCCAAAGAGCAGCTGAACAAGCATCTTTTGATTTTTGTGGAGCTGAATTCTTATGAACAAAATATAATATACCACCAACTAGAGGAATACAAAATGAAACTACTTTAACAGCAATATCAAGTTCAGAATTATCCTTCTCATTAAAGACTACAAAAGGTGGCTTCCCACATTCAATGCAAATTGAATTTGTTAGTGATTGTTCTGCTCCGCAGTTTTGACAAAATTTACTCATGACTTATAAAATATTTAAAATCAATAATCCTATACGTTCTCCAATTAAATGTATGATAGAGACGATTCCTAATCCAGCAATTACACCTGAACATACTCTTATTAGATTTGTACTCTCTCTATTAAAATACGCTTGTGTTAAACCATCAATAACTGTTGGAATAACAAGTATAAATGAGAAAATCAAACTTAGATCAAATAACCCAAAAACAAAAAAAGGGAATGTTAGGTAACCAATATAAATACCTGTACATCTAGAGCAAAAAGGAAATTGTTTTCCTCTCCAAAAAAATGATCTTTCAGGTTTTCTATGACAACTAACTAAATTTATTCTTATTTTTTGCATCTAAAACAATCCGCTTTCTTT
This sequence comes from uncultured Bacteroidota bacterium, assembly GCA_902580855.1. GTDB lineage: Bacteria > Bacteroidota > Bacteroidia > Flavobacteriales > UBA7312 > UBA7312. The sequence goes on along the minus strand of CACHMF010000039.1, from coordinate 4,271 downwards.
TGCTTTCTTTTCAATTTCTTTCAATCTCTCTAAATGAATTTTTTTGTCTCCTAACTCACTAGCTAACGTTGTCGCTGTATCTCTTTTTTCTTGATCACTGGGAAAGCGATCAGGATGAATTTTCCTTCTCAATTTATCATATAATTCTTTCGCTTCATCCTGTTCGTTAAAAGTTTTAAAAAAGCCATCCCATGCTTTCTCAGTTTCATCATCACCTATATTTGTTTTTGAGGCGGGAATTGTATACTTCACACTCTTTCTTTGGTAGTAAGAATAGTATAATAAAACCATCCCTAAACTCAATCCCATAAAAAATGAAGTCCAATTAAACCAAACAAACCAGTCATTTGTTTCATTAATAGCTGCACTATTTGTAATCGAATCTGTTTGAGCGCTCTTTGTTTCATTAATAGCTGCACTATTTGTAATCAAATCTGTTTGAGCGCTCTTTGTTTCATAAATAGCTGCACTATTTGTAATCGAATCTGTTTGAGCGCTCAATAAAAGACTCCAAAACATAAATATAAAAACTATTTTTCTCATTATTCTAATAATAAATTTTGTAATCCTGTTTCAAATCCATTTCCTGAATCACCATAGACTTCAAGAGTATCAAAACCACACCTAATTAGTCGTCTGACTAAAATTTGATCTGACATAATAATCATACCAATCACACCACATTTTTCTCTGTTCATATAACCACCAGTAGCTGCTTTAATTCTAAAACCGCTATAAGTTCTTGAAAAATTATGTTTATTACTCGAGTTCCCCCATGTTATCTTTGCTTTTAATAAGGTAGGGGCCGCTCCACTATCCCAAGCTCTAGCTGCATTTTTATTAAAATCGCTTATAAGTCTGTTTCGTTCAAAAGTTTCTCCAAACCATGTCACAATACTATTCCACATTTCTAAAAAGTTTAAACATTCATTTGAAGATTGTCAGCGAAATAATCTTCAAGTTCTGAGTTAATTTGATTAATAATTTTTTCTTGATTTGTGTATTCAGGAAATTGCCATTCCAATTTATGTTTACCAAACAAAGGAGATTCAGATCTCCAAGTAATTGTAATTGACCCGAATGTCTGAATTAATTCAAAAGAAGTTTGGCCACCATAACTTACAGCTCCAACCAGTATTGAATCTGCTGATTCTTGATGAACTTTGCAATTCTGATGACCACTCAACATGTAATTGACTAGAGTGCTATATTTTATCCTCATCCCCCCTTCTATTGCAATTTTTCTTTTCTGTTTCTCTAAATCTCTAAAAAAGCGAAACATTATGTATAAAATTATTGCAATTATAAAAATCCACATATAAATAGATATTAAAATAATGATAAAACATAAATATAATTTTTTTTTCAATTACCGTGTACTAATAAATTAAAATCTATTTATAATTTTGTCAAATCTTAACGGGGTGCCTTTATTGGCTGAGATTATACCCATAGAACCTGCTCAGGTAATGCTGAGAAGGGAAGGGAGTTAACATAGTTAACCGATAGCAAACTCCGTGCTGTTGGGATGTTTAACCAAATTAATATTAAAATGTTTAACAAAATAACATTCGCGGCAAACTTGCTAGTTATTCCTTTTATGGCCTTAGCACAAAGCCCTGCCGACAACGTTCAAATTAAAAAAGAATTGGACGAAGTGAATGTAAATGCATTGCGTGCATCGGAAAAAACACCCATGACATTTACAAACATAACAAAAGAAGCAATCGAGGAGCAAAATCTTGGCCAAGATTTGCCTTACTTGCTATCTACCACTCCATCGGTTGTAACTACATCAGATGCGGGTGCGGGAGTTGGATACACTGGCTTTAGAATAAGAGGGTCTGACGCTACCAGAATCAATGTAACCATCAACGGTATTCCATTAAACGATTCTGAATCGCAAGGGGTTTGGTGGGTAAATATGCCTGACTTTGCAAGTTCTATCGAGAATATTCAAATTCAGCGAGGTGTCGGATCATCTACGAATGGTGCTTCTGCATTTGGAGCTACAATTAACCTGAAAACAGATGGGCTTAATAGCAAAGCATACGCAGTTACCAACAATACGATTGGTTCTTTCAATACATTCAAAAACAATGTAGAATTTGGAACAGGGTTAATCAATGGTAAATTTGCAGTAGACGGAAGACTTTCTAAAATTTCTTCTGACGGATACATTGACAGAGCAACCTCTGACCTAAAATCATTCTACTTATCAGGAGGATATTATGGAACTGATGAGGTATTGAAAGCAATTGTTTTTTCTGGAAAAGAAAGAACTTACCAAGCCTGGAACGGTGTGCCACTTAGTTATTTAGAAGATGATTCTTTACGCACTTTCAATCCGTATTCTTACGAAAACGAAGTGGATAATTACGGACAAACACACTACCAGCTACACTACATCAAGCAGCTAAGCACCAACTCCAACTACAATGTTGCCTTACACTATACAAAAGGTGCTGGATACTACGAGCAATACAAAAACAAAGAGGCTTTTGCTGATTATGGCTTAATTAACGTTACGATTGGAGGAGATACTATTACAGAAACTGATTTAATACGTAGAAAATGGTTAGATAACGACTTCTATGGAAGCATATTCTCGTACAACACAACTATTAACAAAATGGATTTAACCTTAGGTGGTGCTTGGAACACTTACAAAGGAAAACATTTCGGCGAAATAATTTGGGCTCAATACGCTAGCGATGGCGATTTAGGACATGTGTATTACGATAATGATGCTACCAAAATAGATCGTAATGTTTACGCTAAGTTTAACTATTCATATTCTAAAAACATAAATCTATACGCTGACTTACAAAAGCGTTTTTTAGATTACAACTTCATTGGTTTTGATGATGAGGGAAATAATGTAGAGCAAACTGCTGAGTTTGATTTCTTCAATCCTAAGTTTGGTTTTCATTATCAAATTGCAGAAAATAAATCTGTATACGCCTCATTTTCAGTAGCCAATAAAGAACCAAATAGGAATGACTTTGTAGAATCATCTCCAAACAGCCGACCGCTACACGAAACATTGTATGATACAGAATTAGGATACAAACTAGTTGGCATCAACTTTCAATTAGGTGTTAATGCATACTACATGATTTATGAGAATCAGTTGGTCTTAACAGGACAAATCAATGATGTCGGCGCCTATACTAGAACCAATATTAATTATTCAGAAAGAAAAGGAATTGAAATTGAAGCAAACTACCAGATTAATAAAAAGTTAAACTGGGCTGGTAACGCTACATTCAGCGAAAATAAAATTGCCAACTTCACAGAATATGTAGATAATTGGGACACATGGGGACAGGAAAGTATACAATACGAAGATACTGATATTTCATTCTCTCCAGATTTAATTTGGGCAAGCACATTTAGCTACAAGTTATGCGATAACTTGAGTGCACAATTTATTTCTAAGTATGTAGGCGACCAATATATTGACAATACTTCTAGTATAGACAGAATGCTAGACGCTTATTTGGTACACAATGGACGCTTAAGTTGGAATCTTAAATCTAAAATATTCAGTTCTGTAAAACTTACTTTACAAGTTAATAATTTTTTGGATGAGAAATACGCTAATAATGCTTGGGTATACCGATTCATTTCTGAAGGATGGGACCCAACAGAATCAGATCCATATGTAAATGCAAATAGCGAGGGTGGTTATGATATGGCTGGATATTTCCCCCAAGCAGGAAGAAACTTCTTATTTGGAATTTCTTTAAAATTATAACAAAAAATGACATAAATAAGCCCACTAACGTGGGCTTATTTATAAATCACACTCACAAGAATTTACAAGAAATAGCATGTCTTCATTCAGTTCGGCAGCTTGTTTATGGTAGTTGTGCCCTAACTCCGGTTCTTCAAGTCTTTGATAACAATTACCTAACATCATAAGTGCGTTACACTCTGACCATTTATATTTAAATACTCTACTCCTATCAATGACCGATTGCAGTTTCGGTATAGCTGCTACAGTTCTTCCTTTTATTAACAATACATCTGCCCACAGTAAGTCTAATTCAATCTGGAAATAATTACGAACCTTTAATCCAAAATATCGTGTATCTACAGATTCTAACATTTCTAATGCTTGATCAATCTGTCCTAATTTTGCAAATGTCCAAGCAAAATAAGCTCCCATTATTTGAAAAAGTCCAGATTGTTGATTTTGATCGAAATTAGGATAGTTTGCTTTAATATATTCTACACATCGCATAGCTTCTCTAGGCATACCACAC
>CACHMF010000038.1 GCA_902580855.1 uncultured Bacteroidota bacterium | reverse complement strand
ATAAACGCTATATCTAAACTACTTCCATATTGTGTTCCTAAAGTCAAGCCAATTGACGCTGAAATGGATGACAGAGAGCCAATAGTTATCAACATTCAGCTTGATAATGAAGATTAAGGAGATTTGTAAAAACTGTTAAACAAACTGTTAAACGGAAAAAGAAAAACCCTCACTCTACTAGAGAATGAGGGCTTGTTTGTTGCGGTCTGGACGGGACTCGAACCCGCGACCCCATGCGTGACAGGCATGTATTCTAACCAACTGAACTACCAGACCGTGTCTATAAAAGAACTGCTTTTACAAAAGCGCTGCAAATATAAATTGTTTTTTGGATTAGCCAAGCACCTTTTTTACAAAAAGGCTGCTAAAATAATTTCTCTCTCTTCAAGAGATAAGCTGATAAAATAGGATGAAAACCTTCTTGAATATCCGCCTCTACTAAATCTATTTGGTACTGAGCACATTTCAATTTCATCTTCTTTAAAAAAGACATCCATTTTTTGTTGATATTCCTTTTTAATAGCATTACCAATTAGTTTCACCTCTTCACCACTTTCTAAATCGATAAAACGATATGGACGATTACTGAATTCAAAAGCTACTTCTTTAGCGTAATCGTGAACATGAAAAAGTATAACTTCATGCTTATTGAATTTTAAATGCTGTAATGCAGCAAACAATTCACCTGCTCGTTCGGAGTTATCCATCATATCTGTAAACAAAATGACTAAGGATCGTTTATGGATATTTTCTGCTATTTCATGTAAAGCATCTACGGCAAAAGTGGGTTTTTGCTCAACTTGATGATTCCACATTTTTTCCAATTCATGGAGAAGCAACTGATGATGTTGAGTGGTTGTACGTTCAGCAGTATGTAACTCTACTTTTTCAGAAAAAACGCTTAAACCCACCGCATCTCTTTGTCTTTTTAGTAAATTCATTAAAGTAGCAGCACAGCAAATAGAAAAAAGCATTTTATTAGGCTCTTTTAACGTGGGGGTATCAAGTTTTGGAAAATACATAGAGGAAGAATGATCTAAGACAATACGGCAACGTAAATTGGTTTCTTCTTCATAACGCTTAACAAACATATTGTCCGTTCGAGCATATAGTTTCCAATCAATATGCTTGGTACTTTCTCCAGTATTGTACAAGCGATGCTCAGCAAACTCTACTGAAAATCCATGATAAGGACTTTTATGTAGCCCTGTGATAAACCCCTCAACAGCATTCTTTGCTAAGAGACCTAAATTCTCTAATTCTTGTATGTTTTCACTCTTAATCATGCATAAAAAAAGGGCCTTACAGCCCTTTTTTGTGTTTGTATTTTTTTACAGATGAGCGTCTAATTTTTCAGCCAGCACATTTTTAGGAACAGCACCAATTACTTTATCCACAATCTCTCCATTTTTAAATACTAATAATGCAGGAATGTTACGAATTCCATACTCAGAAGGTACTGTTGAGTTATCATCAACATTTACTTTACCTACTACTGCTTTACCATCGTAATCCTCAGCCAATTCATCTACAATTGGACCAACCATTCTACAAGGACCACACCATGTTGCCCAAAAATCTACCAACACAGGTTTATCTGATTTTAATACAACTTCCTCAAAATTTGCATCTGTAATTTCTAATGCCATTTTTTTATTCTTAATTCGTTAATATTTATCTTTAAAGATGAACAAAATTACAATTTTAATTGATTTGTAATTCAAGCTCTGGAATTTGTTTTAAGTGGTTTAAAAAGCTGTCTTCCAATTTGACTTTAAATGTTTTAGAACGTAAACCTAAATTATAGCCTTCTTCATGATGGTTCAATATAAATTTAAGATTATGCTTGCCTTTATACTCCTCTGCTAGGGCAGTAATTTCATCTACTAGTTGTGTAGTAACATCTTTTAAATCTATTTTCAAAACTAATGATCGCAAAGCTTTGTCTTTTATCTCAGATAATAGCTCAACACTAACTAACTTCATCTCTAATTCGCCTTCTTTCCACCTACGCTCTTGCACTCTACATTGTGCATATAAGAACCAACCTTCTGTCATGTAAGGTTTATACTTTGGGTAATCTTCTCCAAATAAAAAGAAAGTAATACTATCGTAATAATCTTCAATAGTAATAGTTCCAAAGGGTTTTCCTGATTTAGTAAACCTATGCTCTACTTTTGAGACCATTCCTGCAATACGAATATCTTTTCCTTTAACTAGTTCTAACTCCTTGACTTGACTAAGGTTATGATTGCAGAAACTATCCATTTCCAATTTGTAATCATCTAGCGGATGACCTGAAATATAGAAACCTACTACTTCTTTTTCGCAATTCAGCATATGTAATGTATTCCAAGGCTCGCAAAAAGGCATTGGTGGCTCTAATAAAGTAACATCATCACTTTCTCCAAAGAGAGATACTTGAGCTGAATTTTCATTCTGTTGATGATTGGCACCAAATCTCATAGCTTTCTCTAAAAATACTTGTCCTCCTTCTTCTCCATCAAAATAAACAGAACGGTGATGACCGAAACTATCAAATCCACCGGCTAACACTAAGCTTTCAAACGCTTTTTTGTTAGCAGCTCTTAAATCAATTCGCTTAGTAACATCAAAAATGGATTGATATGTTCCATTCTCCTTACGCTCATTTACAATGGCTTCAACAGCTGCTTCTCCCACACCTTTTACTGCACCTAATCCAAAACGAATTTCTCCATTTTTATTAACTGCAAACTTGTAAAAACTTTCATTAATGTCTGGACCAAGCACTTTTATACCCATTCGCTTACACTCCTCCATGTAGAAGGTTACTTTTTTAATATCATTCATATTATGTGTAAGGTAAGCAGCCATATATTCTGCAGGGTAATGAGCTTTTAAATAAGCTGTGTGAAAAGCGATTAAAGCGTAGCAGGTAGAGTGCGATTTATTAAAGGCATAGGCCGCAAAAGCTTCCCAATCCTTCCAAATCTTTTCAGCAATTTCCACATCATGACCTCTTTCTTTACAGCCATCTAAAAATTTCGGTTTAAGCTTTTCTAGTAAAGCAAAAATCTTTTTACCCATAGCTTTACGCAACACATCCGCATCACCCTTAGAAAAGCCTGCTAAAGACTGTGAAAGTAACATCACTTGCTCTTGATAAACAGTAATACCATAAGTATCAGCTAAATACTCTGCCATTTCAGGTAGGTCGTACTCTATTTCTTCTTCTCCATGCTTTCGAGCAATAAAATTGGGTATGTATTCCATTGGCCCTGGTCGATAGAGGGCATTCATGGCAATTAAATCATCAAACTTATCAGGTTTTAATGCGCGTAAATTCTTTTGCATTCCTGGCGATTCAAACTGGAAAACTCCATTGGTCTCACCCCTTTGAAAAAGTTTATATGTTTTTAGGTCATCTAATGGAATTCTGTCTGTATCAATATCAACACTATGGTTGTGCTTAATCAATTTACAACAATCTTTGATAATGGTTAAATTCTTCAACCCTAAGAAATCCATCTTTAGCATTCCTGCCAACTCAACTACCGAATTATCAAACTGAGTAACCAATAACTCCGAATCTTTAGCTGTTGTAACAGGTACAAATTTGCTAATGTCATCAGGAGTAATAATAACCCCACATGCATGAATTCCTGTATTACGAACAGAACCCTCCAAAATAGTAGCTTGTTGAATAGTTTGTGCATGTAAATTATCTCCCTCAGCTATTTCTTTGAAATCATTAGCTAATTGCAATTGCTCTCCATTTAGCTTTTCTTTCAATTGCGCATCATCAAAATTGAAGAGTTTATTTAACTTAATATCGGGCATTTTCTTTGCCAATACATCAGCTTCTGCTAGTGATAAATCCAATACACGAGCAGTATCTCTTAATGAAGATTTTGCTGCCATCGTTCCGAAGGTGATGATTTGTGCAACCTGATTTTTACCATATTTATCAACTACCCACTGAATAATATCGTTACGACCTTCATCATCAAAATCAATATCAATATCAGGAAGTGAGACCCTATCTGGATTCAAGAAACGCTCAAACAGAAGATCGTACTTAATAGGATCAACATTGGTAATACCTACGCAATATGCTACTGCAGAACCTGCAGCAGAACCTCTTCCAGGACCAACAGAAACACCCATTTTTCTTGCCTGTGAAGTAAAATCTTGAACAATCAAAAAATAACCTGGATAGCCTGTGTTCGAGATGGTAGCTAACTCGAAATCTAATCGTTCTGATATTTCTTCAGTAATTTTTCCATAGCGCTTTTTAGCACCTTCATAAGTTAGATGGCGTAAATAAGCGTTTTCTCCTCTTTTTCCTCCGTCTAAATCATCTTGTGCATCTATAAATTTCTCTGGAATATCAAATGCAGGAAGTAATACATCTCGCTTTAAATGGAAGTTTTCAATCTTCTCAATAATATCATTAGTATTTATAATTGCTTCTGGAATATCTGCAAAAAGCTCCTTCATCTGCTCTTGAGATTTGAAGTAATACTCCTCGTTTGGAAATCCAAAACGAAATCCTCTCCCTCTACCTTTTGGGGTAGATTGCAATTCTGCATCTTTTACACAAAGTAAAATATCGTGGGCATTTGCATCCTCTTGTGAAAGATAGTAGGTATTATTTGCCGCCACTACTTTTACATCATATTTTTTAGCAAATCGCAACAGTACATCATTAACGATTTCTTCTTCCTCTAAACCATGACGAACAAGCTCTACATAGAAGTCCTCTCCAAAGGTTTCCTTCCACCAAACAAAAGCTTCCTCTGCTTGTTTTTCACCAACATTTAGTATCAAATCAGATACTTCTCCTTTCAAACCACCACTAAGCGCTATCAAATCTTCTTTATAAAGCTCCACAACAGATCTATCAACACGAGGAACATAATAGAAACCATCTACAAAACTGATGGAGCTCATCTTGGCTAGGTTGTGATAACCGTCCTTGTTTTTGGCTAGAAAAACTTGACTATAACCGTTGTCTTTTTGTGTTTTATCAGTATGATCTTTACAAACAAACAGCTCACAACCAACCACACCTTTTACAGCAAATGGCTTGGGAGTATCAGCATCTTTGTTATGCTCAATAATCTCTTTATTTGCTGGATGATTATAAATCGCATTAACAAACTTATAAGCACCGTATAAGTTGGAGTGATCAGTTAAGGCAACAGCAGGCATTCCAAGCTCTACTGCTTTATTCACTAAATTATCAATTTCAGTGGTAGATTGTAAAACCGAATATTGCGTGTGGTTGTGTAAATGAGAATATGGAACCTCTGCTAATGCAGCTAAATTCTCGGCAGTGTCTACTTTAGCTGTAGCACCCGATGCTGCTTTTTTTCTGTCTTTTATTTTTTGGCTCTCTGCCTTGAGGTTTAAGTGCTTCAAGCCAATCTTTTGGATTGGCGTTGGGTTAGCCCCTTGAAACTCTTTAAGGTAAGAATCCTCTTGCTGTAACTCTTGAGCATTGTAATGCCCTTGTCTAAGCAACTCTAAGAAACAACGCGTAGTTGCCTCTACATCGGCAGTGGCGTTATGTGCTTCTGCAAATGGCTCTCCAAATAGGTATTCGTGTAATTCTGTTAGGTTGGGAAGTTTGAACTTACCCCCTCTACCACCAGGGATTTGGCATAAAAGTGCTGATTTCTCCGTACAGGTATCCAATACGGGCTTGTCTGTTAGCAGGCTTGTGTCCATACCCATGCGGTGCATTTCACAACCCATGATGTTGACATCGAAACCTACATTTTGCCCAACAATGAACTCTGCTTTTTGCAATGCTTCTTGAAAGCGCTCCATCATTGCTGACAAACCGAATCCTTGTTCAGCAGCTAAATCGGTAGAAATACCGTGTATTTTTTCTGCATCAAAAGGAATGTCAAAACCTTCTGGCTGTACTAAAAAGTCGGACTGCTCTACCAAGGCACCCATCGAATCGTGCAATTGCCAAGCAATTTGAATACATCTTGGCCAATTCTCCGTATCGGTAATTGGTGCATTCCAATTTCTTGGTAATCCGGTGGTTTCTGTGTCAAATATCAGATACATACGCTTCAAAAATCTTGTTCACTATCAGCATCTCAAAACTACCAATTTTAGCCACTTATTTAGGCTTTGTTAATAAGTATTAAAATCTCACTTTTTCTTTCTTATTTAGATAAATAATTGCATCTTTGCAGCCCTAAAAATTAAGGACTAACTACGAGATAGTTTAACTGAGAAAATTATGGCAACAAAAATTAGATTGCAAAGACACGGTAGAAAAGCAAGACCAATTTTCAAGATTGTAGTAGCTGATGAGCGTGCAAAAAAGAGATGGTAAATTCATCGAAAAAATTAGGTGTTTACAATCCAAACACAAACCCAGCAACTATCGATTTAAACTTCGATAGCGCAGTAGAATGGATGATGAAAGGAGCACAACCAACAGATACGGCTCGTGCTATTTTATCATACAAAGGTGTGATGATGAAGAAACACCTATTGGGAGGTGTAGCAAAAGGTGCTTTTTCTGAAGAAGAAGCAGAGAAGCGTTTCGAAGCTTGGTTAGCTGATAAAGAAGGCAAAATTCAAGCAAAGAGAGACGGACTTTCTAAAGCTGCACAAGACAAGGCTGCTGCTCAATTAGCCGCTGAAAAAAGAAGCAAACGAAAAGAGAGCTCAAGAATTAGCGGCTGCTAACTCTGAGTTAGCTGAAGAAGTTGCAACAGAGGAAGCTACTGAAGAGACTGTAGAAGCAGAGGCGTCTGAAGAGGCTCCTGTTGAAGCAACTACCGAAGAAGCTGTTGCTGCAGAGGAAGCTCCTGCAGAAACTGAAGAACCAAAAGCAGAAGCAACCGAAGAAGTACCAGCTGCAGAGGAAACTCCTGCTGAAGAAGCTCCTGCAGAGGAAGCGAAAGAAGAAACTGCAGAGTAATACATGAAGAAGGAAGATTGCTTCTTTCTGGGCTACGTTAGCCGCAAACATGGTTACAAAGGAGATGTCAACATCAAGTTAGAAACTCCTGCAAAATATAAGGAACTAGCACATATGTTCATTGAACTGAACGGAGGTCTAGTTCCTTTTTTTATTGACTCTTTTCGACTTAAAAAAGAAAACATTGCCCTTGTAAAGTTTGAGGATGTTGATTCCGAAGAAGACGCTCAAGCACTGGTTGGTAAAGAAGTTTTCTTACCGCTAGAATTTATAGACGAAAGTCAGCAGAACGAACTAGCTGCACTCATTGGCTTTGAGGCAATAGACTCCAAACATGGAAACATTGGAAAAGTAACGGATATACTTGACAATACCGCTCAAGAGCTTTTTCAGATTAGCAATGGAGATCAGGAGTTTTTAATTCCTATCACTGAAGAGTTTATTCAAAAAATTGAGGGTAACACCATCTTTCTAGAAACCCCTGAAGGTCTGGTTGACCTTTTTCTTGAATAACGCTAACTTTGTAGGATGCGCCCACTCTTATTCCTACTACTACTCCCATTTTGCTGTTTTGCAAAATCAGACTCTCTGCTAATAACGAAAATACAAGTACTAGAAGGAGATACCTTCATCACAGCTGAACTAGACAACATAGATATCCTTTCTTTTAAAACAGACGAAGACAAACGCTATTACTTGCGACTAAAACGCAAAACCCTCAAAGTGTATCCTTATGCTTTGTTAGCCGCACATAAGCTGGATAGCATACAGCAAGATTTAGAACATATTCCTAGAAAAAGGAAACGCAAAAAATATTTAAAAGCAGTAGAACAGTGGGCGAAAGAAGATTTGGCTGAAGAACTGAAAAAACTCACACGCTGGGAAGGGCGAATTTTAGTAAAACTGATTTACCGAGAGACAGGTATTTGCACCTACGATATTGTAAAAGAGCTAAGAGGCGGATGGCATGCGTTTATATGGCAACAACTAGCCAAAATTTACGACAACAACCTTAAAAACACCTACCAACCCACTAACGATAAAGAAGACAAACTAATAGAACATATACTGATAGAAACTGAACAAATCAGTAGAGTTAAAAAATATTAGTTAGCTATACTAATTTAGAAAACTGCGCTGATACTTTTTTGTTTTTCGGTCCTTCAGAATAATTATAGAAACCTTCACCAGACTTTACGCCTAACTTACCTGCAGTTACCATATTAACCAATAATGGGTTTGGTGCATATTTAGGATTTCCAAATCCTTCGTGCATCACCTCTAAAATAGAAAGACATACATCCAAACCAATAAAGTCAGCTAAGTGTAGTGGTCCCATTGGGTGCGCCATCCCTAACATCATTACAGTATCAATCTCCTCTACCCCTGCTACACCCTGAAAAAGCGTTTCGATTGATTCGTTAATCATCGGCATCAAAATTCTGTTAGCTACAAAACCAGGGTAGTCGTTTACCTCTACTGGTACTTTCCCTAGATTTTTGGAAGTATCCATGATCAATTTAGTCACCTCATCAGAAGTTGCGTATCCTCTAATCACTTCTACCAACTTCATAATAGGCACAGGGTTCATAAAGTGCATTCCTATCACCTTATCTGCTCTGCTTGTAGCGGCAGCAATCTTGGTGATAGAGATAGAAGAAGTGTTAGTACCCAAAATGGTATTAGCATCGCACAGCTCATCCAATTGCCTGAAGATACTTAGCTTAACATCTACATTTTCAGTAGCTGCTTCTAATACCAAATCCATTCCTTTTACAGCAGTATCCATATAAGTGTGCGTACTGATGTTAGCAATGGTATTATTTTTGTCCTCCTCACTGATTTTCTCTTTCGCTACCAAACGATCTAAGTTTTTAGAAATCGTAGCCAAAGCTCTGTCTAAAGCATCTTGAGAAAGGTCAATCAAATTAACGCTGTAACCACTTTGTGCAAAACAATGTGCAATTCCATTCCCCATGGTTCCTGCACCAATAACTGCTATATTTTTCATCTGTATAGAATTTAATTTTGAACCGCTAAAATAAGAAATCCTATCGGCTCTTTTGAGGTAGCATTGGTACAAAACTGAAATCGCCATAAGTAGACTTCTCAAAAGTAGTTTCGGAGGTGCGTACCATCAAAGTCATTTTCTGAATATCTCCTTCACCTACTGGAATAACTAATCGCCCTCCAACCTTTAACTGAACCAATAAATCTCCTGGAATAAATGGGGCACCACAAGTCACAATTATTTTATCGAAAGGAGCCATTTTTTGCAAACCTTTGTAGCCATCGCCATAAATAAACATAGCCTGATATCCTAGTTTTGGTAAAAACTCCTTGGTTTTAGCATACAAGTCTTTTTGTCTTTCAATGGTGAATACCTGCGCTTTAAGCGAAATTAAAACTGCCGCTTGATAACCAGAACCCGTACCAACTTCTAATATTTTTTCGTGTGGTTTTACTTGCAATAACTCTGT
>CACHMF010000037.1 GCA_902580855.1 uncultured Bacteroidota bacterium | reverse complement strand
TTACATAGTTCAGGATGGGAAAAATAAAGTATCGGTTGTAGGTAACCCTAACCTAAGTCAAGTAAAAACCATTATGCTAGGAGTTAGAAATCCTAAAAAAGGCACACAAAACTTTTTACCTGACTACATAGATGATGGGTTAAGTAAATGTGGAGAGATTTGGCTGAATGAATTAAGACTTACTGATTTTGATGAGCAAGGAGGTGTGGCAGCTAACGCCAGAATCAATGCAAGATTAGCTGATTTTGCTAATGTCAATTTATCAACCAGCATGAGCACTGTTGGCTTTGGTAGTATCGAACAAAGTGTAACAACTAGACAAAAGCATGATGCGTATCAATATGATATTGCTTCTACATTTGCATTAGGAGAGTTTTTTCCAGAAAAATACAACCTAAAAATACCAATGTATGTGGGTATGTCAGAGGCTATTCAGTCGCCACAATACAATCCATTAGATCCAGACATTACCTTAAAATCTTCTTTAGCAGAGCTAGAAACTCAAGCTGAGCGTGATTCATTACGTTACATAGCACAAGATTATACGCAACGAAAGTCTATCAATTTTTCTAATGTTAGAAAAGGGCAAAACATGGATGCTGGTAGCAAAAAGACAAAGTTATATTCGCCAGAAAATTTCTCGGCTACCTACTCTTATAATGAAACCAAGTCGCGCAATATAAATGTTAAAGAGCGTACAACTGTCAATACTAAGGCGGCACTGAATTATAATTATTCGGCCAAGCCAAAAAATATAAAGCCTTTTAGTAAAGTTAAGTTTTTACGTGGGAAATATTTCCGACTGATTAAAGATTTCAATTTCTATACTTTACCGAAGTCCATTTCTTTTCAAACAGATTTAGATAGATACTTTAATAAAACTCAAATCAGAAATATTAACGCTTCTTCTTTTGAGATAGACCCTACTTATAACAAAGCGTTTAGATGGAATAGAAATTACAGCATTAAGTACGATTTAACTAGAACCCTGAAAACAGAATTTAAGGTGCGAAATACTGCAAGTATTGATGAGCCTTATGGAGAGTTGGATGAGAACGATCCTGATTATGAAGCCAAGCGTGATACAGTTTGGAATAATTTACTAAACTTCGGTAGGCCAACCCTTTACCATCATACAGTTAATGTAACATACAATTTACCTATCAATAAATTTCCGTTGACAGACTGGGTGAGTATGAACACCAAATACACCGCCAACTTAGATTGGATAGCTGCACCAGTTGCATTACAGCGCTTAGGAAATACCTTACAAAACAACAATCATAAACAGATTAATAGTAACCTAAACTTTACACAGCTTTACAATAAGGTGCCATTTCTAAAAAAGATAAATCAAAAAGCTAATAAACGTGGTCGTTCGGGGATGCGTTCCGGATCAAGACAAAACATAGTGCTGCCTTCTGACCAAGATACTGTCAAAAAGACTTTTAAAGATTATTTAGAGTATGCCGTACGATTTGGTATGATGCTGAAAAATGCTTCTATTACTTATTCGCAGAACCAAGGAACTACTTTGCCAGGTTATTCGCAATCGCCTAGCTTTTTTGGTCAAGATTGGACACAAATGGCGCCAGGCATTCCTTTTGCTTTGGGTTCTCAGCTTAGTATTGAGCAATTGGCGGCCGACAATGGTTGGCTAACAGCCGATACAACCCTTAATCAGTTTTATAGAACCTCTAATTCGGAAAACTTGAATTTCCGATCTACTATAGAACCTATAAAAGGATTTAGGATAGAAGTTACAGCTAATAAGTTAAAGAATAGTAGTAGACAGGAAATCTTCAGAGCGAATAGCAATGGTGATTTTGCTAGTTTCAATCCTGTAGAAACAGGTAGTTATTCCATTTCTTATTTGACATGGAATACAGCATTTATAGGAAATGACGAAAGTTATTCCTCGAAAACCTTCCAAACATTTAGAAATAATCGTTTTGATATCGCTATGCAGTTGGCACAACAAAACCCATATTCTCAAGATGCACAGGGTAATGTGGTGATTGTAGATAGTACTGGCTTTCCTATAGGTTATCAGAGTACCTCACAAGAAGTTTTGATACCGGCCTTTTTAGCAGCCTATACCAACCAAGATGCCAACTCCGTAAGCTTAAATAAATTTCCAGTATTGCCGCTGCCTAATTGGCGTATAACCTTTGATGGATTACGAAATGTAAAATGGATTAGTAAATTTGCTAAAACCATTACACTGAGTCATGCCTACCGCTCTACGTATAGCGTTGGAAATTATGTGAGTAGTTTGGATTATGAAGGAGGGATGGAAGAATGGCCAACTTTGGTAAATGACGCAACTCTTAATTATTACGAAAAGTATGAAGTCAATCAAGTATCATTAAACGAAAGTTTCAGTCCGTTATTTAAGATTGATTTAACATTGAAAAACAGCTTAATGGCTCGTTTTGAGATGAAGAAAAATAGAACACTAAGCTTAGGTCTTGCTAATAATCAAATAACAGAAACTCTCAAAAATGAATGGATTATAGGGACAGGTTATAGGGTAAAAGATGTTACCCTAAATGTACGCTCGGCTGGAAGACAACGTAAAATCACTTCTGATTTAGATTTGAAGTTAGACCTATCTTTAAGGGATAATCAAACCATTATTCGCAAGTTAGAAGAAAACCAAGAAGATATTACACAAGGAAACAAAGTTTTCTCTCTGAAGTTTACCTCAGACTACGTAGTAAACAGCAGACTAAATGTCCGTTTGTTTTACGATAAAGTCCTCACTACGCCACATGTTTCTAATTCTTTCCCGTCTGCTGTTACTAACGGTGGTTTCAGTATTCGATTTACTTTAGCGCAATAGTTTTTTCATTGAATGAAAATCGTATTTTTGAACAAATTTATTTTTTTACAACATGAATATTCCAGAAGATTTAAAATACACCAAAGACCACGAATGGATTCGTGTGGAAGGTGGTGAGGCCGTGATTGGTGTAACCGATTTTGCACAAAGCGAATTGGGTGATATTGTTTTCGTTGAAATTGAAACGGAAGGAGAAGAATTAGAAAAAGAAGAAGTGTTTGGGACGGTTGAAGCTGTAAAAACTGTTTCGGATTTGTTTATGCCTGTAAGTGGAGAAGTAATAGCGTTTAACGATGAGTTGGAAGATGCTCCAGAAAAAGTAAATGAAGATCCTTACGGAGAAGGTTGGATGATTCGTGTGAAAATTGCTGACTTAGCGCAATTAGATGAGCTGCTTTCGGCTGACGATTACAGAAACCTTATTGGATAATACAATGGGGGATTTCCCTTTTTTTTATAATTACTGCCGTATTACACACTGTTCCTGGTCATGATTTAGCTTTTGTACAGTTGGATAATTTGTCCCAATTGAATAAACTTTTTCATTTATTCTTGTTTGCGATAGGAGCTCGGTTCTTGGTGCGTGCATAAAAAAAACAATATTTTAAGCATGCTTTTCGTTATCTATTTACAGTCTATGCGCTTTACGGAATTTTATTTGAAATAATGCAAGGCGCTTGTATTTAAGAATGGAATGCCGATTTTTTTTTGATTGGGTGGTAGATATTTTAGGCGTTTTATTTTCACTTTTGCTATATCAAAAAATCTACCCACATGAACCAATTAAAAGTTAGAAAAAAGATTATTTTTGTTGAGAATGTAATTATTTAACATGGAACCAAAAAAGAATCCAAATGTTGATTTAGAAAAAAAGCGCGGACTGTATATTCAGATTGGTTTGGTTGTGGCGCTTTTGGTAGTATTGGGCGCTTTCGAGTATAGATCGTACGAAAGAGGAAATTCTTCGTTGGGAGATTTCAACTTGGAAGCAGACTGGGAAGAAGAGATTGAAAATACTTTTAGAGAAGAGAAACCACCTCCACCACCGCCTCCACCACCAGACGAAATTGTGATTGTTGAAAATGAAGAAGAAATTGAAAACGAAATAGAAATTGAGGAAACTGAATCGGATGAAGACCTAGAAATCGAGGAAGAGGAAGAGACAACTGATGAAGTATTTGTGACTGTAGAAGAAATGCCTCGCTTTAAGGGATGTGTAGACGATCAGTGTACGCAAACAGAAATCATGAGATACATTGCAAAAAACACTAAATACCCTCCTATTGCGAAAGAAAACAATATTACTGGTCGTGTATTTGTCAGCTTTGTAGTTGATAAAACTGGAAATGTAACAAAGGTGAAAATATTGCGCGGGGTTGATAAATACTTAGACGCAGAAGCAGTTCGTGTAGTGCAATCAATGCCGAAGTTTAAACCTGGAAAACAAAGAGGCAAAGCTGTGAATGTGCAGTATAATGTCCCGATTAACTTTAAGTTAAGCTAGCATATAGTTATTAAATAACTAAAACAAGCCCTTCTACAAAGCGGGGCTTTTTTTATAATTATTTTTAGCTATCTTTTAGATTATCATTCCAGCAGCTACTGTCTCATTGGTAGCTTCATCTATTAAAATAATGCTACCCGTATTTCTGTTTCTTCGATATTGATCAAAAAATAAAGGTGCAGTAGTTCGTATAGAAATACGAGCAATATCGTTTAAACCAATAACTTTATCGTCTTCTATGCGGTGTAGGTTATTGATGTTCATTTTATACTTTACCTCTTTAATAATGCAACGCGCATCTTTGGTAGTATGTTTAATACCGTACTTCCCTCTTGGAATCATTTTTTTTTCGTTCATCCAACAAATCATTAGGTCAATGTCTTGCTCAACCTTTGGTGAGTTATTTTCACGGACAATCATATCTCCACGGCTTATGTCTATTTCATCTTCCAAAGTCATACAAACAGACATTGGAGCAAAGGCTTCAGTCACGCTGCCATCCATTGTGTCAATGCTCTTAATTTTTGAAGTGAATCCTGAAGGAAGTACCATCACCTCATCACCTGGTTTGAACACGCCTCCTGAAATACGACCAGCATATCCTCTATAATCAGGGAACTCTTTGCTTTGTGGGCGTACCACAAATTGCACAGGAAAACGGCAATCAACATGGTTGTGATCGCTACCAATATGTACATTTTCCAAGAGGTGTAAAAGAGTAGACCCTTCGTACCAATGCATGTTAGTAGACCTGTCCACAACATTGTCTCCATGTAATGCTGAAATAGGCACGAAGTGCATGTCTTGTATTTCTAATTTAGAAGAGAAAGCTTTAAAATCTTCTTTTATTTTGTTGTATACATCTTCTTTGAAATCAACTAAATCCATTTTATTGATACATACAACGATGTGTGGTATTTGTAATAATGATGCGATGAATGCATGACGACAAGTTTGTTCAACTACACCATGCCTAGCATCAACCAACAAGATAGCTAAGTTGGCTGTAGAGGCGCCTGTTACCATGTTTCTGGTATATTGGATATGTCCTGGTGTGTCGGCAATTATGAATTTACGCTTTGGTGTAGCAAAGTATCTGTAAGCTACATCAATAGTGATTCCTTGCTCACGCTCGGCGCGTAACCCATCGGTAAGTAAAGCCAAATTAATACCTTCTTCACCTCTACGCTGACTGGTTTCTTCTAAAATCTCTAATTGGTCTTCAAAAATGGCTTTACTATCATACAACAAACGACCAATCAACGTGCTCTTTCCATCATCAACGCTACCTGCAGTAGTAAAGCGTAGTAATTCCATATCTAAATATCCTTTTGTTTCGCTCATAATTCCTTCAATTAAAAGTAACCAGCTTTTTTACGATCTTCCATAGCTGCTTCCGAACGTTTGTCGTCTGCTCTTCCGCCACGCTCTGTTACTCGTGTAGATGCTACTTCATCAATAATGTCTTCTAAATTGGCAGCATCTGATTCTGATACTCCGGTACAAGTCATGTCTCCAATGGTACGGCAACGTACTAGTCTTTCTTCGTATTGTTCGCCTTCTTTTAAGTTTAAGAAGTCGCTTTTAGAAAGTAAAACCCCATCTCTGTTTACAACCTCTCTTTTGTGTGCAAAGTATAGGGATGGTAATGGTATGTTTTCGTGCATAATGTACTGCCACACATCCATTTCGGTCCAGTTGCTAATTGGGAAAACACGGAAATGCTCGCCCATGTGTTTGCGGCCATTGAAGATGTTCCATAATTCTGGTCGTTGGTTTTTTGGGTCCCATTGTCCAAAATCATCTCGGTGCGAAAAGAAGCGCTCTTTAGCTCTTGCTTTTTCTTCATCTCTACGAGCACCACCCAATGCGGCATCGTATTTACCATCCTCTAATCCTTCTAAAAGAGTTACTGTTTGCAAACCGTTACGAGATGCATTGGGTCCTTTTTCTTCTACAGCGGTTCCTCTATCAATAGAGTCTTGCACATATTTTACAACAATGGTTTCCCCTGTTTCTTCCATCAATTTATCTCTAAACTCAATGGTTTCTGGAAAGTTGTGACCTGTGTCTACATGCATCAATGGAAAAGGGATTTTTCCTGGGAAAAAGGCCTTTCTAGCCAAGTGAAACATGATGATGGAGTCTTTACCTCCTGAGAATAACATCACGGGTCTTTCAAACTGCGCTGCTACTTCGCGAATTATGAAGATAGCTTCAGCTTCCAGTTCTTTTAAGTGTGTTAAATTATACGATTGCATATCAGTTGTCTTCAATTTTTGGTAAGATGTAATCCAATACTTTTTGGATGGATTCATCAATACTAAGTTCGGCTGTGTTTACTTCTACTGCTGCATTGGTAGGCGCTTCAAAAGGGGCGTCTATTCCGGTAAAGTTTTTGATTTCACCGGAACGGGCTTTGGCATAGAGTCCTTTTACATCTCTTTTTTCGCATTCCGCTACACTAGCATTTATAAACACTTCTATGAAGTTGTCGGCTCCAATAATATCTTTAGCCATTTGACGCATTTCCTTTGTTGGACTTACAAAACAATTCAGAGTAATAACACCGCAGTTGATAAATAGCTTGGATACTTCTGATATCCTTCTGATATTTTCAGTTCGATCTTCTTCGCTAAATCCTAAATTGTTGTTGATGCCAACACGGATATTGTCTCCATCAAGCATTTGAGTTAAAAACCCTTGCTCGTGTAAATAACGCTCCAATCCCTTCGCTACAGTCGATTTTCCAGAACCCGAAAGTCCTGTCATCCAAACAGTAAAGGATTTTTGATTTAAAAGCTGTTCCTTATCTGTTTTTTGTAGTAGATCGTCAAAAATTGGAAAGATATTGTTTCCGGCATTCTTCATAGTCGCACAAAAGTAATAAAAATAGCTTGTTTTATTCATCAAGATTTTATCTAGCAAGATTGTGCTTTATTTCTTAAATTTGAGCGAAGCGAATAGCGGTACTATGAAGCATCTTGGAAGTTTGTTGGATTCGACCTATTTAAAGACTGCAAAACAAGCGTCTTTATCAGAGGTTGAGAATCAGCAAATTGTGAGTGAATTGGCTCAAGAAGCCATAGCATTCAATTTTAAATTAGTGATGATTCGTCCAGAACATGTACGTAAGACTCGTATGTTTTTGGATGAACGAGATTCAAATGTCCTTATAGGAACTGTGATTGATTTTCCTTTGGGTGAGGCAAGCTTGGAAGCTAAGCTTTCGGAGGCCAAGCAAGCTATTGCAGATGGTGCTGATGAACTTGATTTTGTAGTGAATTATCAAGCTTTTCAAAAGGGAGATGTTGAGGGTGTAAGAACTCAAATAAACGCATGTACATCTTTGTGTTTAAAAAATGAAAAGGTAGCGAAGTGGATTATCGAAATAGCAGCATTATCAGATGCAGAAATTGCAAAACTCACAAGCTTAATTCGTGAAGAAGTGGAACAATCATTCCCAAATGATGTTGAGCGTGTGTTTGTGAAATCGTCAACAGGATTTTACCAAAGAGCTGATGCTGGTCCGGTAGGGGCTACGCTTTCTGGGGTGAAAATCATGAAAGATAATTCGGGACAACTACCTATTAAAGCGGCAGGGGGTGTTCGAAATATAGAAGATGTGAAGAGAATGCTTGATTTAGGGGTGAGCAGAATAGGAACTTCATCAGCTAAACAAATAATATTAGGGGAACAATCAATAAAAGAGTATTAAATGAAGAATTATTTAGAGATAGCAGTAGAGGCGGCTGTGGCTGCGGGGAATGAAATTTTAGAGGTGTACGAATCAGATTTTGCAGTAGAGCATAAAGATGATAAATCGCCTTTGACTTTGGCAGACAAGCGTGGGCACTTGAAAATAATGAGCTATTTGGAAAACACGCCTTATCCTGTTTTAAGCGAGGAAGGGAAACACCTTTCTTATGATGAACGAAAGGAGTGGAATCGCTTTTGGTTGGTTGACCCCTTAGACGGCACAAAGGAATTTATTAAGCGTAATGGTGAGTTTACTGTCAATATTGCTTTAGTAGAAAATGGAGTTCCTGTAATGGGTGTTATCTATGTTCCTGTTAAGGATACTCTTTACATTGGAAGCGAAGAAGGTGCGTTTAAGTATGAAGCATATGCTGCAGGAGGTAGTCGTAAAGAAGCATTGCCATTACCAAAAGGAAATCGTTCATATACGGTAGTGGGAAGTCGTTCGCATATGTCTCCAGAGACAGAAGCCTTCTTTGAAGAAAAGAAAAAAGAATACGGAGAAGTAGAGGTGATGGCTGTAGGAAGTTCTTTAAAATTATGCATGGTAGCAGAAGGGAAAGCAGATGCTTATCCTAGGTATGCTCCTACTATGGAATGGGATACAGGGGCAGGACATGCTATCGCACTGGCTGCTGGATTTAATGTTACAAAATACAATACAACAGAACCTTTAGCATATAACAAAGAGGATTTACTGAATCCTTGGTTTTTGGTGAGCTAGTGAAAACATGGATACAAAATAAGATTCGAAAATTTAGTTCTGATAAAGATTTGTCGGAGCTTATAAAGGGTAGTGCTACCACCTTTATTGTTAAAATTTTAGGAAACATTTTGGGTTTTGCATTCATGTTATTAGTAACAAAAGGATACGGAGAAGACGGAGCCGGAGTGTGGGGAAAGTATCTTTTAGCTATTTTAGTATTAAGGGTGTTTGTAATAGTTGGCCGATTTGGAGCGGACACAGCACTACTTAAATTTATTGCTGGGTTTAATGCGCAAAAACTAGGTGAGAACGTACGCTTGGTGTATAGGAAAGCGCTTTCTTTTGTCCTTCCTATTTGTATAGGATTATCTATTTTAATGTATCTCTCATCCGCTTATATTTCTGAGTTAATGAGCGTGCCGCAATTGTATATAGAATACCTGTCTTTTTTCTTACTTCCTTTTGCATGGATGTTTGTCAATACACAAAGCTTCAGAGGGCTTAAAGACATGTTGTCTTTTTCCTTCTTTTTTAATTCAGCGGTTACCTCTTTTGCTTTCATTATATTCGGCTTAGTCTTTCTTTTATCTAAAGAGGATGTGCTCAATAATCACCAAGCACCAGTGTATGCCTTCTCTGTAGGTGTTGCCTTGGCTTTTGCTTCTTCCTTGTTTTTATGGATTCGAAAAGAAAAAGGAAAGGGCTTTGATCCAGTTCAAAACATTGATAATAAAACATTTTTAAACATGTCTGTTCCGCTAATGTTAGCGCAGTCCATTACATTTATTATGGGATGGACAGATCAGTTTATGTTAGGGGTGCTCACCACTCCAGAGGATGTAGGTGTATATGGTGTGGCTTTTAAGTATTCTACTTTAGCAGTAGTGTTTTTGTTGGCTATCAATAGCATTGCTACGCCAAAATTTGCCGAGTTCCACGCTAAAAATGATATTCAAGGTTTGGAAAAGACAGTAAAACACTCTACAAAAATGATTTTTTGGGCTACTATTCCTGTGGTGTTATTTTTTGCGCTTTTTGCAGAGTGGGTTTTAGGTTTCTCAGGAGAATCGTTCGTAGTGGGGGTAAGTACGTTGTTGATTTTATTAGCGGGTAGATTTTATAGTTCTATTTGCGGATCGGTGGGTAGTATTTTACAAATGACAGGAAATCAACATCTATTTCAAAATATATTGCTAGCTGCAGCGATAGTAAATGTTGTGCTGAATTACCTTCTTATTCCAATTTACGGAATAACAGGAGCTGCTATAGCGAGTTTTATTTGTGTTGTTTTTTGGAATACAATTATGGTTTTAGTGGTGAAAAAGAAGTTTGGTTTTTATAGTGTTTACATTCCATTTTTAAGCAAATGAAAAAGCCCAATTTTTTAATAGTAGGAGCAGCTAAAAGTGGGACAACATCTTTGTTTCACTATTTAAGACAACATCCAGCAGTATTCATGCCTGATTTTAAGGAGCCACAATATTTGGTGCATTCTAAAATACAAGGAAGGCTTCATAAATACATAACCAATAGAGAGGATTATTTGAATTTGTTCAGTGCTGCAGATCAACAATGTATTGGAGAAGCTAGTGTTTTCTATTTATATTTTTATGAGGAAGCAATAGCAAACATCAAGAAAGAGCTTGGTGAAAATGTCAAGATTATTATCATGTTAAGAGAGCCGGTAAGCAGGACAGTTTCGGCCTA
>CACHMF010000036.1 GCA_902580855.1 uncultured Bacteroidota bacterium | reverse complement strand
CCATCGGCAGCACCATAACAACTTACATTAGTCGGTGTAATAATCGGAATAAATGCCGCACCAACATTAATCAAAACATCTTCCTGACTAATACAACCATACTCCGAAGTACCCGTTACAGTATATGAAATAGAAGATTGAGGATTAGTAATAACAACACTACCCGTATCCATATCTAAACCAACAAAAGGTGACCAAGTATAAGTATCAGCACCACTAGCAGTTAAAACAACAGGAACGCCTCCACAAACCGTAGCAGTAGGAGGATCTATAGAAATGACAGGGTTAGGATGAGCTGTTACAATAATATCATCCGAAGACTGACAACCATTAGCATCGGTAACGGTAACAGTATAATTACCACCACCTGCAATAATTGTAGGACCAAACTGACCTGTGTTCCAGTTATAATTGAAAGGACCAGTACCACCAACAACAGTTGGTGTTAGATAAGTCTGTTCCCCTGAACATAAATCAATATCTGAACCTAAGTCAATAGACGCAGAGGAAGGGCCAATAATGTGAATAGTATCGGAAAAAGTAGTACAATTAGCGGAATCACTAGCCTGAACCCAATAACTTCCAGGACCTGCGGTAATAGTCTGAGTTGACTCTCCTGTATTCCAAAGATATGTAGCGCCAGAAGCATTCATATCAGCAGTTAAATCAATTGTAGAATTACAGTTGATTGTGATAGAATCAGATGTTAAACCTAATGAATTTGTCACACTTAAAGCAGGACTAGTAAAACTACCTGCTTCTAGAAAAACCCAAGAATCTAAAGCACCATCTGTTCCATCAGCAATGGCTAGTCTGATATGATATGTTTCGCCACACTGAACCTGCGCCTTGGCTGTAAAAACAGTTGTAAATCCATTACACAAAACTGTTTGCGGATTAGTATTTTGGTTGTCGATATAGTATTGATTATTTAGTACATCATTGACAGAACTTATAGTGATAGGTAATGCTGGTGTTGAGTTAGGGACAGTAGCTATATTAATAGATCCATTTGGAAATGCAGCAGGAGCTGAATACGGTCCTGTAATACCCGGTCCTGAAATGAAGAATCCAAACACATCGTTATACTGAGTATTCACATACGTCAGGTATTCATTAGAGCCAAAAACATATCTAAAAAAAAGTGAATCAGAAGTTGGAACAAAATCAAATTCTAAAACAGCTACATCATTAATTGATGATACTGTAAAAGTTTGTCCAATAAGAGGAGGAACACTGTTTGCAACAGTTAAAAGATCGGGATCAGTCACAGTATTATTAACAAATCCTCCAAAACCTGGAAAGTTCGGATCTAATACCGCAATATCTCCTGTTGACATAACTACTCCACTATCCAATCCAATATTACTATTAATACCATTAAAAAAACCTATTTGCATTGTATCACCTTGATAAGAATGATTGCTAGCCACAACACCTCCTCCCAATAGGATGTTGTCAATTAAGTGAATAGGATCATTGTTCGGTGCGTTGTAATCTGTTGTGATTTGCGAAAAAGCCAGATTTGAAATTCCAAAAATTAATGTAGCTATTAAATAAATATTCTTCATAATCAATAAAACTAGAAAAGAATTAATGCGCAATTTACAAAATTGTTCTCAAGTAATACTAGTAAAACAAGAAGCTCTTACACTTCCAAAAACTACTCTTGAAATTGCAGGTCGAAAAGTGTTTTGTACTGACCACCCATTTTAATTAATTCCTGATGTGTTCCCTTCTCTAATATTTGACCATCTTCTAAAAGTAATATTTGGTCCGCATTTTGGATGGTTGCCAAGCGATGAGCAATTACGATAGAAGTACGGCCTTGTGTTAATTCTTTTATTGCTTGCTGAATCATATTTTCAGTGTCAGAATCTATATTTGAGGTAGCTTCATCCAAAATAAGAATATTTGGATTGATAATGTATGCACGTAAAAAAGAGATTAACTGTCTCTGACCAACAGACAACATAGCACCTCTTTCTTGAACGTTAAAATGGTATGATTCAGGTAAATCTTCAATAAAAGAATCAACACCAATTTTCTTAGCCGACTCCTTTACTAATTCAAGAGAAATGCTTTTATCTAATGTTATGTTGTTCAAAATACTATCAGAAAATAAAAAGACATCCTGTAAAACTATAGACATCTTAGATCTTAAAGAAGATAATTCATAGTTTAGGTAGTTTACTCCATCAATCAATACTTCTCCTTTATTATGATTGTAATTTCTACTTAATAAATTAATAATTGATGATTTTCCAGAACCTGTAGCACCAACCAATGCTAAAGTCTGGCCTTGCTTAACTCTAAAAGAAACATCTTTTAAAACCCAATCTTCATCATTGTATGCAAACCAAACATTTTTAAATTCTATATCTCCCTCAATATTATCAACCTGAATAGAGCCCTTATTTTCAATTACTTCATCTGTGTCAAGAATTTTAAAGACACGCTCTGAAGCCACCATCCCCATTTGCAAAATATTGAAGCGATCAGCTAGTTGACGGATTGGACGGAACATCATATGAATGTATAAAATAAAAGCCACTAACTCACCTAAAGTAACCTCTGTACCTGTTGCAGCCTCAACACCTCCCCACCAAATTAAAAGACCAATAGAAAAAGCTGATAAAATCTCAACAATCGGAAAGAAAATAGAGTAATACCAAATAGAGCGTATATGTGCTTTTTTATGAAGTTGGTTTATTGCTTTAAAGTTTTCATACTCAACTTTTTCTCTGTTAAAAAGTTGAACAATTCGCATACCAACAATACGCTCTTGCACAAAAGTATTGAGTGCAGAAACCTGTGCCCTAACCTCTTGGAAAGCAGATTTAATAGAACTTTTAAACCAATAGGTAGCTAGCAATAAAATCGGTATTGAAGCTAAACTAAATAAAGTTAACCTCCAATCAGTTGCGAACATTACAACCAAAACAACCAGCAACTTTAATATGTCACCAATTATAACCAAAAGACCTTGAGAAAATATATCTGCAATAGTCTCTATATCAGAGACAACTCTAGTGACTAGTGTTCCTATGGGTGTGATGTCAAAATATTTTTGTTTTAAATTAAGAATATGATTATATACTTGCATTCGTAAATCACGAATTACACTTTGACCTAGCCAATTTGCCCAATAGATATAGAAATACTGCATCAAGCTTTCTATTATTAATAAAGTAACGAGCAGTAAAGTGATTTGAAAAAGCATCTCCAAATCTGGATTTAAAATGTAGTTGTCAAAGGCATACTGTATAAGCATTGGTCGTGCTGGAGAAAGAAATGCCAACGCAATAGCAAAAACAGCTGTACTTAAGAAGGTAAAGCGATAAGGCCTCACATAATTCATTACTCTATTAAGTAGTGGAATATCAAATGTTTTACCACTGACGCTACTCATTACAAAATATCTTTTGGATAAATTACTTCTATTAAAAAAAGAGCATGTGCAGGAACAGAAGCTCCAGCTTCTGAGCGATCTTTAGACTCTACTACTCTTACAAACTCTTCTTCTGACATTTTACCTAAACCAACCTTTAATAAAGTTCCTACAATAGCTCTTACCATATTTCTTAAAAAACGATCAGCCTGAATAGTAAATACCAACAAACCTTCTCGCTCCTCCCAATAGGCTTGCATTATTTTACAATTATTAGTTTTAGTTTGTGTGTCCGATTTTGAAAAACTTGTAAAATCATTGAAATCAAATAAATGTTTAGCTGCTTGATTCATCGCCTCTAAATTGATTGGATTATGAACGAGATAAACTAAATCTTCCTGAAAAGGATTTTTGTGTTGGGCCACAAAATACTCGTAAGTCCTTGCGCTAGCATCAAAACGTGCATGTGAATCCATTTCCACCTCTAGTAAAGATATTGCAACAATATCATTTGGAAGAAAAGAATTTAATCGACTTAAAACGTGAGAAACATTATTTAGTTTTTTTGGAAAATCAAAATGAGCGAACATTTGTTTTGCATGTACACCTGTATCCGTTCTACCACACCCAACCACATGGATTTGTTCCCTTAATAGTTTTGTTAAACAATCATTTAAGACTTCCTGCACAGTAATTACATTGGGCTGTACTTGCCAACCATGATAATTTTTACCATTGTAGGAAATTTCTATAAAATATCTTTGCTTCATTTTAAAGTGGAACAAAAATAGTAAAAGCAAAGACAATAGATTTTGAGAAGAAGCGTTAAAATCTTGAATTTTTTGAAAACACTTTTTAATTTCGCAAACAAAATTAAACAATCAAAAAACATGAGCGAAAAAGCTGTAAATATTGACATTAAAGAGTTGAACGAACGCATTCATAAAGAGAGTGCTTTCATCGACCTCTTAATGCTCGAAATGAATAAAGTTATCATTGGTCAAAAGTACATGACCGAAAGACTACTTATTGGGTTGCTTTCAAATGGGCATATCTTACTAGAAGGGGTTCCTGGATTAGCAAAAACACTTGCTATCAACACCCTAGCAAATACTATTGATGCTGACTTCAGTAGAATTCAGTTTACACCAGACTTGCTTCCTGCTGATGTTATTGGAACACAAATTTACAGTCCGAAAAAGGAAACTTTCTCTATTAAAAAGGGGCCAATTTTTGCCAACTTTATTTTAGCTGATGAGATTAACCGAGCACCTGCTAAGGTTCAGTCTGCACTTTTAGAGGCTATGCAAGAAAGGCAAATTACAATTGGCGATGAAACTTTTAAACTAGAAGAACCTTTCTTGGTTTTAGCGACACAAAATCCTGTTGAACAAGAAGGAACCTACCCGCTACCAGAAGCACAAGTAGATCGTTTTATGCTAAAAGTGGTGATTGATTATCCTGAAAAAGATGAAGAGAAACTTATCATCAGAAACAACATTGCTAAAATATTCCCCACACCTAATCAAGTATTAAAACCTGAAAGCATTAATCAGGCAAGAGAATTAGTAAAGGATGTCTACATGGATGAGAAAATTGAGCAATATATTGTAGATATTGTATTTGCCAGCCGTTATCCAGAAACATTCGGATTAGAAAAGCTTGCAGGTATGATAAGCTTCGGAGGCTCACCTAGAGCAAGTATTGGATTAGCGATGGCTTCTAAAGCTTTTGCTTTCATCAAAAGAAGAGGATATGTAATTCCTGAAGATGTTCGTGCTATTTGTCACGATGTACTTCGCCACAGAATTGGCTTAACTTATGAAGCTGAAGCTGAAAATATCACTTCAGAAGACATAATTACTGAAATTTTAAATAGCGTAGAAATTCCATAATGAACGCTACCGAGCTACTTAAAAAAGTTCGTAAGATTGAAATCAAGACGAAAGGTCTCTCCAATCACATTTTTGCAGGAGAATACCATACTGCCTTTAAAGGAAGAGGTATGGCGTTTAGCGAAGTGCGTGAATATCAACCAGGAGATGACATTCGATCTATAGACTGGAATGTGACAGCTCGCTTCAACAACCCTTATGTAAAGGTTTTTGAGGAGGAGCGTGAGATGACAGTAATGCTTTTAGTTGATGTAAGTGCTTCCAAAGATTTTGGAACACAACAGCAAATGAAGCAAGAGCTCGTTACTGAGCTAGGGGCAGTGCTCGCTTTCTCAGCCATTCAGAATAATGATAAAATTGGTGTCATTTTCTTCAGTGATCAAGTAGAGAAATTCATTCCACCAAAGAAAGGAAAGTCACATATTTTACGCATCATCAGAGAATTGATTGCTTTTGAACCGGGGCACAAAGGGACAAATATTGGAGAAGCGCTTCGCTACTTCAATAATGTGATTAAAAAGCGTGCCGTCTGTTTCCTTATTTCCGATTTTATGAATGAGGGATTTGAAGCACCACTCCGTATTGCCAACAAAAAGCATGATTTAGTGGCTGTGCGTATTTATGATAAAAGAGAAACAGAATTACCCAATGTTGGACTAGTGCAAATGAAAGATGCCGAAAAGGGAAACATCGAATGGATTGATACTAGCAGCAAAGCAGTTAGAGCACAGTTCAAAGCCAACTACCTAAAACACGAAGCTGAGCTGCTACAACTATTTAGAAGTAGTGGTGTGGATACTATCAACATCCGAACAGATGAGGATTATGTCAAGCCTTTAATTAGTTTCTTTAAAAGAAGAGAGAAATGAAAAAGTTAATACTTTTACTCTTCTTGACACACAGCATAGTTTCCGCTCAAGTCATTGCTAATTTAGACACCAACAACATCCTTATTGGCGACCACATCACCTTTACGATTGAAGGAGAAATAGACAAGGATAGCGAATGGCCTATTTTTACAGATAGTATTGGGAATTTAGAACTGTTGTCTGCTTCAAAAATTGACAGTACCCCAACTGAAAACGGATGGAGACTAAAACAAGACTTTATCCTCACCCAATGGGACAGCGGCTTTTATCATATTCCTAGCATAAGTGTTGGAAATGAAAAAACAACAGCTTTTGTAGTAACGGTAAACACCATTAACCTAGAAGAAGACTCCGAAGCAAAAGACATTAAAGGGCCTTTAGATGCTCCTCTTACTTTTAGCGAGGTGCTCCCCTATCTTTTATTAGTGATTATCATAGGGTTGTTGATCTACTTATTGCTTCGTTACCTCAAAAGAGAAAAACCAATAGAAATCATTACTCCAAAAGCAGAAGTTGTTCTTCCTCCTTTCGAAATTGCCTTAACACAATTAGAGGAGTTGAAAATTAAAAAGAAATGGCAAAACGGAGAAATCAAAGCATACTACTCAGATTTATCAGAAATTGTAAGAACATATATTGAAGACGGATTGCATACTCCTGCTATGGAGATGCTGACTGATGACATCATAGACAGATTGAAAGCACGAAAGATTGAGACAGCGCAATTAAGCATCCTTTTAAACACTGCTGACATGGCTAAGTTTGCCAAGGCACAACCTACTTCAGCAGAAAATGAATTAGCCATCACATTTGCTTTTGAATTTATTCATCAAACAAAACCACAAGACAATGATGAATAATTTCACTTTCGCTAATCCGGACTATCTGTATTTACTACTACTCATTCCAGTAGCTTGGGTTTGGTATTTCTTTCGCCATAACAAACGCAACACACATCTACAGGTTTCCTCTTTTAATGGCTTAAAAGCAAGAAGCTGGAAGAGCTGGGGAAGACACCTTCTTTTTATTTTCAGGACACTGGCTATTGGACTTTTAATCGTTTCTTTTGGAAGACCACAATCTACCGCTTCTTGGGAAGATATGACTACTGAAGGAATAGACATTGTTTTAGCTATGGACATTTCTGGAAGTATGTTGGCGCAAGACCTTACTCCCGACCGCTTAGAGGCTTCTAAAAAAGTGGCTATGGACTTCATTTCAGGAAGGCCCAACGACCGAATAGGTCTAGTCATTTTTTCCGGAGAAAGTTTTACACAATGCCCTCTCACTACCGATCATCAAGTTTTACAAAACCTTTTCAAGGATGTGAAAAGCGGCATGGTAGAAGATGGAACTGCTATCGGAATGGGTTTAGCTACTGCCGTTAACAGACTGAAAGAAAGCGAAGCGAAAAGTAAAGTAGTGATTTTGTTAACGGATGGAGTAAACAATCAAGGCTCTATTGCTCCAATGACAGCAGCCGAAATTGCACAACAATTTGAGGTACGCGTTTACACCATTGGTGTAGGAACACAGGGATACGCTCCTTACCCCTTTAAAACACCATTTGGAACAACTGTTTACAAGGATGTAGAAGTAAAAATTGATGAGCAAACACTGCAAGATATTGCTAGTGCTACAAATGGCAAATATTTCCGAGCAACTTCTAATGAAGCCTTGCAAGAAATCTATCAAGAAATTGACCAAATGGAGCGCTCCAAAATTGAAGTAAAAGAATACCATAAAAAAAATGAAGAGTTTTTGATTTTTGCTCTTCTAGCCCTTATTCTTTTAATGTTAGAGTTTGGCTTAAAAAACACCTTATTTAAAAGCATCACATAATGTTAAGATACGAACATATAGAACTCTTGTATTTGCTTGGAATCATCCCGGTATTACTATTGTTGTTCGTCTTAGCAATGAGATGGCGTAAAAAAGCACTCAACAACTTCGGAGAACACCGCCTTGTTAAAAAACTGATGCCCATGGCTTCCAGCTATAAAGTGAAGCTGAAGTTTGGTGTTTTTCTACTAGCAATCACTTCTATTATCATCGGTCTTGCTAACCCGCAAATTGGCTCCAAAATGGAGGAAGTGAAAAGAGAGGGCGTTGATTTAATGATTGCTGTTGACCTCTCCAACTCTATGCTTTCGGAAGATTTGCAACCAAGTAGGTTACAAAGAGCAAAGCAAGCCATTTCTAGATTGATTGACCGACTAGAAGGAGATCGAATCGGATTGGTGGTTTTTGCAGGAGATGCATATGTTCAACTGCCCATCACAACCGATTACTCAGCAGCTAAGTTGTTCTTATCTACCATCAACACCAATATCATTAGCAACCAAGGAACAGCAATTGGAAAAGCCATCGAGCTATCCTTAAATAGCTTTGATTATGAAAACACACAAAGCAAAGCGATTATCATCATTACAGATGGTGAAAACCACGAAGATGATGCAATAGAAATGGCTTATGCAGCCGCCGAAAAAGGAGTTTTTGTTCATACAATCGGGATGGGCTCTGTTGAGGGTAGCCCTATACCTATCAAAAACAGATACGGACAACTAAAAGGTTACCGAAAAGACAAGCAAGGAAATACCGTCATTACCAAGCTAAACGAAGTAATGTTGCAAGAAATTGCACAAGCTGGTGGTGGCTCATACATACGAGCAAACAGCACCCAATCTGGACTTAACGCCTTGTTTAAGGAAATAAATAAAATGGAGAAAAAGGAGATCGGAAGTAAAGTTTTCACCGATTACAAAGACCGCTTTCAAATTTTTATTTGCTTGGCTATTGCACTACTTCTTTTAGATTTGTTGATTCTTGAACGAAAAAACAAGTGGAGCGCTAAAATCAATTTATTTGAAGATGAGGATTAAACTTAGCATATCGCTTTTATTCTTGGTTATGTGTGCGCATGCACAAGATTTGTCACATTGGCAAAAGGAATTTACATATAAAATTGTATCTAGTGAACACCCGAATAAGCTTATTCGTCAAGGAAATAGCGCCTATAGAGATAGTTCATTCGCTGCAGCAGAAGAAAGCTATAGAATGGCCTTGGTCGCAGATCAAAATGCATTTAATGCTGCCTTTAACCTAGCTGATGCCATTTACAAACAAGAAAATTATTCGGAAGCATCTACCCTTTTTCAAGGACTAACATCAAAAGCAGAAAGCAAAGAAGAAAAAGCTATGGCTTATCACAACCTTGGAAATTCCCTTCTACAAGAAGGAAAGTTGGAAGAAAGTATTGAATCCTACAAAAATGCTTTGCGAAACAATCCTTCTGATAAAGACACTAAACACAACTTGGCGTATGCTCAACGCATGAAGCAAGAACAAGAGCAGAATCAAGATGAAGTGGAGGAAGAAGGAGATGAGGAAGAAGAAGATAAAGAAGAAGATAAAGAAGAGGAAGATGAGGAAGAACAGCAAGAAGAAGAAGAAGAAGAAGAACAAAGCAATAATCAAGAGCAGCAACCTCAACAAGAACAAAAGCCAAAAGAAGCTCAGAATCCTGATCAGATTTCTAAAGAGGAAGCTGAAAAAATGCTTGATGCTTTACAACAACAGGAAAAAGAACTACAAGAAGATCTACAAAAGAAAAAAGCAAAAGGTGTAAAACTGAAAATTGAAAAAGACTGGTAGTGAAAAAACATTTCTTCATATTATATCTACTACCATTCTTGAGTTTTGCTCAAGAACTAACAACTACTGTCAGTAGAAATCCTGTAGCGGTTGGTGAACAATTCCAAATCTCTTTTAGTGCCAACGGAGATATCGAGCAATTTAGAGCTCCAAGTTTTAATGGGCTTCGAATTTTAAGTGGTCCAAATCAATCTTCAAGTAGTAGTGTACAAATAATTAATGGACAGTTTTCACAATCTAAAACAGTAAGCTATAACTACTACGCAACTGCTCTTAATGAAGGTAGTTTAGAAATTGGTAGCGCTTCTGCTAAAGTAGATGGAAAAGATGTAAAGTCGAAACCTATTAAGCTTAGTGTAGGAAAGGCAAATCCAAAATCAGAAAACAATGTACTCGATTTAAGTGATAAAGTTTTCATTAAAGCGCACATCAATAAAACCAAGCTTTACCAAGGAGAACAACTTGTAGTAAGCTATAAGCTTTACTCTAAAATAACGCTAGCAAATATTGATATTACAGCCCTACCAGAACTTAATGGATTTTGGAAGGAAAAAGTAGAAACGAGTTCTCGTCCAACTGTAAAAACAATTGATGGAGTAAACCACAATGTTTGGGAAATTAGCCGCATAATTGTTACGCCACAAAGGAGTGGTATTTTGGAAATTGATCCCATGCAAACTACAATTACTGTTCAAGTAAAAAATAATAGAAAAAGAAACGACCCCTTCCGAGATCCTTTTGGGTTTTTCGATAGTTACCAAAACGTTGATAAGCAACTGCAATCTGCTAATCTTAAAATTGAGGTTTTACCTCTTCCTAATCCTCCTGCTGATTTCTCTGGAGCAGTTGGAGAATTTAAACTTAATGCTTCCATAGATAAAAAAGAAGTTAAAACTAATGAGGCCATCAATTATAAGCTCACTCTTTCCGGAAGTGGAAACTTTCCCTTAATCGATGAAATCGGTATTGAATTCCCAAATGACTTTGAAGCATACGATCCTCAGTTAACTGATAAGTCATTTACATCTAAAAACGGCATT
This sequence comes from uncultured Bacteroidota bacterium, assembly GCA_902580855.1. Classification (GTDB taxonomy): domain Bacteria; phylum Bacteroidota; class Bacteroidia; order Flavobacteriales; family UBA7312; genus UBA7312. Next base: position 187 of record CACHMF010000036.1, on the reverse strand, counting down.
TCAGGCAAAAGAATTTTTGAACATCTACTCATTCCTAGATACACAGGAGTATATACTATCCCTGCTGTTGACTTTGTATACTTCAATACAAAAAGTAAAAACTATGAAACCATACAAACCAAATCTTTTGATATTAATGTCAGTAAAGGAAAAGGTGATGAGGGAAGTTATCGGCCTGCAGATGAAC
>CACHMF010000035.1 GCA_902580855.1 uncultured Bacteroidota bacterium | reverse complement strand
GCGGAAGAGAGGTCTCTACTACCAGAGCTAATAAAATTCAAAATTTTAGAATTTGCTTCACCATTTTGGAAAATAAGGTGACAGAAGCAGGAACTAAAGAATTGTTTGTTCGAATATTAGCCCCTGATGGATCTGTGTTGAATGTAGCTAATCAAATTCAAGAAATAGAACTTACAGACACCACTTTGCAATACTCTTTTGCACATCCTTTTGAGTATAATAATCAAAACATCTCAGATTGTGTATTGTGGACAAGGGGCAATGTGCTTTACGCAGGAAATTACCGATTCGAGCTTATCGTAGAAAACGAAGTGATTGGAATTCTTGACAGAAAATTCAGATAAAATGCCAAAGATTATTTCCTACAATGTAAATGGAATCCGTGCAGCCATGCGCAAAGGCTTAGGTCAATGGTTACAAGTACTTAATGCTGATATAGTATGTTTACAAGAAATCAAGGCAAAAGAAAACCAGATAGATGTTTCTGTATTTCATGATTTAGGTTACGAGTGTTTTTGGTACTCGGCACAAAAACCAGGATATAGCGGTACAGCAATTTTAAGCAGAATAAATCCTGAACATGTACAATATGGAATAGGTATTGAGGCGTATGATTATGAAGGGCGCATTATCAGAGCTGATTACGGAGATGTTTCTGTTATTAGTGTTTACATGCCTTCTGGTAGTAGCGGAGATGAGCGACAGGCATTTAAAATGCAGTTTTTATCTGATTTTCAGAACTACATAGGGGAATTGCGTAAAGAGCGATCAAAATTGATCATTTCTGGAGATTACAATATTTGTCATCAAGCAATTGATATTCACAACCCACAGCGAAATCAAAACACCTCAGGTTTTTTACCTGAAGAAAGAGCTTGGATTTCTGATTTTATAGCAAGTGGTTTCGTGGACACTTTTCGCCACTTTAATTCTGAACCTCACAATTATTCTTGGTGGAGTTATAGAGCAAATGCTCGTACTAAAAATCTAGGATGGCGTATCGACTACCATATGGCTACATCTAATTTAAAAAAGCAATTGAAGCGAGCATCTATTTTACCAGATGCGAAACACTCTGATCATTGCCCTGTTTTATTGGAAATTGATTTTTAATCAAAAAATTGCTGTTGAAAACCTTTTATTTTGTAAGATTAGTCGTTTGTACCACTTTGTATATTTGAATATTAAAATAGCCAAATTATGTCCTATCGTATCCTTGTTTTCGCTTTGTGCCTTGGTTTTACAACTGCTTGTGTTTCTCCAAAAATTGTGGAAGAAATGAAAACAGAACAAACCGAGTTGAAATCGCACAACAAATCTTTGAAGCAGGAAAACTTGCAGTTGAATACTCAAAACACTGAGTTAAACGATCAAGTTAAACGATTAAATCAGTTGGTAGATCAACTAGTAAGGGATACTACAGATCGTTCAAACATCTTAATCCAACTGCAGAACGCACATCAAGAGTTAAACTCGGCATACGATTTATTACTAAATAAAAACAGCCAAATGATGGCAAATAAAGCCAAAGAAACTAAAAAGCTGTTAGGAGAATTACAGGTCATACAAGAAGATTTGCAAAAGAAAGAAGATGAGCTTATAGAACTTGAAGAAAATTTAAACACCAAGCAGAAACAACTTTTAAAAACTCAAAAAGAATTGCAAGCTAGAGAGCGTAAAGTTGTAGAGTTGGAAGATGTAATTAGTAGAAAAGATTCTTTGGTAAACGCATTGAAAAAACGAATTTCTATTGCACTATTAGGTTTTGAGGGTGATGGCCTAACAATCACTCAGAAAAATGGCAAGGTATATATTTCGCTTGACGAGCAATTATTGTTTGCTTCAGGAAGTTGGAAGGTTGACGAAAGAGGAAAAGAAGCCTTATATAAGCTTTCAAAAGCTTTAGAAAATCAAACTGACATCAACGTAATGATTGAAGGGCATACTGATAGCATTCCTTTTGGGGGAAGAGGTCAGGTTAAAGATAATTGGGATTTAAGTGTAGTTAGAGCTACCGCTATAGTTCGTATACTTACGGAAAGCAGTAATATTTCAGCTGCTCGTTTAACAGCAGCAGGCCGTGGAGAGTTCAATCCTATTTCGACTAATAGTACTAAGGAAGGTAGAAGCGCAAACAGAAGAATTGAAATTATTCTTTCTCCAAAATTAGATGATCTTTATGAGATGCTAGAATAGGTATGGTTTGCATTAAACTTCGCCAATTACTTTTTATTGATCAGGAAAAAGCCTAGACAAATTGCTAAGATTGATACGCTTAAAAGAAGCAAATCTTGAGGACTATTAAAGCTAGGTGTTAGCTTCAGAATTTTTTCAAAAAACTTCACAATTAAAACGATAATCACCACCTTGATTATTTTGTTTTTAAGCTGATCTAGGGTGCGTATTTTTAGGGTGGAATCAGAGAACTTGTCTTTAGCAATATCGATCTCACTGATGAAAAGTTCGTAAACACCAAATCCAAAGATGAGTAACACAATGCCAATTAAAAACATATCGATTGAGGATATGATTTTAAATAGCAAATTGTTATTCTGGTTTATGCTATCATTTGTTATTGGATTCTGAAAAACGATAGCATGTACAATATCCCAGCTACCGATAATAAACAATGTAATTGAAGCCAAAACAGAAAGAATAACGGCTAATATCACAACATATCTTAAATTCCAAAGAATTGATTCAAATTTATCTTCAAATTTCATTTGTTCTTTTTTGTGTTAGGCTAATTCCAAAGTTATAATTTTTTCTTTTTTTAAGAAGCAAACAATGCTTTAAACACCTCTTCCATTTTACCTACTGTCACTACTTGAATGTTGTAGTCTTGTGGATTTACTTTATTGTATTTAGAAATAAAGATGCGTTCAAATCCTAGTTTTTCAGCTTCTTGAATGCGCTGTTCACAACGATTAACAGGCCTAATTTCTCCTGACAACCCAACCTCTGCAGCAAAACAACTTTTGTCATCAATAGCCATATCTACATTAGAAGAAAGAATTGCACAAACAACACCTAAGTCTATAGCAGGATCATCCACTTTGATTCCACCTGTTATGTTTAGAAAAACATCTTTAGCGCCAAGTTTGAATCCACAGCGCTTTTCTAAAACAGCTAAAAGCATAGAAAGTCTGCGTAAATCAAAACCGGTCGCAGAGCGCTGAGGTGTTCCGTATACAGCCGAACTGACTAATGCTTGTGTTTCTATCATAAGCGGTCTTACACCTTCAATGGTGGCGCTTATAGCGACCCCACTTAGCGCTTCATCTTTTTGTGAAATAAGAATTTCTGAGGGATTACTTACCTCTCTTAACCCCTGTGATTGCATTTCATAAATTCCTATTTCAGCAGTGGATCCAAAACGATTTTTATTTGCTCTTAAGATGCGATAAACATGGTTTCTTTCTCCTTCAAACTGCAAGACTACATCAACCATGTGCTCTAAAATTTTTGGCCCAGCAATGTGTCCGTCTTTATTGATGTGACCAATTAGTAAAACAGGAGTACCACTTTCTTTAGCAAATTTCATAAGCTCAGCTGTACATTCTCTTATTTGAGAAATGCTGCCAGGAGAAGAGTCTATAGTGTCCGTTTGTAGGGTTTGAATAGAGTCAACAACTAGTAGGTCAGGTTGTACGGACACTACTTGCTGAAAAATGTTTTGCGTATTTGTTTCTGTTAAAATATGACAGGGAGATTCTTTGAGTCCTAGGCGCTCTGCGCGCATACGAATTTGCTTATCGCTTTCTTCGCCTGTAACATACAACACCTTGTGCTGTAGACGCAACGCTACCTGTAATAGTAACGTCGATTTTCCGATTCCAGGCTCTCCTCCTAATAAAACTAACGAACCAGGTACAATTCCGCCTCCTAACACTCTGTCTAACTCTTTATTGCTCGTATCGATTCTTGGTTCAATTTCTAAAGAAATCTCTTGTATGCTTTGTGCTATATTAGTTTTTTGAGTGGAGTCGGTTTTCCAAGCTCTATCTTTTTGTGTTTTAGAAACCACCTCTTCCACAATGGTGTTCCATTTGCTACAAGCCTTACACTTGCCCATCCATTGCGCGCTTTGTGCTCCACAATTTTGACAGAAAAAAGTTGTTTTAACTTTCGCCATTTTGTATTTTTTCAATGATACTTGTGGTAGAGTAACCCTCTAGCAAATCAATAGGGATAACGGATCCGCCATTTCTCAAAACAATGTCTTGACCTACAATTTCTTCAACAAGATAATCAGACCCTTTCACTAATACATTTGGAACAATGCGCCGAATGAGTTCGTAGGGAGTGTCTTCTTCAAATAAGACTACAGCATCTACAATAGCAAGGCTGGCGAGCATCATTGCTCTGGCTTGTTCGTTGTTGACTGGTCGGTTTGTTCCTTTTAGTCGTTTAACGGAAGTGTCGGTGTTTAAACCAACAATGAGTTTATGCCCCAGTTTTGATGCTTTACCTAGGTAGTCCAGGTGGCCAAGATGTAGGATATCAAAACAGCCATTTGTAAATACAACTTTCCCTTCCTGTTTCCATGTAATTAATTTAAGGAGTAGTTCCTCCAAAGAAAGAATTTTGCTAGAAGTTTTATTGAGCTGACTCACTTTTTACTTTTCGTTTGGATAAAAATAGCATTAAAAGAGAAATACTACCAACGAATAGTGTCATTAAAGTTTGACAAGTATGCACTAACGTAGCAAAGAGTAGAGCAGCATCGGCAGAAATACCCAAAATCATCAGACCAATTTTAACCACAAGGTGATAAGCGCCAATACCACCCTGCACAGGAGCCACCATTCCTAACCCTCCAACAACCATGATAAATAATCCATCAATTGGACTTAACAACTGCGTACTTTCAATAGCAAAGAAGCAAATATAAGTCATGAGGTAATACATGAGCCAAATGAATAGAGTGTGCCCCCAAAAGGCCCATTTATTCTGTATGCCTTTAATGCTTTTAAATCCGTCAGCTACCCCCTGTAAAAAGCTAGCTATTTTTTGGTATATAGCTGTTTGTTTTAGTTTGTTTTTAAACAACAAGAAAAGCAATAGCAAAGAGCTAAAAATAGCAATGGTAATAAAACCTATATTGCTAGTAGAATTTTTTCCGTCTGCAAAAAGATTGGTAAAAAATTGAGAGAAAGCATCAAATTCCACTAAAAAAGTGAAGCAGATTAAAGAAACCAGAAAAATGAAGTCAATGGTTCTTTCTAAAATTATAGTTCCAAATAGCTTATTTACAGGGATGTTTTCTGATTGACTTAGACTAGTACACCTTGTCACTTCTCCGGCTCTTGGAATAGCTAAATTGGTGAAATAACCGATAGAAACAGCATAAATGCTGTTTAATGATTTAGCTTGGTATCCCAAGTTTTCTAGTAGTATAATCCAGCGTAAGCCGCGACTGATAAAAGCTAAAAAACCAAATAACATAGAAAGCCAAACCCATAGATAATCTACGGTTTTTAACTGCTCAATAAGCTCTTTAGGATTTTGATTATTAAATGCTAAATAAAGGAGCAAAATACCTATTCCAAAAAACAAGATGTATTTAATCCATTTAGCCATTTACAGTGAGTTATCTTCGTTAGGAAAAATTAAAGTTGGAATGAATGATTTAGCTGCTTCAAAATCCATTATACCATAAGAAATGATGATAATAACATCCCCTTTTTGCACCTTTCTGGCAGCAGGTCCGTTCAGACAAATTTCTTTCGACTTTCTTTGCCCTTTTATCACATATGTTTCTAAGCGCTCACCATTGTTTATATTTACAATCTGTACTTTTTCTCCTTCAACGATGTTAGAGGCTTCCATTAAATCTTCATCAATAGTAATGCTTCCGATATAATTTAAATCTGCTCCGGTAACTGTTACTCTGTGAATTTTCGATTTGACAACTTCAATTTGCATGTGGTAAAATTACTTAATTTAATAGGATATTATCGATTAATCGAACACTTCCGACAAAGACGGCTACACACAAGATAGCAGGTTCGTTTTTTTCTAGATCACTAAGTGATTGTAGTGTTTGTGCATGAGCAATTTCAACATAGTCTACAGAAAACTCTGAAACAGCATTAAGTTTTGTTTCAACAAATAATTTTAATGACTCTAAGGAGGAATTTGGAAATTTTGCTTTTGTTTCTTTAAGTATACGGTATATTTCAGCAGCGATTTCCCGTTCTCTAGGGCTTAGTAAAACATTTCTTGAACTCATAGCTAAACCATTGTCTTCTCTAATGATGGGGCAACCTACAATATTGATGTTGAACTTCTGAATTTTATTAAGCTGACGAATTATTATTAATTGTTGAAAATCTTTTTGCCCGAAATATGCGTTCTTTGGACGTACAAGCTCAAAAAGCTTACTTACTATTGTGCATACGCCATCAAAATGACCTTGTCTGTGAGCTCCCTCCATTAAATAATCTAAATCGTTGATGTTAAATTGAACGACTTCTTCTCCTTGAGGATACATATCGGTTTTTGTAGGAGCGAAAACCAAATCACAACCAACTTTCTTTAATAAAACAAGGTCTTCCTCAATTTGAATGGGGTAGTTTTCTAAATCTTTTGGATCGGTAAACTGAGTCGGGTTAACAAAAATAGAACAAACAACCTTGTCATTTTCTGAGATAGCCTGTTCAATTAAAGATAGATGACCTAGGTGTAAAGCCCCCATCGTAGGTACAAATCCAACACTTAAGCCTAATGATTTCCACTCACCAAGACACTTTTCTAGTGTATCTATATTTTTTACAATTAGCATTTAACCCTTATTTTGCATGCGCAAAAGTAGGGTTTTCCTTGATTATTCGCTTGAATTTTCGTACTTTTGCAGATGAATTCGGTCTGAAATATTTTCATGACTAAACTCAAAGCTAGATGGAAAAGAAAAGAGTGTTATACATTTCTCAGGAAATCACACCTTATTTACCTGAAAATGAGATGTCTTCTGTCGGTAGAAATTTACCGCAAGGGACCATGGAGAGCGGCAAAGATATTCGAATTTTTACTCCAAAATACGGTTGTATTAATGAAAGAAGACACCAATTACATGAAGTGATTCGTCTTTCTGGTATGAATATGATTTTGGACAATTTAGATTATCCATTAATCATCAAAGTAGCTTCTTTACAACCTGTAAGGATGCAGGTCTACTTTATTGATAATGAAGATTTCTTTCCAAAGAAAACATTTATGAATGATTTAGATGGTAGTTTCTTTGATTTTCATGATGAGCGAGTAATTTTCTTCTGTAGAGGAGTTTTGGAAACAGTTCGAAAATTAGGTTGGGCTCCTGATGTTGTTCATTGCCAAGGGTGGATGTCCGCATTAGTGCCTATGTACTTGAAGCGAGCTTTTGCAGATGACCCTATTTTTGAAAATACAAAAGTAGTATACTCAGTTTATAGTCAAGAGATTGATGGAGTTCTTAGTAATGAGATGTCGCAAAAATCAAGAGTTGTGGGGGTTTCTGAAGAAGACACCGCTGTTATTGATGAACCAAGCATTCTTAATTTACACAAGTTAGCAATCACTTTTGCTGATGCTGTTATTACAGGATCGGAAAAATTAGATAAAGAGTTAGAATTGTTTATACAAAAAAGCGACAAACAAACGTTAGAATACCAATCTGAAGATATTTATATTGAAGCTTACAATGATCTCTATGATGAACTTTTGGAAGAGGAAGCAGTTTTATCTTAAATGAAACACACAATGAATAAAATTTGGTTGTTAGGGCTGTCGATAGCGATAGCCCTATTTTCATGTACTGATCCAGACTTGATTGGTTTGGAAATCCAACCACAAAGTGATAGGATAACAATTAATACACTAGATAATGATGGAGCATTTTTGAGCTTAACATCAATAGTGGAAGACTCAGTAAAATCGGATGAAAACACTTTGAATTTATTAGGAGCCTATACAGATCCTATTTTTGGAGATGTTGAAGCGCATTTTTCTACCCAATTATTATTATCGGAGAGTGCTGTTGATTTTGGAGATAACCCAGTTCTCACATCAGCTGTTCTGCACTTAACTTACGCAGGATATTATGGAGACTCTACACAGCAAATGCATGTAGAAATAGCTGCTTTAGATGAGAGTATATTTTTAGATTCATCGTACTACTCTAATCAAACTGTAATCGCTACTAATGTACTGGCTTCTCATGCGTTTTATCCATACGAGTCAAATCCAGATACGCTAGGAAAGTACTCTCTTCAGATTCCGCTAGATATTTTGGGACAAACAGTTTTAGATGCATCCAGTGATGATTTGACTGATAACACCGCGTTTTTGGAATATTTGAAAGGAATTCAGATACGTACAACTGCGTTAAGTGGTTCAATTGTTTATTTCAATTTAAAAGATGTAGATTCTAGATTAAGAATTATATACAATGACACACTTGAATTTGATTTGCTTATGGGAAGTGGTGCAGCACGATTAAATCATTTTACCCAAGCTCATCAGCTCACGCAGGAACTAGCTGTCCAATCTATGGGGGGGCTATAATCTTAAGATGCTAATAGATACGAGCTTAATTTCATATTTACAAGATTCATTAGCAGATAAACCAATTAATAAGGCAACTTTAACTTTTCATCAAACAGGTGATACAGAGTACTTCGGAGCGCATAATTCTTTATCATTGGTACGCGTGGACTCCTCTGGGAGCAAATTATTCTTAACTGACTTCTTTGAAGGAGGCGAACACTTTGGTGGTGAAATAGAAAATAATCGATACGCATTTAATATATCAAAATATTTAAGTCAGTTAATAAGTGAAGATTTGCTTATTGAGGATTTATATTTAATGCCAATCGGAGCTTCTGTAAATGCAAACAGAACTTTGTTAACTGGAGAAGTAGAGTTAAACATCACTTACACCGAATTTTAAAATGTGTGGAATTGTAGGATATGTAGGGCATAGAGAGGCCTTTCCAATCATCATTAAAGGGTTACAACGTTTAGAGTATAGAGGTTATGATAGTTCGGGTGTTGCCTTGTTAAACGGAAAAATTAATGTTTATAAAAAGCAAGGGAAAGTAGCAGATTTACTTGCTTTTTCAGAAGATAAAGACACTGTTAGCAGCCTTGGTATTGGTCATACTCGCTGGGCTACCCACGGAGTACCAAACGATGTAAATGCACATCCACACACTTCACAATCCAAAACCATTGCACTTATTCACAATGGGATCATTGAAAACTATGATTCTATTAAGGAAGAGTTGAGTAAAAGAGGACATACTTTTGAAAGTGACACAGACACTGAAGTGCTAACACACCTGATAGAAGAGGTTCAGAAGAAAGAAAGAGTTTCCCTTTTTGAAGCCGTTCGCTTATCGTTGGCAGAAGTAATTGGCGCCTACGCTATTGCAGTTATAGAAGAAAGTAATACGAATGAGATTATTGTCGCTAAAAAAGGCTCTCCATTGGTGATTGGTGTAGGAGAAAATGAATTTTTCCTGGCATCGGACGCTACTCCTATTATCGAGTACACTAAAAATGTGGTGTATTTGGAAGATGGAGAAATTGCTCGCTTAAAAATAGGTGAAGAGATGGAATTGAAAACCATCGAAAATGTAGAGAAAACACCTTATATACAAGAACTTGAACTTAATTTAGAGGCCATCGAAAAAGGTGGGTACGAACATTTCATGTTGAAAGAAATATTTGAGCAACCGAAGTCTATTGCTGATAGTATGCGCGGTCGTTTAGATAGCAAAACAGCGGAAGTGAAATTGGGAGGATTAGCTGAATATGAACAGAAGATAATCAATGCGGACAGAATTATCATCATCGCTTGTGGTACTTCTTGGCATGCAGGACTCATTGGTGAATATCTTTTTGAGGATTTAGCAAGAATCCCTGTTGAGGTAGAATATGCTTCAGAGTTTCGCTACCGCAATCCTATCATTACCGAAAAAGATGTAGTTTTAGCTATTTCTCAATCTGGTGAGACTGCTGATACTTTGGCAGCCATGAAGCTGGCCAAAGACAAAGGCGCTACTGTTTTAGGGATTTGCAATGTTGTGGGCTCTTCCATTGCTCGTTTGAGCGATGCGGGTTCTTACACCCATGCAGGGCCAGAAATAGGCGTAGCCTCTACCAAGGCATTCACTGCGCAGGTCACGGTGCTGACCCTGATGGCTTTAATGTTAGGAAGAAAGAAAGGAACAATTGCCGAAAGCTACTACCGCGAATTGATTTCCGAAATAGAAACGATACCTGCAAAAGTAGAAAGTATGATTGGCATGAATGATTACATAAAAGAACTTTCCGCCAAGTTTAAAGACGCATTGAACTTCTTATATTTGGGAAGAGGATATAATTTCCCAGTTGCACTAGAGGGCGCATTAAAGTTGAAAGAGATTTCTTACATACATGCGGAAGGTTACCCAGCAGCAGAAATGAAGCACGGACCTATTGCTTTGATTGATGAGAATATGCCAATTGTAGTGATTGCCACCAAAAAAGGACACTACGAAAAAGTAGTAAGTAACATACAAGAAGTAAAAGCGCGTAACGGTATTGTTATTGCTGTGGTTACCAAAGGCGATACTGCAGTTAAGGAAATTGCCGATTATGTAATTGAAATACCAGAAGTTGCAGAACCACTAGTACCTATTTTAAGTAATATACCACTGCAGTTGCTTTCATATCACATAGCCGTCATGCGTGATTGTAATGTAGACCAACCTCGCAACCTAGCGAAGAGTGTTACTGTGGAGTAGTTTTGAAGACACTATTTGGAATAGAAAACTTCCTTAATCAAATTGTAAATTCCTGTTATTGATTTTTAAGTGTTACAAGTCACTTTCAATTTTCAATCAAACACTATGAATTGGTTTCAATGTTGAATGTTAGAATACATCGATTCCAACAAGTACTATCTTTCTAATAGTACTACATTAAAACATGTGATATTTCCGTGATTATATTCGATTTAATACACTAAACCCAAACTTATGGGGGAGTTGTCTATTAGTAAATCAATACGTTAAAATTTAAGATTTTTTATAAGAATCTTTAATCAAATGAAAAATATAATCTACATCATTAACAATGTTACTCCAGATTCTATAGTCACCATTTCCCCAATGACCTTTTTGACTTATATCTTCACACAAACCTTTATAGTCATCAAGTTTTCCTTTTTTCACATTTAACACTACACCGATTCCTTTATCGTAAATTATTAGGTCAACAAAAAATTTATCTTTTTTAAAACCTATTGTTTGTTTTTTCACAACACATTCGACATCATCCCCAAGGTCTAAAATAAGTTCTTTCAATTTATTATATAAATCAATAACTTTTTGTGGTCTATTTTTACTTTTGTACAAATGGTAGTCTTCATCATAAGTAATAACCTCTTTTGACACTTGTCTTACTACACTTGAACTTTTAGAATCACTTAAAGTATTTATGTCTTCTTTTGAAGTTGTTTCTAATTTAGTTAATCCTATGGTATCATTCTCAAATCTTGAAATTTCCCATAAGTAAAAAGGAATATTTTTGAAGTTTATTGAGTTTTTTTGGAATTCAGAAAATTTAGGAGAGACAAATATTATTTTTGTTTGACTCCAATCAACCTCAT
>CACHMF010000034.1 GCA_902580855.1 uncultured Bacteroidota bacterium | reverse complement strand
AATCAACCTAAAGGAGTTTACTTCTTAGAGATTACTACTAATACTGGTGGTATCAACAAGAAGATTGTACTTCAATAAGTTGAATATTCAATAATACTAAAGAGACCCGGACATTGTTCCGGGTCTTTTTTTTCAAAAATCAGATAAGTGTAATCAATACACTAAGTTTTTTTATATTTGCATTATGAATACACAGATATCAAAAATCGCGGTACTTACATCCGGAGGAGATGCCCCAGGTATGAATGCTGCAATAAGATCTTTGGTTCGCTCAGCTGAATTTAATAATATTCAATGTGTTGGTGTGCAAAAAGGTTTTCAAGGTCTGATTGATTCATCATTTGAATTGTTGAATATGCGATCTGTCAGCAATATATTAGGTATTGGCGGCACCTTTCTTCATTCAGCAAGGTCAACAGATTTTATGCAAAAGAAACATCGATCCTTTGCCTATAAAAATCTTCAAAATGAAAATATTGATGCCTTAGTAGTCATCGGTGGTAATGGTTCATTAACAGGAGCAAGTATATTTGCTCAAGAATTTAATTTTCCTGTGATTGGGATTCCTGCATCAATTGACAACGATGTTTATGGAACAGATTATTCTATTGGCTATAGTACAGCATTAGAAACGATAGTTGAATCAGTAGATAAGATTAGAGATACCGCTAATTCTCATAATCGGCTATTTTTTGTAGAGGTTATGGGTAGAAATTCCGGTAATTTAGCTTTGAATTCAAGTCTAGCTTCTGGAGCATGTTTTGTGATAATCCCTGAAAAAGAGTTTCAACTAGTAGACCTAATCAAAAGACTTGAGGAAAATAAAAAAAGAAATAAAAAATCAAGCATTGTTATCGTTGCAGAAGGAAATAACTATGGCCCTTCATTTAAAATTGCTGCAGATTTAAATAAAGTATACTCAGCTTACGAAACAAAAGTTACTATTCTAGGTCATATTCAACGAGGAGGAAAGCCTTGTTCGCATGATAGAATATTGGCAAGCCAATTAGGTATGGCAGCAATAGAATCTTTAAAGTTAGCAAAGTATAACACGCTTGTAGGGTTAGTTGATAATACGATTATCAACACACCTATTTCTGATGTGATTAACGCAACAAATAAACTAAGTAACAACCTTTACAGGTTAAACAAAATAATATCAAGATAATGATAAGAATAGGAATTAATGGTTTTGGAAGAATCGGTAGAGCTGCTTTAAGACACACGTTAAATGATGACAGATTTACAGTTGTAGCTATAAATGATCTAACTGATCCAAATACTTTGGCGCACTTATTAAAATACGACTCTACACATGGAGTGCTAAAAGAAGATATACATGTAAATGGCTCAAATTTAGTTGTTAACTCAAATAAGATAACAATTTTTTCAGAACCTGATCCAAAAGAAATTCAATGGTCTAGTGTAGATGTTGATGTTGTTTTAGAATGTACTGGTCGCTTTACAAAAGAAGAACATGCATCCTTACATGTTTTATCAGGAGCAAAAAAAGTAATTATTTCTGCGCCATCCCCTGATGCTAAAACTATCGTTATGGGAGTAAATGATCAAAGTATAACTTCAAATGATCAGGTATTGTCTAACGCAAGCTGTACAACTAATTGCCTAGCACCGATTGTAAAGATTCTTGATGAGCATTTTAAAATAGAAAGCGGATACATGACAACTACACATGCATTTACAGCTGACCAACGCCTTCAGGATTCTCCACATAAAGATCTTAGGAGAGCCCGTTCTGCAATGAATGCAATTATCCCAACAAAAACTGGAGCCGCAACAGCAGTGGGAAAAGTTTTGCCAAATTTAAACGGAAAATTAGACGGAATTGCACTACGTGTACCAGTTAATTGTGGTTCAATTGTAGACCTTGTATGTAATGTTGAACACGCAACAAGTATTGAGGATGTTCATGACGCAATAGAATCTTCAATAAAAGCTAATAATTTGCAAGAAATTATTTCTTTTTGTGAGGACCCTATAGTCTCAAACGATATCGTTGGAAGAAAAGAGTCGGTTATCATTGATAAGTCTTTGACAACTGTCAATAAAAAAATGATTAAATTGCTCCTGTGGTATGATAACGAATCAGCATATTCTCAAAGGTTGCTCGATTTAATAGAAAAAGTGTCAGAAGCACCAGATGTTGCAAAGGAGTCCATACTAGTGTGATAAGTGAATGAATAAAATTGTTGTAATAGCTCACGATAAACATAAATCAGATTTATGTGATTTTTTAAATCAAAAATCATCATGGTTTTATGGTAGAGAAATTATTGCAACAGGTCGAACTGCTGAGTTTTTAGAAAATAATAATTGTAATATACAAGTTGTTCATCTTAAAAAAGGAAAGGATGGCGGATATAAAGAAATCACAAAAAAAATAGAAGGTGGTGAGATTTCCTTAGTGTTTTTCTTTAGAGACCCTTCAATTGTTCAATCATATCATCAAGATATAATAGAGCTTTTAAACACTTGTGACAAAAAAAATATTCCAATTTCAACAAATAAAGCTGCAGCAGAGTTGTTAATAATCGGAAAAATAAGAATGGAAGCAGCAAAAGATGCTTACCAACGAGTAAATAAATAATAGAATGGTTTTAGGAATTGACATAGGAGGAACAAATACGGAGTTTGCAGTGGTTGATTCAACAAAAGGTATTTTACACACAGAAAAAATTAAAACAAAAGGGCATGATTCGTTCTTAAATTATATTGAAAACTTAACAGATGTTGTTAAGTTATTATCGTCTAATTACAGCATCTCCTCAATAGGAATTGGCGCACCTAATTTCGACTCATACTCTAATACTTTTTCTCCTGTTAACTTTCCATGGTCTGATGTTGCTCCTTTTAATTTGGCAAAACACCTTGAACATGAGGTATGTATCCCCACCTCTGTCGTGAATGATGCCAATGCTGTTGCGTTAGCAGAAAATAGATATGGTATTGGGAGGAGTGTTAATTCTTTTGTGATTATTACAATCGGCACTGGTTTAGGTGCAGGGATTGTTATAAATAATAAACTTTTTGACGGCTCTTATGGCTACGCGGGAGAGTTTGGTCATACAAAAGTTGAAAATATAGATAGAACTTGTAATTGTGGGGGTGTAGGCTGCTTAGAAACTGTAGTATCAGCAAACGGTATCAAACGTACTTATGCAAAAAAAATGAATTTGAGCAGCCCTGAAGTTTCGCCAGTAGTAAGAACTATTTTTGAAGAAGCAAGAAAAGGTGATAAAATTTGTACTGAAACGCTTGAATATACTTTTCAGGTTTTAGGCAAGAAGCTATCTGACTTAATTCATGTTTTAACTCCTGAGGCTATTATCTTTTGCGGAAATATTTCAAAATCGTTAGATATATACATGCCATTAGTTAAAAAAGAATGCGAACGTAATCTTTTGAACAACATGAGAGGTAAAACAAAATATATGATTTCAGAGTTACTTGATAGACAAATGAATCTTTTGGGCCCTGCATCATTAGCGTTCAACAAAAAATTAGACTTTGCTTAGTTTAAATCTTTGAATGTATATAGCCTAGCAGGCTTATGTGAGACACCTTTTTGTTTTTCATTTGTAACTTTTAGAGCTTCATTATTTTTCGCTTGTTTTCTAAAGTTTCTTTTGTCAAACTTTTGATCTAAAACAATCTCATGTAGCTCTTGCAGTTGTGAAAGAGTAAATTTTCTCGGTAATAATTCAGACATGACTTCATGGTTAAGCTCATGTCGTAAAAATTTTAAGCCATTTTCGACGATATCATTATGATCAAAAGCCAATAAAGGGATTTCTTGAACATCTTCCCAAATAACTCTATCCGCAAAATATGAAGGAGACGGAATGTAATCTTCCATCCTTACTAATGAAATATATCCAATTGTAATAACTCTTTCGCTTGGCTCTTGCCTAAAGTTTTTTAGCCACTCTTGGTCTTTAGACGCCTGAACTCTTTTAGGGTCACCAAAGGCTTGAAATTGACGTAAGTATACATCATTTAGCTTTGTCAAGCTATATAAAACACGTTTAGCGGACGTGTCTATATCTTCTTCAAGCCTGATTAGATCTCCAGGTAAAGCTAACTGTCTATTTAAATTCTTTTTGTCATAAGGATTTACAAGCTTTTCAATTAGAAGAACCTTTAATTTTTTTTCTTCATTATCAAACCCAAAAATCACACAATCTATAGATACGTTTATCTTTGACATAATATAAGTGTTAGATTTACACTTTGTTGTATATTTGATTAATTATTATACTAGTAAATTTAATTAAATAGATTTAATTGGTAAGAGTTTTAATAATATTTGTAACATTTTTTTTGACAGTTTTTAGCCTCAAAGCACAAGAGTTTGAGATTAATACTAAACCTAAAACTTTCAAAAAACTAAATATTTCAGGTGAATATAGAGGGTTTTTTCAGCAAAGATACTTTCATAAACCATATATTTTATCCACATCAATAGACGACACTCTATATTTACCAAAACAATCCATTTTGTTTGGGGACGCCACACAATTGCCCGAATTAACATTAAATATTGGCGCAACACTTTCTAATAATGTTGCTTTCGGAACCGACCTTACTTTTTGGAATATGAAGCAAGGTACATTTGATTATTTTAGAGGAGTACACCTTGGAGTTAATTTATATGGTTCATTCAAAACATCACTCGGAAATTTTTCCCTTAGAACTGGTGGTATTCAATGGCTTAAAATGAGTAGAATGACTTTTAAAGCTTTTGAGGGCTACAATAGGTATAGCTTATTCACTAGAAACCCATGGGACCCGCTAACTAAAGATTTAGGGGAACGATATTCTCAATATTTTGACAGGGGAGCTATCTCTCAGGATGAACGTTGGGGAAATCAAGCTTTTCATGGCTTTTCTATGAGCGGCTTAGGCCTTCCAAACAATTTTAATTTAATGTTATTATATGGCAAAGCACAGTCAAGTATTACCCAATTTACAACAGTAGATAATACTACACTACAACAGTCACAGCAATTTTTCAACACTCAATTTTATAGCTCTCTTATACCATCCTATGTGATAGGAGGCTCCTTGAGCAAAAATATAAGTAATCATTCATTAGCTCTTAACTCTATGAATGGCCTTTCTTTCAATGATACAATCGGAGTTGAATCAAATAATTACTCTGTCAATACAATATCATTTCAAACCTACTTTGACAATCTTTCCGTCATTGGTGAGATAGGATATGGAAAATATGATGATTTATCTGCAGGAGAATCTATTGCTATCAAATTTAAAACAGACAAGTCACTTACATATCTACCATTTGATGTTGAATATTTTCGTGTGAGCCCTAATTTTTACAATAATAATTCTGAGATAATAAATAGCTCGATAAATGATCAAGATATTACACAAGTTGAAGGCCAAGGAGTATTAAGGCAAAATGGTTCAGCAATCTTGGGAGTTGGGCAATTAGCTAATAATAGAACAGGTTTGACAATTAATACTGAATTCCAATTACCTTTATTTAAGATTAATCTAGGACAAACTATTGCAAAAGAGATAAAAGAAGGCTCAAATCAATTGACTTATGGAAGAACTATAAATGGCGTTACATATTCTGAATTTTATAGGTGGCAATATGCTTCAAATTTAGGACCATACTCAAGGTTAAATAAGTTTTATAGAGGCGTATATGAAACTGTAAATCTTGATAAATTTCAACTAAATAACAATTTGCATTTTAACAGTATAGATTTTCAAATAAAGCATCATCATAAGATAAATAAGCATAAATACTACATTTATTATCTTGGCAATTATAATTCCGCGCAACAAAAACTTTCACCATTTATCATTACTGACGAGAGCGCTCTCATTAGGCAGTATTCACATCAGCTGGAAAAATATTTTCAATACAGTTCAAAATTAATTTTTTCAACTTATTTAGGTTATGAAAGAGTTGTTGGTAATTATATTACAGATACTAACGACGAAACATTCATGCCGAGAAACCAAAAAACCAGAGCTTTAGGCCTCGGTATTGACTATAAATTATCAGACAAAACCTGCTTGTTTTTCCGATCAAGATATTTTTCGTTTGAGGACACAAACTTCATCTTAGATGAATCTGAAGGATTAGAAACCACACTAGAAATTAAAGTTAATTTTTAAAAAGATGAAACATTTATTAAGTATCGGCATTTTTCTTTTTTGCAGCTATTTTTCAATAGCACAAGAGCGCTTAAAAAAAGTTGAATTCTACGGAAAGGCAAGAACTAATTTGCTTCACCAGAATTTAAATGTAGAGGTTGATACCACCAACCCCAATAAAGCAAACTATGGACATTCATTAATTGATTTAGGGATATTAATTCGTCCATCTAATTCAACCGAAATCATTACAGATTTGAGAATTAGAAATGAACACGGTGGATTTTTTGGTGGCGCAGTAACATTTGGAGTTAGAAGATTAACTCTCAAGGGAATTATCGATGATAAGATACGTTACAACATTGGAGATATTGATTTAAAAATCACACCATATACTCTTCATAATAATAGCTATCAAACTGAAGTCAACGAAGCTACTATCTTTAGTAATCAGAGAAGTTTAATATCTTATGAAAATTATTTTAAAGAAAACTACTGGAGACAACAAGGCGCTCAACTTGAATTTGCTCTTGTTTATCCTAACTCGAAACTACAAGAGATAGACTTCAACATCTTTACAACAAGGCATAATACTGCTGTGGCGGCTTCTTCCACACCAGAAAGATTATTTTCTGGCTTTAGCGTTGTACCCAAAACTCTTCTTGGAAACTTTGGAATTCACACGGTTTATTTGTACGATTTGAAAAATACGATTAACGATATTCAATTATTTTCAAACAGGGCTCATACCTTGTCAGGGACTTTAAACAAAGAATTTTTTAAGAATTATAATTTCTTTTTTGAGACCGGTTATTCAAAAACAAAGATAGAAGATTTAATCAGCAATGATTTAAACGAAATAGAAGATTATTTTTGGAATATTGGGTTTAAAACACAAAAATTTTGGGGTTTAGATATCCAGTTAAATGCTCTCAATAATGGAGCTTATTATCGTGCACCTGGCGCACAAAACATACGATTAAATTACTTAACGCAATCAGGGGTTTTTAATCTTATTAGCAATGACCAGGTGCAGCGACCAATGGGCATTTTAGATTATTTATATAATGACGTAAATTATTTTAATCAATTTGACGAGTCACTGGATGCATACAATCCAATATTTAATAATACAATGCCATACGGGCAAGCAACTCCAAATAGAAAGGGTTTAAGTTTACAATTAACGAAAAAACAACTGCTAGAAGGGTTAACTTTGAACCTAAATGGTCACATGTTTTCTGAAATTATAGGAGTTGGAACTGAAGAAATAAAAACTTTCAAGGTTTACCAATCATCACTAAATTATAAGTATAATCGTTTTACCATTAAATTTGGAGTTAAACACGAGAAAACAAAAAGAGATGGCGCTAATTTTGAAAAAATAGATTTATGGTCTAGACAAATAGACGGGGGTTTAGATATAAAGCTTATGAATGATCTTGATTTTATTTCAGGAATCAAGATACATGAAGCTAGTGGCAATGAGCTTTTATTGGATTATGACATTCTCAATAATCCATTTATCATGACACCGACTTTTTACAATATGAAACAAGTGCTTAGTGCATTTGGCCTAAGGCTATCTTTTGGTTCACACTCTACACTTACAACATCTTATAATATATATAGTTATGAAGATAGTAATATTGACTATTCAATTAATCAATTTCAGATACTTTACAAACTAAACTTTTAATGATGAAGAAAATTACATTACTCTTTTGCCTAGGATTGATATTTGCTTGTGAAAGAGCATATGATGAGAATGAATTTTTAGGTAATTCATTAAATGATCAATTTGGCGAATTAAAATTTAGCACACCATTATCAGGTTCGGGTCTTGAATATAATTTCATTCAGATCTCCCAATACAACTTCAATGCTACTTGGTCTAAAAATGCAAATTATGAATTAAGAATAATAGGAGAAAATTCAAATGCAATAAAATCCTATACTGGATATGACAATTCATTAAATGCAGATAATTCAATATGGAGGGGTGAAGCAAATGATTTCCCATCGTTTAAAGAGGAATCATGTCAAGTAATCTTATCTGTCTCTGATTTGGATACAACTATATATGATACATTAAACATATATATTAATGAAACAAAACCAATGCAGTCAGATGTTTACATTATTGAAGATTTTGAAAATATTGACCAAGCAACATTAATGCAAAATTCATTTGTTCAGTTTGGCGCAAATATGGATTTCAATATTCAAAATGATTTCGCCGCTGAGGGTCAAAATTACTTTAGAATGAGAGGTGAAATGACGTGGAACGAGTGGTTTTTAGGAAACCTAGTTTTGAACATTAATGAGGCTAAAACGTTACCTGATTTAACTCCCTCAACAACTTATTTTAATATAGCGGTTGTTGGTTCGCGTCAAGAATTATTTCCTGAAGATCAATTCTTAGAAATTGTCGTAAGAGAAACTGACGGTGATGAATTCCGAACACAAATTAGACCTATTGAATGGTCTAGTTGGAGAAACTTCAGTATTCCTTATTCTGAATTTGAATCAGGTTCTGATATTGCTATAAAAGAAACTAACAAGATTAATCAAATAGAGATTTTATGTCTTTCATGCCCAGGTGTCGTTGGCTCACAGGGTGGTTGCGTAAATAATCAAGGCGTTCTTGTTACTACTGATATTGACTTTATTTCATTTACAGAAAATGAACCGTACCAACCTTAATATACTCGCACTTTGTTTATTGACTTCTTGTAGTTCTTTTCAAAAAATTGAACTGTATGACTTGTATATTGATTCAAATGAAAAAATTGAACGTGTTGTGTTGAATTCCGATCAAACTCAAATTTGGTATAATCTTGATGAATGTGGAACTCATGAATATAAAACGATTGATAATGAGCGAGTACTTCATTTAAATTGGAATAAAGTTGATTGCGAATGGGTTGGTTTCGGAAATAGTTGGTCAAATTTTGTGGCTGACGACATCAGTGAAATGTATCAAAAATCTGCAATAAGGATTTTGGTTAAAGCAGTTGTAGATGACCAACAGTTTTTACCTTTTGTTATTGGCTTAGAAGATTATTCAGGCGGAAGTTCTTATGTTTTTTCAGATACTAGAAAATTTTTAGATGGGTTAAAGATAAATAACACTCAATGGTCGGAGCTATACATTCCACTGTGGGAGTTTGACTATTCTCAACAGGGAGTCGACCCATATGGTATTAAGCAAATGGTAATTCAGCTAGAGGGAGCGGGTAATGTTTATTTAAAAGAGATTAAGTTAGTACCATTTGATAAAGACCAATATGCAATGTTAGAACCTAAAAGAGAGTCGTTAAGACCAAAAGGCAATCTTCCTCAATTAATCTTTCCAAATGAGTTTTTGTTTTCCCATTCATCATGGGGTATAGATCAAGACAGTGAGAATTATATAAATTGGATAAACACTAAAGAAAATAATCGATGGGGAATTAATTGGAATGATTGGTACCCAATTAATTTTAGAGGATTTGAAGACGATGCTCAGTTGTATTTAACTACAAGTACGAATAATAATTCATTTAAACTAATTCTTTCTGATTACAATGGAGCTCATAACACAGTTAATATTGATGATTATCAAGCTAGTATTGTTGACTCAACATTTGTTTACAAAATACCACTTAAGGACTTTCAAATTAATGAAAGAAACATACAAAAAGATAGAATTAAACAATTGGAGTTTATTTCTGATCAAATAGATCTTAAAATTTATAGCATAAAAATTGATAAATGATGAGTCGATTTTATATCATATTACTTATTGTTATTTTGGCCTCATGTGAACAAACACCATATGAAAATCTTGATTTTCAGTTAGTTTGGTCTGATGAATTTAATTCGGATGATTTACAATCTAACTGGAACCATGAGATAGGAGATGGATGTGAATATGGTATTCAGTTTTGGGGTAATTTTGAAAAGCAATATTATTTAGAAGAAAACGCTTACATTGAAGATACTGTCTTAGTAATAAAATCTCAATTAACGAACTTCACCTATGATGACTGTTTTGGTAACCCTCAAACTGCAAAAGCTTTTTCGGCTCGTATAAATACAGAAAATAAGTTTGACTTTACTTATGGAAAAGTTGAAGCCAGTATAAAAATGGATCGAGCACAAGGTTTATGGCATGCATTTTGGATGCTGCCGTCTAACCCAGTACTTCCTTGGCCAATAAGTGGAGAAATAGATGTTTTGGAATATTATAGAAATAGCAATGGTGATAACATAGTACACAACGTACACTTTAAAGGACCTCAAGCAGGTTATTCTAATTTTATTGGAGCACCCTTTATCATTGATAATGTTAATTCTTTTTTTAATGATTTCCATACGTATAGTTTGGAATGGGATCAGGCCAATATTAGATGCTTTGTTGATGGCATACAAACTTTGCACGTAAAGAAAGCCGACCACATTGAGTTACAAAATAATTGGCCTTTTGATGAGCCATTTCATCTGATATTTAATACAGCCATTGGGGGAAACTTAGGAGGGGATATTAATTTCTTTGGTGATAAGGAAATGAAAGTCGATTATGTTCGTGTTTATCAAAAAACTTTGCCACAATGAAAAATCTTATATTATTATTCTGTTTAATTCCATTTTTTTGTTTTTCACAGGCTATTCCTGTTGAAATTATTTCAACTCCTAATGGCTTTGAACTTTTAAGAGATGGAAAGCCTTATTATATTAAAGGTGTAGGCGGCAGCACTAATTTAGAAAGAGCTAAAGAATATGGCGCTAACTCATTAAGAACTTGGAGTGCAGAAGGAGCCAAAGAGATTTTAGATAAAGCACATTCACTTGGGTTAACAGTATGTGTGGGACTCTGGGCGCAACACGAAAGACATGGTTTTGATTACAGCAATAAAGTTGCTACTGACTTACAATTAAAAGCTTTCAAAAGAACTATTGATGAACTCAAAGATCATCCTGCTCTACTCATGTGGGCAGTGGGTAATGAGGTTGATTTATTTTATTCAAACTTTGATGTTTGGAAGCATATTGAAGATATAGCAAAAATGATTAAAGAAAAAGATCCAAACCATCCTGTCATAACTGTTACAGCTGGGCTTGATGTAGCAGAGGTGAAGTTGATAAAAAAATATGCACCCTCAATTGATGCATTAGGCATTAACACTTATGGAGGCATTTATCATATTGCTGAAAGCATAGTAAGTTATGGTTGGGACAAGCCTTATATGATTACTGAATGGGGACCTAATGGGCATTGGGAATCACCAAATACTAAATGGAATGTTCCTATTGAGCAAACAAGTACTGAAAAGGCTAAATCATACAGAGAGCGTTATGATATTATTGCTGCTGATAAAACTAATTGCTTAGGCTCATATGTATTTCTTTGGGGTCAAAAACAAGAAACTTCAGCAACATGGTATGGCTTGTTTCTTGAAGATGGAAGAGAAACCGCAGTTATGGATGTACTAATTGAAAAATGGTCAGGTAAGCTTCCTCTAAATTTTGCACCAAATATTTATTCCTTTAAAATTAATGATAAGACAGCCTACGAGAGTCTCGAATGTGAAAAAAAATCTACTCTAAACATACAAATTGATATTATTGATAAAGAAAATGAGAAACTACAATATCAATATTCGATTATTCCAGAGTCAACTGATATTAAATCTGGGGGAGATAAAGAAATTGCTCCCAAATCAGTATGGTCAGAAACAACTTCAAAAGCAATCAATAAGATAAATTCGCCTTCTAAATCAGGAAAGTATCGTTTATTTCTGCAAGTATCTGATGATAACGGAAATGCAGCAACAGCTAATTTTCCATTTCGAGTTCTTTAATTCAAACTATTGAAGTGCAATTTTCTTATTAATACCACCAGTATTGGTCGTAATCTCTAAGAAGTAAACTCCTTTAGCTTTTCC
>CACHMF010000033.1 GCA_902580855.1 uncultured Bacteroidota bacterium | reverse complement strand
TAATTCTAATGATCATACTATATTGAAAACAGCTCTTGATACTTGTTTCTTTACTTCATACCTTTCTGGTCCTGGTCCATTCACTTTGTTCGCACCAACGGATGCAGCATTTAATGCATTACCAGCTGGAACGTTACCAGCTTTACTCAACGATTTATCAGAGTTAGCTAATATTTTGAAGCATCACGTTATAGGGGATAGTTTAATGTCAACCATGTTATCAAATGGCATGATGGCTACTACATTACTTGGAACAGATGTGACTGTTTCGATCGTAAATGGTAATGTTTATATTGATAACGCTATGGTAACTGTAGCTGATATTATTGCAGATAATGGTGTAGTACACGTGATTGACGCAGTATTATTACCACCTGTTTCTAATACAATTTACGATGTTGTTCTAAATTCACAAGATCATACAACATTACTTACGGCAATTGACACATGTGGACTTAAAGGAACACTATCAGGTCCTGGTCCATTTACTTTGTTCGCACCAACGGATGCAGCATTTAATGCTTTACCAGCCGGAACAGTTGCTGCACTGCTTAATGACATTCCTACATTAACAGATATTTTAATGCATCATGTTTTAGGAGATAGTGTAATGTCAACCATGTTATCAAATGGTATGATGGCTACTACATTACTTGGAACAGATGTTACTGTGTCTATCACGAATGGCAATGTTTATATCGATAACGCTATGGTAACTGTAGCTGATATTATTGCAGATAATGGAGTTGTACATGTAATTGATGCAGTTCTATTACCTTCAACAGGTACTAATATTATTGAAAATGAAATAAATGATGAAATAGTGAAAACTATTAATTTGCTTGGTGAAGTAGTAAATAAAGAAGAAAGCAATGGCCAAGTTTTAATTGATATATATAAATCAGGTAAAACAATTAAATTTATTAATTTACAATAAACTTAATAATACAGTCCATAATCAAAAAAAGAGTAGTTTACATTTATATGTAACCTGCTCTTTTTTCATGATTTAAATATGAGGTTTTATTTAATTTTATCATTAATAACAATTAGTAACTTATCTATGTCACAAAGCACACTGAAAAAAATAACATTGGGTGGAGGTTGTTTTTGGTGTATTGAAGCCGCTTTTGAAGATGTTAAGGGTGTTAGTTCAGTTGTTAGTGGTTTTTCGGGAGGAAAGATTAAAAATCCTTCTTATCGTGAGGTTGTAAGCGGCAAAACAAATCATGCAGAGGTTTGTCAAATAACCTATGATTCAAAAATCATTTCTTTAAAAAATATATTAGAACTTTTTTTTCTTATTCATGATCCTACAACTATTAATCGACAGGGTAATGATATTGGCAGACATTATCGTTCAATTATTTTATATCACAACGATGAGGAGATAGATTTAATTAAAAATGAAATAGATAGATATAATAAAGATTATTACAATAATGGCATAGTTACTGAAATAAAAAAAATTGAAGCATTTTATTCAGCTGAAGAATATCATCAAGAATATTACAAAAAAAATAGAGAACAACCCTATTGTAAAATAGTAATTAAGCCTAAATTAATAAAAGCAAGAGAGTTGTTAAAAAACTACTATTAAAGTAAAAAAGATCTTAAGAAAGATTAAAAAAGATTAGGTTAATTCAGCGGTGAGGAAGGGATTCGAACCCCCGAAACAGTTTCCCGTTTACACGCTTTCCAAGCGTGCGCCTTAAGCCACTCGGCCACCTCACCAATAGATATACAAATGTATAAAATGCAAATGATTTTATGTGAGTTCGCCTCTTAAGGAATTAGTCAATTTTCTTTTGAGTTCTTTTACAGTTAAATCTTGTCCTAATAAAAACATCATTTTGGTTAAGGCAGCCTCAGTGGTCATGTCTTTGCCACTTATTACACCTAGCTTTTCCAGTTGAGAGCTTGTTTCATAAAGCCCCTGACTAACAGCTCCGGCTAAACATTGTGAAATATTTAAGATGATCTTTCCATTATTAATAGCACTTTCAATAGCACTTAAAAATTCATAGTTAGTGCTTGCGTTTCCAGAGCCAAATGTTTCCAAAACAAACCCTTTACAGTTGCTGTTGAATAGTGATTTCACTATTTCTAGCGAAATGCCTGGAAATAGTTTTAATAAGGCAACAGAAGAACTCATATTCTCATGGACTTTCAAAGGATTTCCAATTTTGTAATTTACTTTTTGATGATACTTAATTTGTACGCCAGCTTCTGCCAAAGGAGGAAAGTTGGGAGAGTCAAAAGCTTCAAAATGTTCGGCATTGATTTTAACCGTCCTATTTCCTCTTAACAATTTATATTCAAAGTAAACACAAACTTCCGGAGTATTACCGGTTGCAGCAATTTCTATAGCTGTAATCAAATTTTCTTTGGCATCAGTTCTTCTTATTCCAATTGGAAGCTGGGAGCCTGTTAATATAATAGGCTTACATAAATCTTCTAATAAGAAACTCAATGCCGAGGCTGTATAAGCCATAGTATCAGAGCCATGAAGAATAACAAACCCATCGTAACTTTGGTAATGATTTCCAATGAGATTTGCTAGATACAGCCAGGTTTTTGGATTCATATTGGAAGAATCAATAGGTTTTTTAAAAGCGATGGCATTAAGATCTATATCAAACTTATTTAGTTCTGGTATTTCGGCTGTTAACTTTTCAAAGTCAAAAGGTTTTAAGGAGTTGTCATCACCTTTAAACATACCGATAGTACCACCTGTATAAATCAGTAATATGGATTTTTTTTGACTCATATTTTAAACAACTCTTTTGTGTTTTGAGTAGTTATATACGCTACCTCTTCTAACGATTTCCCATATATTTCAGCCAACTTTTCGGCAACTAATATTAAATAACTGCTTTCATTTCTTTTTCCTCTGTAAGGTGTTGGAGCTAAGTAAGGACTGTCTGTTTCCAAAATTAAATATTCTATCGAAATAGTGTTTAGTATTTTATTTAGATCGCTATTTTTAAAAGTAACTACCCCGCCAATTCCCAATTTAAAACCACCATAATTTATGATGTGATTAGCTTGATCTTTGTTTCCTGTAAAACAATGAAATACACCACTCAAATTATCATCATTCAGTTCATCTATAATAGCTAAGACTTCATCAAAACTATCACGAACATGTATAGCAATAGGCAACTTATATTTTTTAGCCAACTCAACTTGTTTACGAAAAGCATCTTCTTGTATAGATAAGTTGCTTTTATCCCAATATAAATCAATACCAATTTCGCCAACTGCTACGAAATTTTCATTTTGCAGCCATTCTTCAATGATTTCAAGTTCTTCTAAATAGTTTGTTTTTATATCGCAAGGGTGAAGACCTATCATTGGAAAACAATTGTTTGGGAATTCAGCACATAAATTCAACATTGGTTGAATGCTGCTAATATCAATATTTGGCAATAACATTTGTTTCACTCCTTCTTCAAGCGCCCTGTGTATTACTTCCGATCGATCTTGATCAAACTGCTGTGCAAATAAATGTGTATGTGTATCTATTAGATGCATGCGAGCAAAATTAGGATAAATTATTTAGCTTTGATCGGATGTCGAAACCACTTAAAATACTTGTTATTCGCCTCAGTTCGATAGGTGATATTGTACTTACAACTCCTGTTGTTAGGTGTCTTAAAAAACAAATAAATGCAGAGGTTCACTTTTTAACAAAAAAAAGATTTTTCTGTTTGTTGGAAAACAATCCATATGTACATAAACTACATGCAATTGAAGATCGTGTGGAGAGTTTAAAAGCATTTTCTTTTGATTGGATAATAGATTTGCACCACAATTTACGTACTTCAAAAGTGAAGCGAATATTAGGTGTTCCTTCTAAAAGTTTCCATAAACTCAATATACAAAAGTGGTTGCTGACAAATTTCAAAATTAATCGTTTGCCTAATAAGCATGTAGTTGATAGATATTTGGATACAGTTGTTCATCTAGGCGTAACAAATGACAATGTTGGATTAGATTACTTTTTAGCAAAGAATGAAACCTTGCCAAAGGAATTGAAACTGCCAGAAAAATATGTCGCTTTGGTAATTGGTGGGCAACATAATACTAAAATCTTACCGACAAGTAGATTAAAGGAAATTTGTCGAAAAGTTAATTTACCCATAGTACTTGTTGGAGGCCCAGAAGATCAGTTGAGAGGAGAGGAGATTGCTCAAAATCAAAAAGAAGTCATCAATACTTGTGGTGATTTAAGTATCAATCAGTCTGCATATTTAATAAAATATGCGCAAAAGGTGATTACTCATGATACAGGAATGATGCACATTGCTGCAGCATTTAAAAAGGAAATTATTTCTATTTGGGGGAGTACAGTTCCAGATTTTGGAATGTATCCTTATCTAGCAGATGAAAAGTCTAAAACATTAGAGCTGAAAAACCTTTCATGTCGTCCCTGCTCAAAAATTGGCTATAAAAAATGCCCTTTAGGGCATTTTAAATGTATGAATCAAATTGATTTGAATTTACTATCCGGAAAATAATGCCTTAAGCTCGGTAGCGTCATTCGGCTCCATTCTACCTGCTAAAATCAAACTAAGTTGTCTTCTTCTTAATGCACCATCAAATCTCATTTTTTCTTTTTCCGTTTCAGGTATAATTGTCGGAACTTCAATAGGGTTTCCTAATTGATCTACTGCAACGAATGTGTAAATCGCTTCATTACATTTTACACGTCCTTTACTCTTCATATTTTCCATCCACACATCAACAAATACCTCCATAGAAGATTTGAAAGCGCGAGAAACTTTTGCTTCCATGGTTACAATGCTTCCTCTAGGGATTGGTTGATTGAAAGACACATTGTTAACAGATGCGGTAACAACAATTCTTCCGCAGTGGCGGTGAGCAGCAATAGCAGTGGCAATATCCATCCAATGCAATAGTCTACCTCCCATAAGGTTGTCTAGATTATTGGTGTCGTTAGGCAACACCATTTCTGTTAGAGTGGCGATACTTTCTGAAGGCGTTTTTGAAGCCATATTTTTTTTACATTGATAGAAGCCAAGCAGAGGTGTTGGTCTTCTTGATTTGGTCTAGTGCGATTAGAGCATCTTCTGGTTTCGCATATCCATCGTAGCAAACACGATATAAACCGTTATTGCTTTGCCCTATGATGTGGGCGTTATCAAAATTCCAACGCTTTAGTTTTCGAACTAGCTTGTTGGCATTTCGTTCTGTGCTGAATGCTCCTGCAATGATGAAGTGTTTTGGTATTCGCTCTGCAATTATTTTTTCTGCAGAGGCTTTTGCTTTAAAGGATTGCTGGATGCCTCCTTCAATTTGATAAATAGGAGTGTGTAAGGCATAATCTAAAGAAGGAGATTCAATTATTTCTCCGACCATTTCTGTATTTGTATTAGTAAATAGATTTAGGTTAGCGACAGCAGTTTGTATTTGCTCTTGCTTGGAAACTCCAATTAATGATAACATTGCTAATGGTAATAAAACAGCAGCTACCTTTAGCCACGATTTTTTATTACTTGGTAAATGGTTTTCATCAATATGCTTGATTTTTGCTTCAATACGTTCCTGCACGCTTATACGCTTAATAGCAGGTGACTGAATTTTTCCCATTCCATAACTTGTAAGCAAGTGATTAGTTGTTAAGTCTTGAACAAATAAAAGCGTGTTATCATTGGATTGAATCAAAGTTCCAACTCCTTCAATTACTGCTTTTTTATGGAGGTGTAATTTGTCTTTTAAATCATTGATAAATACATCTACTTTTTTTTGTGCCTTTTTAAAGCTAACACCCTCACAGGAAGCTACTTCGTTTACCAATAGTCCATCGTTGTTTTGTAAGCTTTTGTTGAAAACAATGTGTTTTTTTGGTGGATGCATGAGGTTGATGACAGGGTCAATTTTAGCCGAATGGAAATTTGCTACAAAACCACCAAAAGATGGTAAAATGACACAATCGTGTTCATGTAGAAGATATCTGATATGTAAGTCTAACTTTAATGACATTTGTAGTGCTAAATTATCAAAAATAGGATAAAGATTTATAGTAAGTGCGCTATTTTTTTAACATCTTCTGGTGTGTCAATTGAAAAGCTTTCATGTTCAGTCAGTTCTACTCGGATACTATAACCATTGTCTAACCAACGAAGTTGTTCCAAACCTTTTTTTATTTCGTTTTCAGTAGGTTGTAAACGAGTGATTTCGGTAAGAATTTTATTTGTGTATCCATAAATGCCAATATGAAAATAGTATTTAGTTTTGCACTCAAAATTGACTTCTCTTTCGAAACCAGTGGCAAGCATATGTTCATTAAAAAATACTTTTGGAGCGTTGATGTCTAACAAATCATCTTTTCTATTAACAGCTTTACCTAGTGTAACAATTTGAGTGTTTTTTTGTTGAAGACAATCAGCAATTTTTTGAATTTGTTCAGGATGAATAAAAGGTTCATCCCCTTGAATATTGATGACACAATCAAAATTTCCCACAGTTTTTTGCATTGCCTCTAAACATCGATCTGTTCCGCTTGAATGTTTAGAGGAAGTCATCACAGCTTTTCCGCCAAAGCCAAGAACAGCATTATAAATTCGCTTATCATCTGTGGCAACAATTACTTGATCAAGCTTAGATTTTTGTGCTTGTTCATATACACGCTGCACCATACTTTTCCCCCCCAAATCAAGAAGAGGCTTTCCAGGAAATCTATTAGAATAATATCTAGAGGGGATAATACCTAGAATTTTCATTACACTTTGATACTCCATTGTACAGAAAAAGTTCTAGGGGGCATCATGTTTGCAGGTCTTGACTGATATTCTGTATTTAGGATGTTGTTGATTATGAAAGAAACTTTAGAATTTTTAGTGACCTGCTTACTATATCTATAGTCAACAATAAAATCACCGTCACTTAAGGCTTCTCTAGATTCGTTAATGCCTATTCCAGGAATAGCAAATTCAAATAATGTAGATGTGAAAATAGCATCAACATTTTCCATAAAGCTGTTATAACGAACACTTACACCTGAACTTATTTTTCCATTAGTTAGCTCTAGGTCTAGCTTTGCTTGGTGTTTATGTCTATACTTTAGTACTTGTCTGTAGTTCTCAGGCATCTCCATTAAAGGATAATTTTCACCCGTCGATAATTCAGCAGTATAGTCATAATTATTAGAGCTAGCCTCATAATAATTACCTAAGTATAAACTATCAGCATACACATATAGAGGATTTAAAGCAATAGGATCGGTGTATAAATAACCTGCAAGGATATTAATGTCAGTGTTGTTGACCAACCTTCCTGTGCCAGCAATGCTAAATTCAATTCCAGAGACTTGTGTTTCCCCAATATTTATGGATTTAAATCCTAAGCCCAAATTAGCTATTCCATCTTGACCTTCAGTTCCCCAAGGGCCGAAGCTAAATTCCATCATATCTTGATAACGCATCATAAATGCCGCTATGTCAATATATCCTTTCCAATCTCCAAATTTAAGACCTTGACGAAAAGCAATTTCTGAACTCCAACCTTCTTCTGACTTTAAATTAGGGTTGGCGTATACATGAATGTCTCCCACATTAGTAGAAATAAATAATTCGGCAATACTTGGAAATCGATATCCCTGACCCCATGAAGACCTTAAATATGTTGCTTCTGCTAATTGGTAATTAGCGCCAAAGCGAAAAACAGGTTTTCCTTCTGTGAAAGACCTTAAACTATCTCCATCAACTACAATACCTGATTCAGATTGAAGTGTAAACTGTTCATAACGAGCGCCCGCAGATAGATTTAATCGTTTGCCAAATTTTTTATCTAATTGTGAGAAAAAAGCGTTATTGATACGATAATTTCTACCATTAAATAGTTCAGCTTTTGCGTCAACTATTTCGTTCATAATTCCACTTGTCCAGTTAAGTCTCCAGCCTTCAATACTTTTTTGGTATTGATATTCGGTATAATATGTTTCAGACTGATTGTCTTGTCCGTTGTCTATTCCTTTTACACTATTATCATTAATCACCTTCATGTATCGTGTTCGAAGACTATGTTTATCATTGTTTCTACTATTGATATATGTTATGAAGGGATCTACATTATAAACGTCTCCACTAGTTGTAGTTACTGCGCTGTCCATTGGAATAAATCCTTGATCATAGCTTTGCCAAATGAGAGCAGAAGCAGTATTGTTAAATAAGAAATTTCCATTTAATCCATATGAAAGGCCATCTATTTTCTTATTTTTGTATCGAGTGTTAAAATTTACTCTCTTTCTGCTTGTTGTCTCATCAAAACGATATCCTTCGTCTTCTAAAACGAAGCCTCCCACAACTAAATCTAAGTTGCCTATCTTTCTTTTATGTAAGAAATCTGCACCATAAACCCTTTGATTTCTAGTTCCCCACCAATTTAATGATTTGCGTTTAGCATCATCATAAAATCCATGGTGAAAATTAACTTTCGTTTCAGGGTCACTTCCAGGGTAAGCTGTTCTAATGTTGATTACTCCGTTAAGAGCAGAAGAGCCGTACAAAGCAGATGAAGCTCCTTTGATAACTTCTACTTGATTTATGTTTTCTGTAGAAATAAGGCTCCATTGTGCCTGACCTGCGTCTCCAGAAATTAGCGGCATGTCGTCTACCATTACTTGTACGCGAGTTCCAGCACCATAACTCCACCCACTACCACCTCGAATATTAGCTTGCCCATCAGTTATAGTAACACCAGGAACTTGTTCTATAGCGGTTTGAATGTTTGTTGTGTTTTTATTTTCAATTAATGAAGGTTTAATTACCTCCATGGAGACAGTTGTTTCTTCTATTTTTTGTTCAAATTTACCAGCAGAGACTACAACAGTTCCAAGCTCCATAGCAGCATCACGCATCTCTACATTTAACACATTTACTTCCCCAGTCTTTAGTATAACTTCTTTTTTTACCTCCTCATAACCAATAAACTTGAATAAAATAGTGTGTTTTCCAGATGTTGTTTTTATTTGATAATTTCCGTAAAAATCAGAAGCAGTTCCATTATTTGACCCTATTAAAATATTAACACCTACTAGAGGCTCACCAGTTGAAATGTCTGATATTTTTCCTTGAATTATTTGTCCATTAGTTGTATAAGTGGAGAAAATCAATATTAAGATTGAATAAAAAAATCTCATATAATTAGTTGTTTACAGTAATTAATTTCACGAAATCATTTTGTATTTGATTTACTAATACTTTAGTAAGATAAACGCATCAAAGTTATACAAAAAGTTAACTTAGACTTTGATGATTAGATTCATCTTAATTATTTAATGTTGCCATAAAAATTTTGAGTTATTGATTTAAACTTTAATAATTTTAAATTAATTATTTGTGTAGAAATCTCTTAAAAACAACTCTTAGTGTTTTTTTAACACTAACTAATTAAACAAAAAAAACAGTTTATCAGATTAAAAAAAACATACATTTGCTTCCGATATTCATTTAAATAAAGATGTCTAGTAAGTATCAAAATAAGATTGATGCGTTTATCAATAAGGTAAAGTTGAAAGACGCACACGAGCCAGAATTTATTCAGGCAGTTCAAGAAGTAGCAGAAGCTATTATTCCATTCATGAACGAGAATCCAAAATATAAATCTTCTAAGTTGTTAGAAAGAATAGTTGAGCCAGAACGCGTAATTATGTTTCGTATTCCTTGGTTGGATGATGAAGGGAAAGTACAAGTAAACCGTGGTTTCCGCGTGGAGTTCAACTCTGCTATTGGACCCTACAAGGGAGGTTTGCGTTTTCATCCTTCGGTAAACCTAGGAATCTTGAAGTTTTTAGGATTTGAACAAGTGTTTAAGAACTCACTAACCACATTACCGATGGGAGGTGGTAAAGGAGGTTCGGATTTTGATCCCAAAGGAAAATCGGATAATGAAGTAATGCGATTTTGTCAATCTTTTATGACGGAATTATGTAAGCATATTGGTCCAGACACCGATATTCCGGCAGGTGATATTGGTGTTGGTGGTCGCGAAATTGGTTATATGTTTGGTCAGTATAAGCGCATCCGTAATGAGTTCACAGGTGTATTAACTGGCAAAGGTATTAACTGGGGTGGATCATTGATTCGACCTGAAGCAACAGGATATGGTTGTGTATATTTTGCACAGAATATGTTGGCTGTTAAAGGCAATTCTTTTGAAGGCAAAACTGTAGCTATTTCTGGATCAGGTAATGTAGCTCAGTACGCTTGTGAAAAAGCAACAGAGCTAGGAGCTAAAGTACTTACACTTTCAGATTCTTCCGGTTACATTTATGATGCTGCAGGCATCGATGCTGAGAAATTAGCATTTGTAATGGAATTGAAAAATATAAAACGTGGTCGTATTAGAGAATATGCTGAAAAGTATGGTTGCGAATTTCATGAAGGAAGACCTTGGGGTGTTACTTGTGATATTGCCTTACCTTGTGCAACACAAAATGAGTTGAATGGTGAGGAAGCAAAAACTTTAGTAAATAATGGATGTTATTGTATTTCAGAAGGAGCGAATATGCCATCTACACCGGAAGCTATAGAGGTGTTTCAAGCAGCGAAAATTTTATTTGCCCCAGGAAAAGCTTCTAATGCAGGAGGGGTAGCAACATCAGGTTTAGAAATGTCGCAAAATTCTTTACGTTTAAGTTGGTCAAGAGAAGAAGTAGATGATAAACTAAAAAACATTATGAAAGACATACATAAATCCTGTGTAGAATATGGCTCAGAAGGAGAATATATTGATTATGTTAAAGGCGCTAATATTGCCGGATTTGTTAAAGTAGCAGATGCTATGTTAGATCAAGGCGTAGTATAAGTGTCAAAAAACTTATAGAAAAAGGGAGGGTTTCCTCCCTTTTTATTTAAATAAATTTGTAATATAAATTTAAGTATATGTACGGTAAGTTCCAAAAACAATTACAAGATGAATTACAAGTAATAAAAGAAACGGGTTTATTCAAAAAAGAACGAATTATTTTAAACCCACAAGCAGCTGATATCAAAGTTAGCACAGGAGATGATGTGCTAAATTTTTGTGCTAATAATTATTTAGGACTTTCCTCACATCCTAAAGTGATTGAAGCTTCTAAAAAAACTCTTGACACGCACGGCTTTGGTTTGTCATCCGT
Source organism: uncultured Bacteroidota bacterium (assembly GCA_902580855.1). Taxonomy (GTDB): domain Bacteria; phylum Bacteroidota; class Bacteroidia; order Flavobacteriales; family UBA7312; genus UBA7312. Next base: position 1,425 of record CACHMF010000033.1, on the reverse strand, counting down.
AAGATTTATATGTGGAACACAGGATATTCATAAAGAGTTGGAGCAAAAACTTTCCGACTTTCTTGGAATGGAAGATACTATATTGTACGCAGCCGCTTTTGATGCAAATGGAGGTGTTTTTGAACCTCTTTTTGGAAAGGAAGATGCAATTATTTCAGATTCTTTAAATCATGCTTCTATTATTGATGGTGTTCGTCTATGCAAAGCAGTTCGTTATCGATATAATAATAATGACATGGCTGATTTAGAGACCAAATTGATTGAAGCACAATCACAGCGAAATCGAGTTATTGTAACAGACGGTGTTTTTTCCATGGATGGATATATAGCGCAATTAGAAAAGATTTGTGACTTAGCCGATAAGTATAATGCATTAGTTATGGTAGATGATTGTCATGCAACAGGATTTGTCGGTAAAACCGGTAGAGGGACACATGAACACTGTGGAGTTATGGGTCGTGTGGACATTATTACTGGTACTTTGGGAAAAGCTTTAGGTGGAGCTATGGGTGGTTTTACATCAGGGAAGAAAGAAATTATTGAGATGCTGCGCCAACGCTCTCGACCATACTTATTTTCAAATTCTTTAGCACCCTCTATAGTAGGTGCTGCAATTCAGGTTATTGATCTGTTAAGCGAAAAAACGGAGCTTCGTGATAAATTGGAAGATAATACTAAATATTTTCGTGCCAAAATGATTGAAGCAGGATTCGACATTAAAGCAGGTATTCACCCTATCGTTCCTGTAATGCTCTATGATGCAAAATTATCACAAGTTATGGCAGATAAATTATTAGAAGAAGGTATTTACGTAATAGGCTTCTTCTTTCCTGTAGTTCCTAGGGAACAAGCAAGAATTCGTGTGCAGATTTCAGCGGCGCATGAGCGTGAACATTTAGATAAAGCAATAGCTGCATTTACCAAGGTTGGAAAAGAGTTAAAAATTGTCAGCTAATTATGGTTGATAATTTTTTGTTGGAATTAAAAATTATTTCTACTTTTGCCACCCCTTTCGAGCATAGGGTTTGTTGGGGAAATGAATTATAAAACAAGAGTGAAAGTGGATACATTGAGCTACAAAACAGTTTCAGCCAATAAAGAAACTGCAAATAAGCAGTGGGTTTTAGTAGATGCTGATGGAATGGTTTTGGGACGCTTAGCATCGGAGGTTGCTAAGATGTTGAGAGGTAAGCACAAGACTAATTTTACACCGCACGCAGATTGTGGTGATTATGTAGTGGTAATCAACGCTGACAAGATTATCTTAACTGGACAGAAGTGGACAGAAAGAGAGCATTTTAAACACACAGGTTACCCAGGCGGTCAGAAGCGCATTTCACCTCAAGAACTTTTTGACAGAGATCAAACTTCTTTAGTAAACCAAGCCGTTAAGGGTATGTTACCAAAGAATAAATTAGGTCGTGC
>CACHMF010000032.1 GCA_902580855.1 uncultured Bacteroidota bacterium | reverse complement strand
TGAATTGTAGTTAGATGCAGTAGCATCTGTACAACCTAATACACCAGCGTAAGTACAAGATCCATCATCTACAGTTGCGTTAGGATCATAGTTGTCAGCTAATGGATCTATACATCCAGGAACTGGAGCAACACAATCGTCACAAGAACCATAGTTGTCATCTGTTACTGTCGCAGTAGAAACCGTTACTAAACGATTAGCAAATGACCAGTAATCAGTTACAGGTGCACAAGAAGCTCCATTGACCATATCGTCAATAAGATCTTCTTGATGTGCCCAGTTATCAACCTCATACTTATACTCTAAGTCACCAGCAGGGAAATCATAAGTAGCTTCCCATACACCGTCACCATCAGCATCAGACAGTGGAAAACAATCTCCACACCATCCAGCAAATGGACCTGTTACATATACAGTGCTGAAAGAAATTCCAGAACAGTTCATGTCAACTGTGAATGTCACAGGAAATAAACATGAACCATCATCAGTTGTAGCAGCTGAATCGTAGTTAGATGCAGAAGCATCTGTACAACCGGAAATTGGGTAGATGCAAGAACCATCATCATTAGTAGCGGCCGGGTCATAATTAATAGCAATAGGGTCTGTACATCCATCGACTAATGTACCAGAACAAGGGGTGCATAGCCCAAAACAAACCGGTGATAGAGTTTGATTACTTGCTGTAGTTATGACTCCTCTATTACCAAAATTAGATTCACATACTTGACCACTAACGTCTTCAAATCCTGAAAAAGAAACTCCATTTACAAACCTATACTCATAGCTTGAATTTTCATCAAGAGTTATAGTTACATCATAAATACCATCATTATTTGCGTCAAGCATTGGATTAGCGGTTGGGTTAAAGCTATTAAAGCTACCAACTATGTGCACTCCATCTGGTGAAACAACTTCATTGGCCATGTCAACTTGAAAAGTTATATCAACCTGTTGAATAACACACGGATCACAGCTGTTAAAGCAGCTTAGCCCAACATTATTTAAAGCTAAGGGCTCTACAACAAATAAACGATTATTATATGTTTGATTTGCTGAAGGATCAAAGGTTGAAAGAACACATGATTCTGTCCCGCTAAATGACTCAACATCCCCACTCCAACCGTCTGTAGTATATAAAAATTCAATTGTATCTGCCGGCAGTGGAATATATCCTTCATATATACCATTACCGTTGTCATCTAGCAGCTGATTGCAAGTACCACACCAACCATTGAAGGTTCCATTAACATACACTCCAGAAAAAGATCCTTGAAAAGTAGACATATCTACCTGAAAATGCACATCATATAGACAGTTTCCATCATCAATTGTTGCAGTAGGAAAATAATTAGACGCTAAAGGATCCATACATCCTTCTATACCTACACCGCATGAGAAACAACTATTGTAACAGACCTCTGCTAAAGTGGTGTCAGATGAGCCTAAGGACAATAACCTGTTGATATATTGTCCGGTTGGGTCAGAAATAACACATGAAGCACCTAATGACAAGCTTTCTTCAATACCATTTATTAGGTATTTATACTCATGGTCAGTATTAGGCATTAAAGGAACTGTTACTTCAAAAAGTGTTCCAACCGTATTTGTTAGAGTGTAATAAGATGTCCAAGTATTAAACGAACCAAATAAATTTACTGAATCAATATTGCCAGCGAAAGAGGCTACATCTAAAACAAAAGTTACATTAACATCTGCGCCAGGACATACATTATCACAACTATTAAAACAATATGAATAAGTTGTAGGAACTGATGGCCCATTAATCACGCGATCACCAAATGCCCCGTAGCCACAACCTAACTGAGTGAAATTAGTTTCCCAGTAAGGGCAACCATTCCAATAATCACAATATCCATTTCTAAATTTCCATGAAAAGTCTGTGCCTTGTAAAACGGGCAATGTTATATCCCAAATGTCATCACCATCATAATCTGACATAGGAAATCCTGTAGGGCCGCCATCGGCTGCTAAAGAACCTCCTCCAACAAATACGCCCTGAGGATTTGTAACCTCATTTTGCATATTAACTTCAAAAGTAATGTTTACAAACGAGCTAGATGGTGAGTTAACAAAAATTGCACCCATCATTCCGTTTTGAGCATGCGAACCAATTGAACAATCATAACGATAAACACCAGAAGTGTTGAATACTTGAGTGTGAATTACACCACCTTGAACACTTGTTGCCTGAGAACTAAATGTTTGTGGATTATTAAATGACTGGCCTGTAATTGAATTGTTAACGCCATTAACATCGTGATAGCCTCCGTCATTTATCCAAATGACCGTATCTCCTGTGTTTATACTAATTGTTGCTGGAGCATAATAATACATGCCAGCATTAACATAATGTGTGTCTGCTTTTAATAAAAATGCAGAGCAAACAAATAATAATAAAATTATCTTCTTCATATTTAATTAGTTTGAAAAGTTGTATTTTTAACAGAAACTTGTTGTAACAAATATAATAAAAATAACTTAGTGTCTTTTTTACACAAAGTTTTTTAATTTTAACCCCTCAATTCAACTAGATATTAATTTTAATTCAAAGACATATAAATTTATTTCAGTGCTGGTCATTGTTTTGTACTCATCAATTTCTTTGGGGCAAAATCTTTACACGGTTCAAGGAGACGCATACAGCATTTCAAATAATGAATACATAATTACTGACAATGCTAACTTTTTACAAGGTGCGATTTGGTACAATCAACCCATTGATTTGTCACAAGATTTTTGGTTAGCTTTTGAGTTAGATTTTGGATGTAACCTAACCGGCGGAGGAGATGGCTTAGCATTTGTTATGCAAAATATAGGAACTAGTCTTCTGCCACAAGGAACAGGAGGGAATCTTGGTTACAACGGAATAAGTCCCTCTTTGGTTATTGAGTTTGACACATTTGAAGGAAGCGCTCTAGGTGACCCTCCTTACGACCATGTAGCAATGAATCAAAATGGTGATATAGATCATAATTCTGCAAACAATTTAGCCGGGCCTTTCCCATTCGATTTTACGCAACCTGATGTAGAAACTTGTAATTATTTACAATTAACAATTGACTATAATGCATCAACTAATGATTTAAGCGTTTTTTATTGCGGGAATTTTAATGGTTATACAGTCTTTTCTCAGAATATAGATATCCCAAATGCTATTTTCTCTGGCAATAATGCTGTCACATTTGGTTTTACTGGTGCTACTGAATTCTCTACTAACGAACAAAAGTTTAAACATATAGCAAGCATCTATGACTCGTTTACGAATGACACAACGGTTTGTAGCGGAACTCCACTAAATATTGGTCCTATTCCCTCTAATTTTAGTTGTGTTTGGGAAGAAACTGGAGGATCAGTAATTTCAAATCAGAATTCATTAACAATAAATCCTACACAACAAACTTCATATACGCTAACTATGACCGATAATTGTAGCGGAATTCAAAAAGTTGAAACCTTCGTTGTTTCTACAAGTAACGCTGCAATGACTGAGGTTACCTCCTCTCATGTAGATGTAGACTGTTTTGGGCAAAACACTGGAGCTCTTGAAGTATCGTTGTCAGGAAATAATCCAATGTTCTCTATTAATTCAGGGGCCTTTCAAAGCAATAGTCTTTTTAACAATCTTCAAGCAGGAAATTATGATGTTTTTGGCATCAATGATGAGGGTTGTTCCGATAATATTATAATTACAATAACAGAGCCAAGTTTGCTTGGGTTACAAGTTGATAATGTTGGAGACGTTCTGTGCAATACTTCATTAACGGGATTCATTGAGATTACTCCAACAGGAGGTACGCCAAGCTATCAAGTTCAATGGACCGATGAAAATAATAATACGTTCAACTCAGAAGACTTGTACAACATTAATGACGGAGAATTTGATGTATTAATAACTGATGATAACGGTTGTACTTTTAATGATTTAATTATAGTTGAACAATTAAATACAATTGCATCCTCATTTCTAATAAATGACCCTAGCTGTTACCAATCAACAGACGGCAGCATTAATCCAAGTGTCTCTGGAGGTAACGCGCCTTACACTTATGATTGGTTTTTTCAAGGAGGCTTAATTTCCAATAATCAAAATATTTCTAATCTGAGTGCTGGGGTATATAATCTGACCATAACTGATAATAACAATTGTTATAGAGATTTTAACGTAACTCTAGTTGAACCAAATGAATTTTTAGCTTCGGGTATAACTTATGATGTTTCTTGTTTTCAGGAAAATAATGGTTCGATTGCTTCCTCGTTTTTTGGAGGAACAAGTCCGTACACTAGCTTTTTGATGGATGACACTCAACAATTCCTAAGCTCAAATGACAGCGTTTTCAATTTATCGTCGTCTCAATATTATCTTTATGGACAGGATGATAATGGATGTTATAGCGATACGATAATCTTAAACGTTCAAGAACCTAGTCCTATTAATATTACAGTAAATAACGTAACCGATCTAATATGTAATAATGTGCCTGATGGCTCAATTAGTGTAGATGCAATTGGTGGCACAGGAGCGCTTAGTTATCAATGGGTTGGCCCTAACAACTTTATCCAATCTGGACAATCAATCAATCAATTATTTGCTGGGAATTATAATCTATCTGTTATTGATGATAATAATTGTATTGAAACATCATTATTAACGCTAAATGAACCTAGTGAAATCAATATTAATGCAAGCAACATTACCTATATAAAATGTAAAGGCACAAATACAGGGTCTATTGAGTTAAATTGTAATGGTGGCACACCTCCATACAGCTATAATTGGTCAGGAGATAATGGATTTAATTCTAGTAGCAGCCAAATTGATAGTCTATTTGAAGGGATTTATGATGTTCAAGTTTTTGACAATAATGGATGTTCAAAAACCTCTTCCTTTAATGTATACGAACCTGACTCTATTTTACAATATACTATTGCAACAACACTTTCTTGTTTAAATGAAAATACTGGAAGCGTATCTGTAAACATTAGCGGCGGAGTTCCTCCATACAATTTAGATTGGCTTGGAGAAGACCCTTTGAATATTGGTGTAGGAGAATATAATGTAATAGTTACTGATGATGCTGATTGTATTGTTGAGAATGGGTATGTTATTGATACCCTTCCTTTGCCTGAACCATCATTTGTTATCGATTCAGTTGTTAAAGTTGGTGATCTGATTGAAATATTAAACACGTCACAATTTGATGTGAGTTGGTATTGGGAATTTGGAAATAATTCATATTCATATGTTGAAAATCCAACTACACAATTCGATACGGAAGGAAGTTATAAAATCGAATTAACAACGTATAATACATATGGGTGCAGTGACACCGCATCAACAACAGTTTTTGCAGCAAATGACTTATTATTATTCATACCAAACACATTTACTCCTAATACTGATAATAAAAACGAATCTTACAAAGTGTCTGTCTTAAATCACAGGATTTTTGAAATTTCTATTTATAATCGTTTTTCTGAACTTTTATTCAGCTCAGATGATATCAATAAAGGATGGGATGGGACTTATAAAGGAAGAGAAGTCCAAGATGGCACTTATGTTGTAAAACTTTATGTAACAGATTTATTTGGTAAAGTATATAAACAAACAAAACAAATACATTTAATTAGATAAAATTATGAGATTATTTATTTTACTTTTATTAACAACAACAATGGTTAGTGCTCAAGGCTTGTTAGAAGACTTTGAAGACAATCGATTTGTTAATTACAGCTTTGTTAGTGGTGTTTTAAATGATGCTATTACTAACCCCGATATGTCGGGAGTTAACACTAGTTCTAAATGCGCTGAATACATTAGAAATCCAAGCGAACAATACGATCTTTTACAGGTAAGACCTTATGACACTTTTGACAATGTTGCAGACTATGTTTCTGGAAATAAAGTTATTACTATAGATGTTTGGAGCTCTACACCAAATACTGTTGTTCAAATCGACTTCCAAAACTCATCATTAGTTGAGCCAACTAACTATCCTATTGGAAGACACAGTAGATATGTAGGGGTTACTACAACAACTAATACTTGGGAGACTGTAAATTTAATTTATCAAGAACAACCAGATGTTACTGTTCAAGACACTGATATTGATGAATTCGTTTTGCTTTTTAATCCGGATTCTTATGATAATATTTCGTTATACTTTGACAATATAAACGGACCAGAATATTATTGTTTGACAGAAACACTTTATCCAATGATAGAATTTGATGACTTTGAATGTCAAAGAAGTATTGATTACGTATATATGGACGGATCGCTTGAAGTCATACAAAACCCAGATGTTAATACTACTAATAACAGTATTAATGTTGGTAAGTATACAAGATCAGACTGGTCAATTGATGATGTTATAGTATTTGATTTCAAACAAACACTTAATCTACAAGACACAGAATCAATATATGTTAAAGTATGGTCTAGTGTAGCCAAAGAAATTCGTCTTTCCTTACAAGATGTTGACGGTTCTTCGGGTGGAAATGTGTTTGACGTAAGTAGAAATCATAGTGGATCTGGAAATTGGGAAGTTTTAGAATTTAATTATGCTGGACTTATCCCTTCAAACGTAGATATAACTAAAGGCGTTTTGTTGTTTGCTCCTGATGAAACAGGTACTGCTTATGAGTTTTATTATGATGAATTACGAAAAGATATTGCCAATCAGGTAAGCTTAGTTGAAACAAAGGATGAAATAAAAATTGAACACAACACAATATATTTTTCTGACCATCAATTGAAAAATATAGAACTATTCGACATTAGCGGCAAAAAAATTGATGATACTCAAATAGGTTCATCATATAAAATCAAAAATAAGGGCTTAGTTCTTATTCATGTATCTTATTCTTCTGGTAAGAGTGAATTAATTAAATATTTAAATTTATAAAAATGAGTGAACAAACGAATTACAAACAAGCTCTAGGTACCCTTGTTACAGTTTTCTTTTTTTGGGGCTTTATAGCAGCATCTAATGGAGTATTTATACCATTTTGCAAGACATATTTTCAAATTGATCAATTTCAATCTCAATTAGTTGATTTCGCATTCTATGGAGCCTATTATTTTGGAGCCTTAATTCTATTTATCTTATCTAACTCATCAGGTAAAGATATTATGAATAAATGGGGCTATAAAAATGGAATTATTTATGGTCTTCTTGTTAGTTTTTTAGGAGCAGTAGCAATGTTCCCAGCAGTTCAAGGGGCAAATCCAGGTGAATCTGATGTGTTTTATTATGTTCTTGTAGCATTATTTATAGTAGGATTAGGGTTTTCTCTTCAACAAACAGCGGCAAATCCATTTGCAATTTCTCTTGGAGATGTCGAGAAAGGTTCTCATAGATTAAATCTAGCTGGGGGAATCAATTCACTTGGCACAACTATTGGTCCAATTGTTGTAGCATTGATTTTATTTGGGTCTACTCCAAAATCAGGAGCAGAGCTTGATGAAATGATATCAAGCGGCGCTATCAGTTTATCTACTATACAAATGCTTTATCTGTCTGTTGGTGGATTATTTCTTGCAGCTGCAGCTCTATTTCATTTTTCAAAAAAATTACCTCAAGCTAAAGATGATTCTGAATTTTTAAAAGCTCCAAAAGCAATGAATGCACTTCTTATAATGACAGTTCTTTTAGCGGCTTGTTTTTATTTTATTTTTGATGAATACAGAGGTGTGCCAAATGATGAGAAAATACTAAATTACACCATTATTAGCCTGATTGTTGTGATTGCAACTCTTCTGATATCTAACAAATTAGCTGTAAAAGATAAAGATAGCTGGGGAGCAATGCAATATCCTCAATTAGTTCTTGGTATGCTAGCAATATTCACCTATGTTGGAGTAGAAGTAACCATTCAATCTAATTTGGGTGAGTTACTAAAATTTGATATTGGAAATGGGATTAACCCAATTGGACTACCATCCATGAGCGACTCTGAAATTGCACCATTGATTTCTATGTATTGGGGAGGTTTAATGATAGGTAGGTGGGCTGGAGCTATTGCTGTATTTAACCCTGTTGGAAAGCTTAAAACATGGCTTTATATTCTAGTTCCGTACATTGCTTTTGGTGTGGTTTTATTTGTAAATGCAATATCGGGGTTTGATATTTCATTACTTTATTGGTTTGCTCTATGTGTCGCAATACAAATTGGCGGCTTTTTCTTGGGTAAAGAAAAGCCAGCTTTAACGCTTAAAATATTCGGTCTACTTGGTGTACTTTCAGTCCTAATTGGATTGTTCTCAAGCGGCCAAATTGCATTGTTTGCATTTTTAAGTGGCGGACTATTTTGTTCAATAATGTGGCCATCAATATTTGCATTAAGTATTAATGGTTTAGGCAAATATACATCGCAAGGGTCTTCTTTTTTAGTGATGATGATATTAGGAGGCGCAATTATTCCTCCATTACAAGGTAAAATAGCAGATATTATCGGCATACATGAATCATACTGGATTGCTGTGATATGCTTTATATATCTAACATATTTTGCTCAAAAAACTGAAAAATTAATTAAAAATTAATCATGAAAAATTTAACACTATTAGTTTTATTAACTTCCTTATTATTTTCTTGTTCAAATAATAAAGGTAATGAGGTTGAAAATAACGAATCAAAAATTGATTCAATTATAGCATTGATGACTATTGAGGAAAAGATTGGTCAAATGACGCAAATTGATCAGCAGTTTTTAGATACTATAACAGACATTGCTGATTATTCAATAGGCTCACTTTTAAGTGGCGGAGGTTCAAATCCTGACACTAATAACTTTAAAGGTTGGGCCGATATGTACGATGCTTATCAAGAAGTTGCTTTGACTTCAAGATTGGGTATCCCGTTAATTTACGGAGTTGATGCTGTACATGGACACAACAATGTGTTAGGTGCTACAATGTTTCCGCATAATGTTGGATTGGGTTGTGCAAATGATTATGAATTGTGTAGAAAAGTCTCTGAGGCTACCGCAATAGAAGTAGCAGCTACAGGTATTAATTGGAACTTTAGCCCCTGCATTGCAATACCTCAAGATGAAAAATGGGGAAGACATTATGAAGGATACAGTGAGCATGTTGATATTGTAAGTGAAATGGGAGAAGCGTCTATTATTGGTTATCAAACCAAAGAATTAGGATCAGTTAATTACTCTATCGTCGCATGCGCTAAGCACTTTATTGCTGATGGTGCAACAATATGGGGAACAGGAATGGGTAATAAAGCTGATAAAATCGATAGAGGTAATGCACCAATAAGTGACTCATTAATTAGAGCAAAGTATCTGCCTCCATATCAAAAAGCTATTGATGCTGGTGTAGGAACTATTATGGCATCATTTAATAGTATAAATGATTTAAAATGTCATGCTAATGGTTATTTATTCAATGATTTACTGAAAGATGAAATGGGTTTTGATGGATTTGTTATTTCTGATTGGCAGGGAATTGATGAAATCCCTGGCGACTATAAATCAGATATTATTAATTCTGTGAATGCAGGTCTAGATATGATTATGGTACCGGGTGCTGTCAAATGGGATGGGGAGCACTATAAAACTTTTTTAAACTTATTTAAGGAAGCTGTTGATGAAGGCTTAATTACAGAGGAACGATTAAATGATGCTGTTAGAAGAATACTTCGAATTAAATACAGATCTGGTCTGATGAAAAACCCAATGACTGATCGAACATTAATTGAAAAAGCAGGTTCCGATGAACATAAAGCCTTAGCCAGAGAAGCAGTTCAAAAATCATTAGTTTTACTAAAAAACAATGATTTACTTCCATTAGATGAATCAAAAAATTATTTTGTAACAGGTTCTGGTGCAGATGATATAGGGAAACAATGTGGAGGTTGGACTATAGAATGGCAAGGGGGGCTTGGTAATATAACTCCTGGAACAAGTATAATTGAAGGAATTGAAGAGTTTGCTACTACTAATCGAACAAGCAAAAATCAAATATTCGATGCAGCTATTGTAGTTGTTGGTGAAGACCCTTACACTGAGATGGAAGGTGATTCTGATAAGCTTTTCCTCTCAGAAAAAGACAAAAAAAGTATAGAAGAAGTTAAAAAAATGGGAATTCCTTATGTGGTTGTTTTAATAACTGGACGTCCATTAATTGTTAATGAAACAATTGATGACTCTGATGCGTTCTTAGTTGCATGGCTTCCAGGAACAGAGGGTGGAGGTGTTGCCGATATACTTTTTGGAAAAGAAAATTTAACTGGTAAATTATCATTCTCATGGCCAAAAAGTATGGAAGACATTCCTTGTAACTACGATAATGATTGTGATGCACTTTTCCCTCTAGGATTTGGATTAACATATAGTAAAAAATGATAAAAAAACACCATATCATTGTGAGCATAATATTGCTATTTTGTACTGAGATTCACGCTCAAAGTTGGACTTTGCTCTGGGAAGATGAATTTAATAGTACAACTTTAGATTCAAATTATTGGTCACATGATATTGGTAGTGGAAGCCAATTTAACTTATACGGCTGGGGTAATAGTGAACTTCAATATTATCAACCACAGAATACTAGTATTTCTAATGGAATATTAACTATTGAGGCTAGAGTTGAACCTACTCCTTTATACGATTCATGGAATGTTCCTTATAATTACTCTTCTTCAAAAATAGTAACTAGAAATAAGTTTGAGTTTAAGTATGGTAAAGTAGAAGCGAGAATTAAAACAGTTGATGGTGAAGGATTTTGGCCAGCCTTTTGGATGATGCCATCCTCGGGATGTTGGCCTGAAAATGGAGAAATTGATATAATGGAACAATGGGGTAATGATGGGCCAACTAATGTAACTACAGGAGCTGCCCATGTTGGTGTTTGTGGTTCTGGAAGTTATTACGATTATTGGAATCACACTATACCGCAAGGTTCATTTGCAGATGACTTTCATGTATATGGAGTTATATGGGCAGAAGATTATATTGGATGGTATCTTGATGGACAATTAATGCACTCTGTTACCCCGTCAAGCTATCCACAACAATACAACTGGCCTTTCAATGATTTGGAAAGATATGTTATGATCAATTTTGCTATTGATAGTAATGGCCCTAATGGAAATACTATTTTTCCAAACAACATTCAAGTAGACTATGTTCGAGTGTATCAAACAAATGATATTATTGGTTGTATGGATCAGTCAGCTTCAAATTATAATTCTGCAGCAACTGTAAGTGGACCATGTGATTATGAGGTTACATTTAACGTAAATATGAACTGCTATCCAAATAGCTATAATACCGTTTATCTAACCGGTCCTTTTAATGGATGGTGTGGTGACTGTGACCCGATGACAGATTCTAATAATGATGGAATATGGAGTCTAACTAAGTCATTTTCTGGAAATAACGTTGAATATAAATACTCCGTTGATAATTGGTCAGACCAAGAAGATTTAGTTGATGATATGCAAAATGGTGCGTCTTGTGCACCAATTACTGATTACTGGGGGTACGCTAATAGGATTGTTGATCCAACAATAAATAATGTAACTAATGATAGCTGGGGATCTTGTACAGATTGCTTTACAACAATAGATGGATGTACAGATGCAAATGCTACTAATTATAACCCCTTAGCAGCAGCAGATGATGGTTCTTGTGTATTCCCTGTGACTTTCACAGTTGACATGAACTGTTATGCTGATGCATTTACAACTGTTTATGTAACGGGTCCATTTGCTGGATGGTGTGGAGATTGTTTCCCACTTTCTGATGCTGATGGTGACGGTGTGTGGGAAGGCACTTATGACTTCCCTGCTGGTGATTTAGAGTACAAGTATAATGTAGATAACTGGGCACACCAAGAAGACCTTATTGACGATATGCAAAACGGTGCATCTTGTGCGCCTGTAACTGACTACTGGTCATTTGCTAATCGTTCAGTAACGGTAGCTGGAGCTACAGTAACTGATGATAACTATGATTCTTGTGACGACTGCATAGTTGTTTACGGGTGTACAGATTCAGAAGCTTCTAATTATAATCCTGCCGCAACAACTGATGATGGCACATGTGTATTTGCTGTTAATTTCACAGTTGACATGAACTGTTCGGGGATTTTGTTTAATACCGTATACATTACAGGTCCATTTGCTGGATGGTGTGGAGATTGTTTCCCTCTTTCTGATGTTGATGGCGACGGAATATGGAATGGCATATATAATTTTCCACTTGGAGACTTAGAATATAAATATGAAGTTGATAACTGGACACACCAAGAAGACCTTATAGATGATATGCAGAATGGTGCATCTTGCGCACCAATTACTGATTACTGGGGGTACGCTAATCGAATAGTAACGGTTAGTAATTCAATTAATTCAACTGATGATAACTATGGTTCTTGTGACGATTGTGTTGCTCCAGTTCTTGGATGTTTAGATCCATTAGCTGACAACTATGATCCTAACGCAACTGTAAATGATGGATCTTGTACTTACGCTGGTGTGTTAGGTTGTACAGATGCTACTGCATCTAACTACGATTCAGCAGCTACAACTGATGACGGTTCTTGTGTATTCCCTGTGACATTCACAGTTGACATGAACTGTTACCCAGATGCATTTACAACTGTTTATGTAACAGGTCCAGTATTTGGATGGTGTGGAAATTGTTTCCCACTTTCTGATGCTGATGGTGACGGTGTATGGGAAGGCACTTATGACTTCGCTACTGGTGATTTAGAATACAAATATGCTCTGGATAACTGGGCATATCAGGAGAATCTTGTTGATGATATGTTAAACGGAGCATCTTGCGCTCCAGTAACAGATTATTCTGTT
>CACHMF010000031.1 GCA_902580855.1 uncultured Bacteroidota bacterium | reverse complement strand
TAGCTATCAGCTAATCTGTTTGTTGGATCTATTACTATATTTTCAATTCCTTCTGGAATATGAACAATAGTAGTGTAAGTCGGATAAATTTTACCCCAAGCATGCCATTTATCTAAAACTTTAGCATCTGTCTTTTTTATAAACCAGTTGTTAGGGATGTGAAATTTATGTTCCGTTCCATCTTTAGCAAAGACACTGAAATCGATAGGCATTTGCATGCCTCCTTTTCTTTCAAAAGTAATGGCATAATTATTGCCACCTTTTGCTTCTATATTTTTGATTCCATAATCAATTGTTTTAGTTGTTTCCATCCATTGATCGAAGAACCAATTAAGATCTACCTTTGTGTATTCTACAATTGCTTCTCTAAAATCATCAAAATAAGGATGTGCCATTTTCCACTTATGGAAATAGTGTTGCATAGCTTTTAAGAATAATTCTTCTCCTAATACATACTCCAAATTATATAGCATGGCTGCTGTTTTGTAGTAAACATGACGATATCCGCCACCATGACCTAATGCAGAGCTGAAATCATCTGAATGTGTGTTTAGTTGAGGGTCGTTGAATTTAGTAGCGTCTCTGATATATGCGTAGTATACTCTAGAATCTACGGCTTTAATACGTTTTTTGAAATGATTTTTATAGGCACTTACACTTGGTTCTGTAACTAGAAATTCTCCATCTATTTTGTTCAAAGCCCATGCAGTTAAAAATTGTGTAAACCCTTCGTCCAAAGCAGCTCGATAGGTTTCGTTAGAACCTACCATTCCGTAAAACCATTGGTGTCCAATCTCATGTGCTAAAAGACCTCTGTAACCAGGATCTTTACCACCATCCAATGTTATCATCGGATATTCCATTCCATCTCGAGCATCTGCAACAATGATTTTGTGATAAGCATACATGCCTATATCTTCTGAGAAAACACGAATCACATCAGCTGAAAATTGCGCTGCGTTTTGCCATTTTGATGCATGTGGTTCTTGTACCATAGAAATAGCACGGATACCATTCCATTCTACCTCCCCAATACGATAAGTAGGGTCGGCAGTAAAAGCGAAATCATGTACATTTTCTGCATGGTAAATCCAAGTCTTTCTAGATAAACTATCGTAAGGAATAATGATGGAAGGAGCTGATTTCCAAGGTTTATCAGCAAAATTTTTGATATCAAGTCTGGCGCGTAAATCATCAGGCATTACTTCTGCTCTGTTTTGTAATGCTCCTGTTGCTTCTACTACATAATTTGAAGCAAAGGTTAACTCAACATCCCAAGTTCCGAAATCTCCATAAAATTCCTTTCCAAGGTGTTGATCGGTAGTCCATCCAAATTTTGCATCGTAAACAGCAATTCTAGGATACCATGCTACTCCATCGTAGTGCTTGTTTCCAAAAGCATTGAATGTTTTCATTCTTCTACGTAAGCTTCCTGTGTCAAAGTAGGTTTTGAAGTTCATTGTAAATGTGATGCTATCTCCACTTTTTACAGGCTCGTTTAAGTATACTTTTAATATAGTGTTATCCAATTCTGTTTCTACTAACTTTCCATCTACTTTAAGGTCTTTAACCACAGTTCCTAGCCCTTTCTTTTCATAGCGTCCGTATATTGGTTCTTTATTGTTTTGATTATGAAGTTCTGAACAATATGATTCAGGTGTAAATGCATTTTGATATAAATGAAAATAAACGAATGATAAATCATCAGGTGAATTGTTCCAGTATGTTAATGATTCGCTTGCATCAATAATATCTTTTGTTTCATCAATATTCGCTTTTATGTTGTAGTGAACATCTTGTTGCCAATATCCTGAAGGCGCTTTGTTTTGCCAGTAATTTGGGTTGTCTACTTGTCTATATGTGTTTGGTGTCCTTAACGGGTTGTATGGGCTTTGCGCTTGTGATACAAATCCTAAAAAAACTAATAATGCTAAAAACCTCTTTTTCATATTCTTAATGGATATTAAAATGGATAGCGAAGATAAGAAAAAGACTAAAAGGATAAATGTAATTTCAGGTTAAGCTGTCGAGAAGTGAGGTAGTTAGGTACAGCAAATTGTGTTCCGCTAACATCTTGAATCCAAAGGTAGGACACTGTGTTATCAATATCTAAGAGGTTAAAAGCTTCTAAACTTATCCATGCTGTTTTGGTAAAGTTTAACGGATTGAAGACTTTTCTCTTTTCCCCTTCTTTTTTCAAAACTATAGAAAAACCAATATCTATACGCTTATAATCTGGCATTCTGAAATCGTACTCTCCCTTGTAAGTGTCTGGGGCTCTTAATGGAAATCCTGAACCATAGACTAGATTTAGATGCATTTTAAAATGTGGCATTTTAGGTAAGTAGTCTTGAAAAAATAAGGAAAAATTAACTCTTTGATCAGCAGGTCTTGCATAGTAGCCGATTTCACGAATGGTTCCATTATCATCTGTATAATAGTCATTCTCAATATCTGCGGCTGTTTTCATAATAGATAAACTAGCCCAAGATTCCATTCCTTTAACAAACTCTCCATTTAATCGAATATCAAGACCTTTTGCATATCCTGAGGCACTATTTTCTGCATAGTATCTAATACGTACGTTTTCAATTTCATACGGAATCAAATTATCTAAGTCTTTATAGTATATTTCTGATACAAGCTTGAATGGTCTTTGCCAAATATTAAAGTTGTAGTCACTTCCAATGATGAAGTGTGTTGATTTTTGTGCCTTTAAATCCCTGTTTAGTTGCCCTTCTAAGTCTCTTAACTCTCTGTAAAAAGGAGATTGATAATACACACCACTAGATGCTCTGAACACTATATCCTTATCCCATAATGGTCGATAGGCTATAGATGCTCTTGGGCTAACTAGATATTCTTCGTTTAGATCCCAAAAGCTTCCACGAACACCAGCATTTAGTGTTAATCTTTCTATTGTTTGTTGTAATTGCATGTACCCTGTGTGTCTGTACGAATGTAATGAGGCCTCTGTTTTTAAAACATCTTCTAAATCGAATGATTCTGGTTCTTGCAATTCTTCTGCAAGATAATCCGCGGGGTGAGGTAATGAGAATCCAGCAGAATCAATGAGCGTCCATTCATTTAGCACATCTTGAATTCTTTCGGATTGTGTTTTCAAGCCCCACCTAAATTCTAAATCATCTTTTGTATATAGTCCACTATGTTGTAAAGAATGTACACTTGCTCTGAGGTAGTTACGTGCGTGATTAAGATGTGTTCCAACCCCTCTATTAAAAGTAGCTTCACCAAAATTTTCAGAACCTAAATCATTTTCTAATTCATAAAGCCAATATTGTCCTAGAATATCAAAAGTTTCTTTTTCATAGGTTCTGAAAGTCGAGGCTGTAAAATTTAAATTAGTATTTTCACTAGGTTGACAGCTAATATTGATGGCGTTGAAAAAGGTTTCGTATTCATCAATCTCTTGCCCTTCAAAAAATATGCGTACTTCTAAAGGAACACTGATTGTTCCAAATCGAGTCTCTCTGTTTTGTGGTATGTGATGGTACGTATTCTTAGAGTAATTGCCTAGGTAGCTAATAGACCATTTATTCTTAAGTGTATAATTCAAATATGTTTGAATGTCTGAAAAGTCTGGATTGTATTCCCCTTGTGTGTCAAGGCTGTTTAAAACATACTTGGTCGACTTTTTTCTTGCACCTACTAAATAAGAGAACCTTTTTGATTTATTGACACCTTCTATATGTAGATTAGCTCCTAATAAACTCATAGTAGCAGATCCTCCAAATTCTGTTGGTTTTTTGTAGGTAATATCTAATACAGAAGACATTTTATTCCCGTATTGTGCTGCAAATCCTCCAGCAGAAAATTTAATAGAATTCACTAAATCAGAATTCACAAAACTTAACCCTTCCTGTTGGCCAGAGCGTATTAAGAATGGTCGATACACTTCGATACCATTTACATAAACTAGGTTTTCATCAAAATTACCACCACGCACATTATACTGCGAGCTTAGTTCATTAGAGGAGCTAACCCCGGGAAGTGTTTTGATAAGACCTTCAACACCACCATTTGAAGTTGGTAAAACACTGATATGCTTAGAGTCAACTTTATCAAAAGTGCTATTTCTGATTTGTTCGTCCTCTATATTAACATCATCAATTTTGATATGTGAAGTATTGAGTTCGATATTTAGTATGTAATCTTGGCCTTTTTTGAGCATAGGCAGTTCAATTTTTTCTGTATTGAAACCTATGTAGGAAAAAGCAATAGATTGTTTTCTATTAGCTGAAACTGCTAAGCTGTAGTTACCTTCTTTGTTGGTAGATGTTCCTATTGAACTACCAATTATACTCACATTAACTCCTTCGATAGTTTTACCCATGTGGCTTACATTTCCGACAACATTTTGCGCCCATGATTGGAAGCAAAAAGTACAAAGTAAAATTAGAAGCAGGCGTTTCATAAAGTTATCAAAGGTAATAATTAATAGGTGTTAGAAATTTTGAAATGTTTACATTTGAAAATAACTTGATTATTGACATTTTATTATGAGTAAAGTATTGGTTTTGTGTACAGGAAATTCTTGCAGATCTCAAATGGCAGAAGGTTGGTTAAAGTCTATGTTAGGTGATTTGGCAGAGGTGTATAGCGCTGGTTTGGAAGCGCATGGTATAAATCCGTTTATGAAAAGAGTTATGGAAAATGCCGGTATAGATGTGAGTAAACATACCTCTAATGTGATGAGCGAATACAAGGATATTTCTTTCGATTATGTTATTACTGTTTGCGATCACGCTAAAGATAATTGTCCTTATTTTCAAAATGCTCTTAAAAGAATAAGTCATTCTTTTGATGATCCTGCTGATGCTACTGGAACGGATGAAGAGCAGTTAGTTGTTTATAGAAAGGTATGTGAACAAATTCGACAGTTTTGTATAAAATTTTGTAATGAGGAATTTGGAGTCCTTTACACATAGAAAATAGCAGTATTTTTCTATAAATTCTTAATTTATTCACTAAATGGATTTGTAGCCCAAACATTAAGTTCATTAATAAAACCCCTATCATCCATTTCAATTACAGAAATTATAGAATGAGATATTTCTTTAGCTGTTAACTTATTATGTATTTCCTCTCTCTCGATTCTACTAGGATTTCCAAAAGCTGTGGTAACTTCACTTGGGTTAATTTGGCAAACTCTAATATTGTGAGGTCTTAACTCAGCTTGCCAACACTGAGTAAGGCATCTAACTGCAAATTTTGAAGATGAGTAAATACTTCCATTTTTATATCCTTTTAAACTTGCGGTAGAACCAATATTAATTATTGTTCCATAAGACTCATTAATCATATATTTAGAAATTTCCTTAGTGAATAATGCAAGTCCAAAAACATTTACATTAAAAACACTTAAGAAATCATCTATATTTAATTCACTAATAGATTTACTTACACCAACACCTGCATTATTTATTAAAACATCTACTTTACCATTTAATATATTAACACAATTTTCAGCATTTTTAGAAATATTTTTATGGTCAGAAATATCAAATTCAATGATTTTAGATCCTGTGTATTTTTTTGCTTTAATAAGTCTAATTTCTGATCTGCCAGTAATTAACACATTTGCTCCTCTTTTAACCAACTCTTTAGCTGTTTCTTTTCCTATTCCAAGACTACCACCAGTTATAATAATATTCTTTCCTTCTATGTTCATCTTTAAAATTTTAGATATAATATGATTAGTTATTTATAATTTAATTTATGAAAAATCCCACTAGAATATCCCATAAAATTACTTCTTGGGTACATGAAAATATTTAATAATTATTTAATAATCTTTTGAATTAATATATAAATTCTGCTTTGTAATAAGATTTATTGTTTTTATCATCTGTTACCTCTAAATTAAAAGTATGTTTTCCTCTTTCTAGTTCCTTTTCAAAATAATGAGTTAGTCGAGCTCTTTTAGGATCAAATTCCATCAATATCCAATTATCATCAATTTCTCCTCTGTAAGATTTAATTCCACTTAAATCATCTTTAATAGTCATTCTTATTGCAGAAGAAGTCATTGTTTTGCCTGGATAAATATTTAATCCTTTTATGGTTGGAGCTATTGTGTCTACAGCTACGGAAAATCCTCCAAATGATTTTAGTTTGGTAGTTAGTTTGTTATTAACCCATTTACCACCTCTGTAAGTTAATTTCCCATTTTTATTGATTTGTGCAATAAAAGCTTTATCCTTAAGTGTGCTTCCTAGCGTACTTTCAATAGAGATAGCATAGGATTTATGTATAGCAGTGTTTTCGTTGTGAACGTGATGGATAGGTGCGTAGCAAGTAGAAGGGGTGTCTGGTGAAACGCTGTATTGAAATTCCAGTGTGTCATAAAGTGCATTTTTAGGAATGTGTATTTCTATTCCTTCATTAATAAAAATATTTGCCTCTTGGTAAGGAAAGGTTGCTGCTGTAGGTGTGCTTATTTTCGAGTTATTGGGAGGTATATAATCTGAAGCTTTTAGGATGAAATGCAATTCAGATGTGTTGCCATAGACATCTTTGATTGTAAATTTTCCTTGATGTGTACTGTCTACATCTATCACTCCGTTATTTTCTACATGCTCGTAAATACTTAACGGATTGTTTGCTTCTAGGAAACAAGAATGGATTCTTTTATTGCTGAGCTGCTTTTCAGCATAGTCAATATGGCTGTTAATATATCGTGTCTCATGGAAACCAAACTCATCCATTTTGTGATAGTAAATTTGATTTCCGTCAATGTTTAGATCCACAGAGTAAACTCCATTTTTATTGTTAGCTCCGTTTAATAAATCGTGAGTGTAAATACCAACACTTACTTTACCGTGTACAAGAATTGGTTTTTCTATTTTATAAATATTTCCTTTTTTAGTTGGCTTGAAGAATTTACCTAATTCTTGCTGATTTACCTGGCTTTTTTTACCTCTAGGTTTCACTTTAATTTCTCGTATAATGGGTGCAATATCATCAGCAATATCAAATCCAAAATGTAGTCCGTTTTGTGGATATTCATTTTTACTTGTTCGGAGTTCGAAATGTAAATGTGGGGCTGCAGAGCTTCCGCTGTTTCCAGAGAAAGCAACTATGTCACCTTTTTTCACAACCAATTCCTCTTTTCCTGGAAAAAGTTCAATAGTAAAAGACTCTTCATTGTATTGAGCTTTTTTTACATATTCTTCAATTGATCCGTGATATTTGCTTAAATGGGCGTATACAGAAGTGTATCCGTTGGGATGAGTAATATAAAGTGCTTTTCCGTAACCCCAAGGAGACACCTTGATTCTGGAAATATATCCGTCTGCAACGGCATAAATTTTATGTCCTGATGCACCTTGTGTTTTAATATCTATTCCAGCATGAAAATGATTACTTCTTAGCTCGCCAAATGTTCCAGATAAAATAAGAGGAATATCTAATGGAGCTTGAAAATAATCAGTTGGATGATTTTGTGCAGATCCACCAAGAACAGTTAATTGTACTAAGATATAAATTAAAATATGACGCATTATACAACGAATATTGAACTGAAAGATGCAAAAATAAAAACCTCGTAAAATAAACGGGCTTTTGTTTGTAAATAAATCGAGCAATGTTAACTTTGTAGATGTAAAACGATTCTTGAATTTTTTTGTTGCTCATGAAAGCAACCATTGATAGATTGCAAAATAAACTTGAACGATTAGTTTCTAAACATCAAGAAGTTAAGTCGCTTAATTTACAGCTAAAAAAAAAGTTGTTGAGTTTGCAGGAACATCTTTATAAAGAACAACAAAGTGTTTTAGAATTGAAAGAAAAAAACAAAATCTTGAAGCTTTCGGTATCCTTACAAGGAGAAGAGCAGGATACGCAAGCAGCAAGACAAAGAATTAACGAGCTAGTGCGGGAGATTGACAAATGCATTGCCTTGTTAAATAAGTGATAAAAGCGCTCCATGGAGAGTTTAAAGATAAAAGTAATCGTAGCAAATAGGACATTTCCTTTGACTATAAAAAGGAAGGATGAGGAGCAAGTAAGAAAAGCGGTCAAAGTGATAGAGGAGCGATTGAAGGTTTACGAAAAAAGTTTTGCAGCAAGAGATACACAAGACTTATTGAGTATGTGTTTGCTTGAAATGTCTGTGAAGGTTTTGACTGATGAGCAAAAAGTAAAAGTAGATAGTAGTGTAGAGGAGCAATTGCAAATGCTTGAATCACTTATTGACGAGCAACTATAAAAGAAAACGTTCTTTATAATATATACCCGCATCAATTTAGTTTTTAAACTCAACAAGATTTAAATTGGGGATACGACTTATGTCTTCAAAAGCAGGCCTCAACCCCTCGGGGTTTCCAATTTGGAACAGTGGAAGTTTGCGATTGCGTAGCGGCCCCACCCATGTTGATAGGAGTTTAATAAACACCTTTTGGGTTGATGCGGGTTTTTTTATGAATACTAATATGATAATAAAATGGATATAATAATTATTTTAGTTCTCACAGCCTTTGTGATAGGAGGAGCTATTTCCTTTGTGGTGTTAAATAATATTAACAAAGGAAAAGGAAATAGCATTTTAGACGAAGCAAAAAAAGAAGCAGAACAAATTAAAAAGGATAAAATTTTTCAGGCTAAAGAAAAGTTTTTAGAGCTTAAAAGCGAGCATGAGAAAGTAATCAATCAGCGTAACCAAAAATTAGCAAATACTGAGAATCGTGTAAAGGATAAAGAAAATAAACTTAATCAAAGATTAGGAGAGGTTAACAAGAAAGAAAAGCAAATTGAAGACCTCAAGAAAAATATCTCTAGACAGAAAGAAGCGATTAAGCGTAAAGAGGAAGAGATAGAAAAAAATCATAAAAAACAGGTTGAGGCGTTAGAAACTATTTCTGGATTGTCAGCTGAAGAAGCGAAAAAAGAGTTAGTAGAAACTTTGAAAGATGAGGCCAAAACGCATGCAATGGCGCACATACAAGAAATAGTAGAAGAGGCTAAATTAACTGCAAATAAAGATGCTAAAAAAATAATTATTCAAACTATTCAGAGAGTTGCTACTGAGCATGCTATTGAAAACTCTGTATCGGTGTTTAATATTGAAAGCGATGATGTGAAAGGTCGAATTATTGGTCGTGAAGGTCGAAATATTCGATCATTAGAGGCTGTGACAGGAGTGGAAATTATTGTAGATGACACACCGGATGCAATATTACTTTCTTGTTTTGATCCGGTAAGAAGAGAAATTGCTCGTTTAGCACTTCATAAGCTTGTGACAGATGGTCGTATTCATCCAGCAAGAATTGAAGAGGTAGTGTCAAAAACAAAAAAGCAAATAGAAGAAGAGATTGCCGAAATTGGAAAAAGAACAGCTATCGACTTAGGAATTCACGGTTTACATCCAGAGTTGATTCGTATGGTTGGAAGAATGAAGTATCGTTCATCTTACGGGCAAAACCTTTTACAGCACTCTAGAGAAGTGGCGAATATGTGTTCTACTATGGCCTCTGAATTAGGGTTAAATACAAAGTTAGCTAAAAGAGCTGGTTTATTACATGATATTGGGAAAGTTCCAGATGATGAGCCTGAATTGCCACACGCTATATTAGGAATGAAGTTGGCTGAGAAGTTTGGAGAAAAACCTGATGTATGCAATGCGATTGGTGCACACCATGATGAGGTAGAAATGACATCTATGATTTCACCAATCGTTCAAGTTTGTGATGCTATTTCAGGAGCAAGACCAGGGGCCCGAAGAGAGATAGTAGAGTCTTACATCAAGCGAATTAAGGAGTTAGAGGATACAGCATTAGCATATCCAGGAGTAGTAAAATCATACGCAATTCAAGCTGGTAGAGAGCTGCGCGTAATTGTAGAAAGCGAATCTGTCTCTGATGCAGATGCAGAAAAGCTGTCATTTGAAATTTCACAAAAAATTGAAACAGAGATGACATACCCTGGACAAGTTAAAGTGACGGTTATTAGAGAAACGAGAGCGGTTAACTTCGCGAAATAATAATTTTATTAAGTTTTAAAAAGCTGAAGAAATTTCTGAATTTCTTCAGCTTTTTCTTTATTGCCTTGTATAGAGTAGGTGTGTAAAAGATTTGTGAGTAGCCTTCTGATTATTGCTCGATTGCCACAAGGACAAAAAAACTTTGTTTTAAGTTCCAATTTTTCTTTTTCTACAAATCGTTCTAAATCTTGTCTAGAAAGAATAGTTCCTTGGCTAAAAGGGTTAATATAAAATTTAACAGGGTCTCCTGCATACAATTCTTCATTTGTATATGCAATTACAAAGTGTTTTGGTAGATTAATACCTTTAATAGGTACTTCGCATTTTTGAGCAATTATCAAATAAAGTAAAGACAGTGACAAAGGATTCCCTTTTTTATCATTTAAAACATCATTAATGAAAGAGTTTTGCGGTGAATGGAAATTTCGCACATTACCTTTGTATCCGTGTACCTCAAAAAGTATGTGATTGATCAACCTTATTTTTTCTAAGGGAGTTAGGTTTTCGTTTAATTCAATCCAAATTTCTTTCACAATTTGCTCTATACGTGTCGTTATACTTGCTTGATCTAAATCAGGATATTGATAACGAGAAATAAGAAGCCAGGCTTTGAGTAAGTTCTTTTCTGGGTTAGTAATCCAGTCTTTGAGTTCAGCTTGTGTGAAATTGAATTGTATTTCATGAATAATTCGCTCTGCACGGTTTTGTATCAAGCTATCAAAATTCATTTCCCAAACATTTTCTAAATCAGGAATAACTTCTACACCGAGTTGAACTAATTTGCTTCTTACTTGAGAATAAATGTCATGATCAGGGTCTTCAAGTAAAGAAATTAGAGCTTGTATTTCGTTTTTATTCATGAGATAATCGTTCCAATACAAAATGTATCAATTCAGAAACCGTTTTCTTATGGTCCTTGCTGTATTGCTGCTTGATGCGATTAGCTAAAATGGCGCAAATTGTTAGGCATTGATGCCCTAAAAGTTTCCCTAAGCCATATAGCGCGGCGGTCTCCATTTCAAAGTTAATGATTTTTAAACTGTCATGCTCAAAGGTGTTGAGTTGTTCATGTAAATCGGGTATTGAAAAAGGTAATCGAATATTTCTACCTTGTGGTCCGTAAAAACCAGGTGATGTTGCTGTAATTCCGTTTCTTAAATCGCTAAATTTTTTCAGCAAGATTTTAGAACCCTCATAAAAATATGGTAGTGATAGGTCTTTTGGCCAATCAGCATGATTTTTAAACGCTTCACCCATTTTTGTATCAAAAGAGTTGTTGGCATAATAATACATAAGATTGTCCATTCCCATGCCATGTGTAGATGCTACATAGCAATCTACAGGTATATCCTGATGAACAGCTCCAGAAGTCCCAATTCGAATAATATTTAAGATTTTCTTTTCTTTTTTTTCTATTCTATTTTCTAAATCGATATTTACCAATGCATCAAGCTCATTTATGACGATATCAATATTGTCAGTTCCAATTCCAGTTGAGAGAGCTGTTAGCCGTTTATTTCCAATATTTCCTGTGTGTGTAACAAATTCTCGATTTACTACTTTGTGCTCTATTCTATCAAAGTATTTGGAGATTTGTTGTACCCTTCCTTGATCCCCAACAATTAAAATTGTATCAGCTATTTGTTCTGAATGTAGTTGTAGGTGATAAATACTCCCATCATCATTTAAGACAAGTTCGCTTTCTGGTTTTGGTTTCATAAAATGGAATGCTTACATTTGCTATTGTTCAAATCTAACAAAATATGACAACTTCATCTGGCCCTATTTTAGTACCTATTGGTTTTGCCGAACAATCAATACTTGCTTTAGAGCAAGCAGTAAATATTGCTAAAATCACAGATTCTGAATTGTTTCTACTGACAGTTGTGGAAGAGCCATCTACAATGCAAAAACTATTTTCTAGTTACAAAGAATCACAAGAGCAATTAAAAGAGCAAGTACGAGAAAAACTTGAGGGTTTACAAGAAAAATATTGTTCAGATTTAAGTAGAGATTCTGACTGTATGGTTTCAGTCGGTGCTATTTATGAAAAGATTACTGAAGTTGCAGACATGATTGGAGCTTCTTTGATTGTGATGGGAACAAATGGTGCTGAAATAGAAACTCGTAAAAAATTTATAGGTTCCAATGCCTATAATGTAGTTCGTTCTGCCCCATGTCCTGTAATTACTATTAAAGGTAAAGAGCATAGGTTAGGGTGTAATACCATTGTCCTTCCTTTAGATTTACAAAAAGAAACTAGAGAGAAAGTTACTACAGCAATTCAGTATGCACGTTTTTGGGATGCCGAAATTCGTGTTTTCTCAGTTTTATTATCAAACGATGAGTTTGTAAAAGGTAAATTGCAAAGAAATTTAGAACAAGTAGAACAGTTTATCGTAGATAAAGGAGTGAAGTGTCAAGCAGAACTAGTGAATGTTTCTGATGTTAGTTTATCACAGGCTGTTTTGAATTATTCAGAAAAAGTAAATGCTGATTTGGTTATGATTATGACACAACAAGAATCAGATTTTACTCTTTACTTTTTAGGATCTACAGCACGCTCGATAATAAATGAATCTGATATTCCTGTGATGTGTGTAAGGCCAGTAAAAAAGCTTGACACGACTTCTTATGAGTTACAGTAGAAAACTCTGTTGAAAACCTTTTTAATTCCTTAGTGTTTAAGGATACACAATTTGTAGTTTTAGGCGTTATATTTTTGCTATGCGCTTAGTTTTGTTTACAGTTTTATTTTTTTTTGTTACCGCTTTTCAATTAAAGGTAGAAGAAACCCTAGATAACCCCAGTCTGAACCCTCCTTTTTACGATACAAATACTGTTTGGGTAGATAGTGTAATGCAAGCGCTTACCCCTGATCAGCGTATTGCACAGTTGTTTATGGTAGCTGCATATTCTAATAAAGGGGAGGCACATAAGGAATCTATTTCTAAGCTGGTCAAAGAATATCGTATTGGTGGATTGATGTTTATGCAAGGAGGTCCAATTCGACAGGCTCGTTTAACCAATCATTACCAGTCTATAGCAGAAGTTCCTTTAATGATTGCGCAAGATGCGGAATGGGGCTTGTCAATGCGTATTGATAGCACACTACGTTTTCCTTGGCAAATGACTTTGGGAGCCATTCAAGATGAACAATTGGTGTATGAGATGGGTTTAGAAATTGCTAGACAATGTCAAAGATTAGGGGTTCATATAAACTTTGCTCCGGTTGTAGATGTTAATTCCAATCCCAAAAATCCAATTATCAATAATCGTTCTTTTGGTGAAGATCCTACTAGAGTTGCTCTTTTAGGAACGGCTTATATGCAAGGTTTGCAAGATGGAGGTGTGTTGGCATGCGCCAAACATTTCCCAGGCCATGGAGATACCGATGCTGATTCTCATAAAACATTGCCTATTATCCCACATACCAAAGTACGTTTAGATTCTATCGATTTAGTGCCTTTTCAGCAGATGTTTCAATCTGGCTTGGGAAGCATTATGGTGGCGCATCTTTATATTCCTGAATTAGACAACACAGAGAATCTGGCATCTACTTTATCGCCTAAAATTGTAAGTGGATTGCTTAAGAAAGAAATGGGTTTTGAAGGATTGATTTTTACAGATGCATTGAATATG
>CACHMF010000030.1 GCA_902580855.1 uncultured Bacteroidota bacterium | reverse complement strand
GCTTGGGCCTTATCGCCAGTCCGAACGAAAAGAAATGTATCGTCAATATGCTGATCAGTTGATTAATTCCGGCTATGCTTATTACGCTTTTGATACCCCAGAAGAACTAGATGAAATGCGTGAGAAAATGAAGAATGCGGGCGTTCCTTCTCCGCAATACAACCAAATTACGCGTTCCTCAATGAAAAATTCAATTTCTCTTTCCGAAGATGAGGTGAAGGCAAAAATTGAGGCAGAAGAACCATATGTTATCCGCATTAAAATACCACGAAATGAAGAAGTAAAAATTAATGATGTGATTCGTGGTTGGGTTGTGGTAAACACCAACAACTTAGATGACAAGGTAATCTTCAAATCAGACGGAATGCCAACTTACCATTTAGCCAATGTGGTTGACGATCATTTGATGAAAATTACCCACGTGATTAGAGGAGAAGAGTGGCTTCCTTCAGCACCATTACACGTATTGTTATATAAGTTTTTCGGTTGGGATATGCCACAATTTGCGCACTTACCTTTGATTTTGAAGCCAGATGGAAATGGAAAGCTCAGTAAGCGTGACGGTGATCGTTTAGGCTTTCCTGTGTTTCCAACGGAGTGGACGAACCCTGAAACAAAAGAGGTTTCGTTAGGATATAGGGAGGGAGGATATTTTTCAGATGCATTTACCAATATGTTAGCTTTTTTAGGATGGAATCCAGGAACTACACAGGAAATATTTTCTTTGGACAATCTTATAGAAGTGTTTTCTTTAGATAGAGTAGGAAAGGCGGGCGCTAAGTTTGATTTTGATAAAACAAAGTGGTTTAATCAACAATATTTAAGAGCTAAAACAGGAGAAGAGTTGTCTGATTTAGTAGCTCCTTTTGCTGAAGGAAAAGAGATAGATAAATCTTATTTATCGGATGTTTGTGAGCTGATGAAAGAACGCGCAACTTTTCCGAAGGATATATGGGAAGAAAGCCAGTTTTTCTTTTCCGCGCCAAAGTCTTATGATGAAAAAACAGTGCGAAAAAAATGGAAAGGTCAAACTCCATCCGTTATGCAAGAACTATCTTCTTTATTAGCAAGAATTGAAGACTTTTCTGCACAAAAAATCGAAGAATCATTTAAAGCTTTTTTAGATGAAAAAGAACTTGGTTTTGGCGAAGTGTTGCCGAACTTTCGAGTAGCTGTAACAGGTTTGGGTATGGGGCCATCTATGTTTCAAATCTCAGCACTTTTAGGCAAAGAAGAAGTATTAGCCCGAATTCAAACCGCGATAGATAAGATTCAAAAATAATGGGAATAATTACTGTTTCGGGCATTAAATTATATGCTTATCACGGCTGCATGCAAGAGGAAGCAAAAATAGGCTCTGATTATGAAGTAGATATTATGATAGAATCTGATTTATCTAAGGCTGCAATGAGTGATAATTTAAAACAAACTGTAGATTACGTTGCGGTTAACAAAATAGTAACTGAAGAAATGGCAATTCGCTCAAATCTTTTAGAGCATGTAGTACAAAGAATCATAGCGAAACTGACTAATAACCATCCAGAAATTGTTTCTATGGAAGTGAGTGTGGCTAAGTTAAATCCACCCATTAATGGAAATGTGAACAGGGTTGTTGTAACAGAATTTTTTGAAAAGCCCTTGGACGACTTGCAATAAAAAGGCAAAATTCCTTATGTTTGCCGACCTTAATGGTCTCGTGGCCGAGTGGCTAGGCAGCGGTCTGCAAAACCGTCTACAGCGGTTCGAATCCGCTCGAGACCTCCAAATTAAAGCTCTTTTAACAGTATGTTGTAAGAGCTTTTTTTTATTCTTCAGATAAAAATCATTAAATTTGTGGGTTTAGAAATTTAAAATTTGTACCATGGGGAGGGTTTTAATCTTCATTGCTATTATATCTTCTTTTAACTCGTTTGCTCAGATGCCGGCTTCTTACGGTACTTCTGGGGCAACCAATAATATTAATGCTGAAGTAATTAGTAGATTTCTGTTTGGCTCTGGTAATATAGCCGCGCCTTTCTCTTGGTCTCCTGTTATTCCTAGTGGTGGAACAGACATAACCAACCCGAATTCAACAGGAAATAACATTTTGCCATGTAGAGGATATAGCGATCATACTTTAGGAAACAATAATCCATCAGATGGAAACCCAAATAATACACAACACATGGCTATAGTGGAGCGTGGTCAAATGTATTCCATGCAAATCGTTGGTCAACGTTGTTCGGGATCAGGGTGGGGAGTTCCCTTCAATACTCAAAGAGGAGTTAAGGTTTATATTGATTTCGATCAAGATGGGTTTTTCAACCCCAATACTGAAAATGTTTTACCGTTAGCTTTTCAAGGAACAGGAACGGGTTGGACACCAACATATAATGTTTTCAATGTAATGATTCCTACCACTGCTCAAACAGGTACAACTCACATGCGAGTAGTATACTCTAGGTTAGGAACGGTTCCCTTCTTTACTTGGTATCAAATCATGCCTCAAGGCATGTATAGTTACGGAGAAACCCAAGATTACACGATAGAAATCGCAGGGCTTATTGATTCAATAAATATCACAAACATCAGCTGTAATGGCGCAAACGATGGGATTATTGAAGTGATTCCGCATGCAACAGCTCCTTCAGGGTTGGAATATTCTATTTCAGGAATGCTTGGCCCTTTCCAAAGTTCTCCAATTTTCACAGGTTTATTTCCTGGAGTTGGTTATGATGTTTGGGTTAGAGACCCCGCAACTGGTGAACTTGAAGAATATAACGCTAATACGGTTTATTTATCAGAACCAAACGTTCTTAACTTCACACCAACAGTCACATCTAGTTACAACGGATCTCAAATTAGTTGCTTCGGATCCGCTGATGGTGAGATTACTGTATCTGTCTCTGGAGGAACATCTCCGTTCAGTTACTCTACTGATAATGGGGCAACTTTTTTAGCTACATCATCCTCTCCATATACTATTGCTGGATTAAGTGATGGCACTTATGATATTTTTGTACAGGACGCAAACGGATGTTCATCAGGCCCTAATGCATTATCGATAACAGAGCCGAACCTTGTTACAGCAACTACAACAGTAACATCTAATTATAGTGGTCAAGATATTAGTTGTGCTGGAGCATCTGATGGGCAGATTACTATGGCAGGAATTGGAGGAACAACTCCTTACATGTTTGATTTTGATAACACTGGATTGTCTGCAAATGCAACAATTAACAATTTATCAGCAGGAACATATGACATAATTATCGAGGATGCTAATGGGTGTACCAATACATTTCTAGCAGCGGTTACTTTAACAGACCCTGCTGTATTGGCTTTTGGTGGAGTGTCTGTAACCTCTAACTATAATGGGGAAGACATAAGTTGTGATGGAGCTTCAGATGGAATTATTGAAATTACTGTTTCTGGAGGAACTTCGAATAGTGGAGATTATACATACCTTCTAGATAATGTGAGCTTTGGCACAGGACCCTCTCCTTTTTCAGTTACAAGTTTATCTGACAACACTTATGGGGTTGTTGTTCAGGACGATAACGGCTGCACAACGGTTTCTACTCCAGTTACATTAACAGAGCCGCAAGTGTTAGGCATCTCGAATGCATATATTTCAACGGGAATTAGTTGTAATGGTTTTTCAGATGGAGAAATCACTATTGATGCACAAGGTGGAACAGGGGCTTACCAGTATTCTATAGATAACGGACTGAGTTATGTTTCTAGTTCTGTTTTTGGTTCGCTTTCTGACAACAGCTATACCTGCTATGTAATGGATGATAATGGATGTATTGCAGGGCCTTCAGTAGTCGATTTAATCGAACCTACTGTTTTGGTTTTAAGCTCCGCTGCGGTAACTTCTAATTTTAACGGAATGCAAACATCTTGTGACGGCAGTTCGGATGGAGAAATAACAATTTTAGCAAGCGGAGGAACTCCTAACTATAATTATTCGGTGACAGGTTCAGCTCCATTTTTTCCAAGTAATGTTGTTAATGGGTTGCCGGCTGGAAACTATGATATCATTGCGCAAGATGCAAACGGCTGTGAAACTATGCCGGGAGCAATTATTTTAAATATTTCTTCACCTGTTGCAATAAATGCGTCTTCAATAGTGACATCTGATTATAATGGAGAAGATGTTAGTTGTAATGGGTCCTCTGACGGTGAAATAACCATTACTTCAACTGGAGGAACAGGGACGTCTTATACCTATATGTTTAATACAGCTAATTACAATGGCGTGTCACCATATTCAGTAAATGCTTTATCATCCGGATCATATTCGATTACAGTTGTTGATATTAATGGCTGTACTTTCTCTATTCCTGCAATTACGATTACTGAGCCAACACCCTTATCACTTTCCACAAGTCAGCTAGATGCAGGTTGTAACGGGGCTACAGATGGATCTGCTTTGGTAACCTCATCAGGAGCAACTCCTACGTACAGCTATTTATGGACTACAGGAGAAACAACAGCTAGTATTGCAGGTTTAGCTGCAGGCTTGTATTCTGTTACCGTAACGGATATAAATGGTTGTTCAGAATCTATAAGTGTTGATATTTTACAACCACAGATAAGCACAGAAGCCAGCGATCTTACTTGTTTCGGAGCAGCAAACGGATCAATAGATGTAATCATCACAAATGGTAATAATTCTTATAACTATTCATGGAATGACCCTGCTTCACAAAGTACACAAACAGCATCTAATTTACCTCCTGGAGTTTATACTGTAACAGCAACAGATGTATTTGGTTGTGAGCTGATCGCCACCGACAGCGTTACACAGCCAGATGAGTTGATCGTGAATATTTTGTCTTCAACTCTTTGTAGCCCAACAGATATTGCAAAAGTAGAGGTAGAGGTAGACGGAGGTATCATGCCGTATCAGTTTTTATGGAACACAACAGATGTTACAAGTGTGATTTATGTGGTTGATGGAAATTATTCTATTGATGTTACTGATGCCAACTCATGTGTTACAACACAATCTGCAGTAGTTGAGCCGTATTATCCGATTACTATTACATATCAAACATCTCCTGCATCATGTATTGACAATAATGATGGTTTAATAGTGATTTCAGCAGCAGGAGGCTACACTCCATACACATATGAATGGTCTCATGGAGCGTTAGATTCCATAATTAATGTTTCTTCAGGAGAATATTCTTTAACAATTATAGATAACGAAGGCTGTGAAGAGTCAGAAATTATGTCTGTTACAGCAAATCAATCTACCTGTCTAGAAGTGTATTCAGCATTTTCTCCAAATGGAGACCAAAACAATGACTATTGGCATATTGGAAACATTGAGTTATACCCAGATGCTTTAGTAGAAGTGTTTAACCGTTGGGGAGACCGTGTCTTTGCCGCTAAAAATTACACGAATTCATGGAGTAGTGCTTGGAATGGGAATTATAAAGGTAAACCACTACCATCAGCCACTTATTATTTTGTGATTACCTTAAATAATGGAGAGAACCCATACAAAGGTAATGTAGCCATTGTTAGATAAACGCCTTATGAGAAAATATATATTAGTACTACTAATTAGCATCCCTTCATTAGCGATGGCTCAGCAATCACCGTTATATACGCAATATATGTTGAATGATTTTGTGATCAATCCAGCTATTGCGGGTAGCAAACCATTTTTCCCACTACGATTAAATGCAAGAGAGCAATGGGAAGGATTAGGTTCTTTTGCCCCATCTACACAATCATTAAGTTTTCATGCGCCAGTAGGTGATGGTCGTGTTGGTTTAGGGGGTTTGATTTTTCAAGACAATACAGATCCAACATCTAATATGGGAGCAATGTTTACTTATGCATATCACGTAAATCTGCCCGCCATCGAGTCAAAAATCTCATTAGGTATTTCTGGGATGATTTATCAGTATAAGCTAGACCAAAGCACAATAGTATTTCATAATCCTGATGTGAATTTTGAAGGAGGAGTTTATTCAGAAATAGTTCCTGATGCTGCTTTTGGTAGTTATTTATACGGAAAAAATTACTACGTAGGACTGTCTATTTATCAGCTTTTCGAGTCTACCTTTAGAGAAGCGTTAACTTTTGATTATGGAGATAATATAGGTGTAAGACATTATTTTGGTATGGCAGGATTTACAGCCGAGATCAATAAAAGCCTTCATTTAGAACCATCAATTTTAGTAAAAACTATCGATGCAGGCCCAATGCAATTAGACATTAATACCCGTGTGATTTTTAATAGAAAATTTTGGACAGGAGTTTCTTTAAGAACAGATAGATCCGTGGTTGCTTTAATGGGAATGAATGTAGGAAATTTCCATTTGGCTTATGGGTTTGATTATACTCTTGCTTCAATTGCTAATCACACTGCAGGGTCTCATGAAATTTCTATTGGGGTTAATATTCCTGATCCTAAGAAGAGACGTCACGTTTATTATTGGAGATATTAATCGATTTTAATGTATGAAATCGGTTGATTACATCATTGTAGGACAAGGGCTTGCAGGAACGCTTTTAGCTCATGATCTTATAGAAAAAAAACAATCAGTTTTAATTATTGACAAACCACATGCAGCGATGGCTTCTAAAGTTGCAGCAGGGCTATTTAATCCAGTAGGAGTGAAGCGCTGTATCCGCTCTTGGATGGCAGATGACTTTTTACCTGTTGCTATCGAAAGATATAAATTTTTAGAGAAAAAGTTAGGTTCAACATTTTTTAATATCAATCCTATATTTCGTCTTTTTCCGAACGAAGCTAACAGAAAACAGTGGCAGGTAAAGTGTAGTAACGAGAGAATGAATGACTTCATTAGTGACTTTGAGCCTCCAAATTCATACTCTTTTTTGAAAGATGAATTCGGGGGAGCTTCAATTTATCCCGCAGGAAATTTGGAAGTGGTAAAATTTCTTGATGCTTCACGCCTTTTTTTTAAGAGTGAAAACTGCTTGCTAGAAGAAAAGTTCAACTTCAAATTGCTAGAAGCACACGTTGGAGTTTACAAAGGTGTTCAGGCTAAGAAAATCATCTTTTGCGAAGGGTTTCGCGCCATTTATAACCCTCATTTTAAGTATTTACCCTTTTCGCCAACCAAGGGTGAGATCCTAACTATACGAATACCTAAACTAGAAAAGTTCGAAAAAATAGTTAGCAAAGGTGTTTATATATTGCCTTTGGGAGATCATTTATATCGAGTTGGCGCTACCTTTAATCATCTCGAACAGGATGAACTGGTGACCACAGAAGGCATTGCTTATTTGCATGATAAAATCAAACAAATATTAGAAGAGGAATATGATGTTGTTTCTGAAAAAGCAGGAGTGAGACCAACCACGCGTGACAGGAAACCCTTCTTGGGAGAGCATCCAAAGCACAAAAAACTGGCTATTTTTAACGGATTAGGTACTAGAGGTGTTATTCAAGGACCTTATTTATCGGCTCATTTCACCACCTTTTTAACAACTTCAGAAAAACTACTTAAAGACGCTGATATTCAAAGGTATAAGGGTCTTTTTTAAGTGTTCATAACACCTGTTTACCAACTCTTATCAACACTTTTCTGTGAATTAAAAAGATTGTTTTTTTCTTGG
This sequence comes from uncultured Bacteroidota bacterium, assembly GCA_902580855.1. Classification (GTDB taxonomy): domain Bacteria; phylum Bacteroidota; class Bacteroidia; order Flavobacteriales; family UBA7312; genus UBA7312. The sequence continues at coordinate 6,969 of CACHMF010000030.1, read as the reverse complement.
TCAGTTAATCAGATATGTTCATATTTGCGCTGTATTAACCAATTTTTCACTAATTATGAAAAAGAATTTGCAATTAGCCCTAGCACTGATGCTAGGTTTAGCAACAACAGTTTCAGCTCAGGACTGGTCTGTAAATTCAAATACACGTGTAAACAATCACGATGTAGATGGAGTTACAAGTATGGATACTGAGCAATTTACAAGAGTGAATGTAGCATTTGGCGGAGACGATGTTTCTGTAAATGCATCATTCAATGCTGATTACAACTTTGGTGGCGCAGACGCTACTTTTGGAGTACACACAGCTACAGCTACTACTAACTTAATGAGCTTTGCTTCTGTTACTGCAGGACGTATGGCTTTGAATTTCGGTAGTGGAAGAATTATTGGATCAAACGACTGGAACAATGATGGAAACACATGGGACGGTATGATGTTTGGTATCAATAACGACTTTGCTGATATCCACGTAGGATACGCAAGCGCTAACATGGAAGGTGCTGCTGAAGGAAACTTTGACAACACTCAAATGGTATTCAATGTGTCTAAGGACATGGGTGACATGGGCTTTAACTTATTGTATGTTTCAACAGATGCCTCAGGTTCTGAGAGCACTGCAATGGGTTTAGATGGTACTTATGCAATGGCTAATGGTGCAGATGTATCTTTCGGATACTACACTGCTGAAGGCTTCGACGGTACTGAAATGGGTCTTATGTCTGTAGGAGTTGACTATGGAGTAAATGATGACTTGTCTGTATCTGCAGGTTACGATATGTATGACGAAAATGGATTTTTCCTAGCGTCAGGTAACGTAAGAAATGATTTCGCAGGAACAGGTATGCGTGCTATCACTGATGAGTGTGACGTTATGTCTTTTGGTGGTTCTTATGCAATGGGAGACTTTACTTTTGGAGCAACAATGTATAACGTAACTAATGAAGCTGAAACAATTGACTATTCTGTAACAGATTTGTCATTAGGTTACAACTTCTCTGATAATTCTTCTTTATCAGTTCATATGTCAAACGGACAGTCTGACAATGAAGATAACACAAGAATGTGGTTAGGAGTTAATGTTGGGTTTTAATCCAAACTAAATTTATATTTAAAAAGGGCGGTGTTTTTTTCACCGCCTTTTTTATTTTTACAGTGATGAAAAAAGTTGAGCATATTGGTATTGCGGTAAAAGACTTAGCTAGCGCTAATGATTTATTTACTAGACTTTTTAATCAACCTTATTATAAGCAAGAAGAATTAGTAAGTGAAGGAGTTTCAACATCTTTTTTTAAAATTGGTGATACTAAGATAGAGCTGCTTGAAGCAACAGATGAAAATTCACCAATCGCAAAGTTTATTGAGAAAAGAGGAGAGGGTATTCATCACATTGCATTTGAGGTTGAAGACATAGATGCTGAAATGGAGCGCTTACAAGCCGAAGGATTTCAACTAATCAACCAAAGACCTAAAAATGGCGTAGATAATAAAAGAATTTGTTTTCTGCATCCTAAAACAACTAATGGAATCCTTATAGAGTTGTGTCAGGAAAAAGCGAAATAATCGCTGCATTACTTTTTAAATGATGTGTTTTTAATCCTGCCTGTTTAGCGCCCTCAACATGTTGAGCTGTATCTTCAATAAAAAGCGTTTCTTCCGCTAATATATTTGAATCTTTTAGCACCCACTCAAAAGTAGATTTATGTGGTTTACGCATTCCAATTTCATGAGAATAATATGCCTTTTCGAAAAATTGATTGATAGAAGATATATTGTAATGCTTTTTTAAAAAAGCATTCACAAATTGAATGTGAATTTCATTAGTATTACTCAACAAAAACAATCGATAATTTTCGCTTAAAGCTACTAAAAAGTTCAAATTCTCCTTAGGTAAGTCGACAAGCATTGCATTCCATGCATCTATAATTTCTTGGTTAGCACAATTTGCAGATAATTTTTGTATTGTTTTCACAAATAACTCCGCACTGATTTTACCTGTTTCAAAAGCATCAAATAATTCACATTGTTGGTGCTGAGTAAAATACTTTTTAAAATTTGTTATTCCCAGTTCTTTAAAAGCATCAATAGTCCGGTTATAATCGATATGAAAAAGTACTCCCCCCAGGTCAAATAAGATATTTTTCACACCTTTTAGCACCAGTTGGTAAAGGTTGCAAGATAGGTAACAAAAGTGTAATATTGCAGTCCTATATTATAGGGCCTATAGCTCAGTTGGTTAGAGTAGCGGACTCATAATCCGTTGGTCCCTGGTTCGAGCCCAGGTGGGCCCACCAAAGCGGAATCCATCTCATTTTGAGATAGTGTTCCGCTTTTTTCATAAAACAGAATTATTTTGTATTTGTTATATATTCTTGAATTTGAACAAATGCCAAGGAAATATTAATTTTGTAATATAAATAACAAAACAATGAGGCTTATATTTACAAAATTATCTTTATTATTCTGCTTTTGTGTAAATGCACAGATTCACAGTATTGATCAACATCTGATTACTTTTTCTGATTACGCTAATGTTAATTCATTTTACCAAAACACTTACTACAATGCACATGATACAACTCAAGTAAGCTGGGAAATAATTGAAAGTACAATGCCACAAGAATGGGAATTTTCAAATTGTTTTCCTAATTGCTATAACCCTGGAATTACAAACGGAACAAATAATTTCTTGCCAAACACACAACAATATCTAAACTGTCATTTTTACCCTAACAATACGCCTGGATCTGGCATCGTGAAAATGCAGATAACCACAAACAATGAATATATAGATACTGTTACATGGATAGGAACCGCTAACTTAATAAGCAGTATTAATGATGAGATAATCAATGGGATTGGTAACGAAGAATATCTCATATATGATGTAACAGGTAAAAGAGTTAAAAGTTTTTTGAAAAATTCAATAAATATAATAGTATATAAAGATGGAAGAATCGAAAAAAAAGTAATCTTATCTACTAAAAATTAACCACAGCTATGATAAGAAATCTAATCTTATTGTTCTTTTTTCTAAATTCTACTGTTTGTCTATCTCAAGTAGATTTAAATCTAATTTTAAACCATAAGTTTAATGGAGATCCATTTTTATATTCTCAAAATTATCAAGATGAAAATGGTAATGCAATAAATATTTCTAGACTTCAATACTATATTTCATCTATTGAGATTACTCACGATTCAGGAATTAACACTCCACTTTCCTCTGTATATGTATTAGCTAATGGAAACGTAACTAATTATTTTCTTGGACAATATTCAATTTATAACATCGAAAAGTTAGAATTTGATTTAGGTGTAGATTATGATGCTAATCATGGAAATAGTAGTAACTATTCATCGCAACACCCTTTAGGTCCACAATCTCCACTAATGGACTGGGGATGGCCAGCAGGTTATTTTTTTCTTGTTATAGATGGTACAATTGATGATAACGGGGACGGTGTTCCTAATAAAGCATTTCAACTAAGATCTCTTGGTGATATAATGTTACAAGATGTAAATTACCTAACTAACAGTTATGAAAGCATCAATAACATCATTAATTTATCTTTAGATGTTAACATTGATAGGTGGTTAAGCGGCATAGATCTAATCAACGCAGGAATTGATCACAGTAGTAGTAGTACTAATCTGAACATGTGTAATAATACTGTAACAAATCAGGTTTTTGAAGCGAACGATCTTTCTAGTTTAGATATTCAACAAAATTTAATTGACATAACCACAGACTATAACGTAAGTTATTCACCTACTATAAACTATAAACTTAATAATAATATTGACTTTACACTATCAATATATAATTCAAGTGGTCAAATCGTTTTACAATCACAAAATATTGGATTTGAAGGCAATTATTTTATAAGAAAAGAATTAAAAAGCGGTGTTTATTTTGTTTTTTTTAATGGAGGTAAATATACTTACAAACATAAATTCATAATTAATTGATAAATGAACTTTAATAGTTTCATTTTTATTTTAATCTTTTCTCTTTTTAGTTCTTTTAAAATATTTGAATCTCATATTCCTAGCCACTTTCCTGAGCCTTACATTCCTGAAAGTAACCAATTAACCATTGAAAGAATCAAGTTAGGAAAAAAACTTTTTTTTGACCCTATTTTAAGTAGAGATTCTACAATTTCATGCTCAACTTGCCACAACCCAAATTACGCTTTTTCAGATAGAAAAATTAAAGCAATTGGTAAAAATGGAACTATTCTTGAAAGAAATACACCAACACTAACAAATGTTGCTTACAACAAGTATTTTATGCTTGATGGAGTTAACCCTACGCTTGAAAATCAAGCACTAGTTCCATTTCATGAGAAAAATGAATTTGATCTTCATATTTTAATAGCTTCAGATCGGATTTCTAATAATGCTGACTATGTCAAATTATCTAACCTTGCTTATGGAACAAATCCAAATCCAAAAGTAATTACAAGCGCTATTGCTTCTTATCAAAGAACTTTAATAAGCGGTAAATCAAAATATGATCAATATCTTAACAAAGAAATTGAATTGAATGAAACAGAAATGAAAGGAAAAAATTTATTTTACAATGAACTTCATTGTGCTAGTTGCCACAATGGATTTAATTTTACAAATTATAGTTTAACAAATAATGGTTTGTATAAATTTTATCCTGATTCAGGAAGGATAAGACTAACAGGAAAAAATAGTGATAGAGCAATTTTTAAAGTTCCAACGTTAAGAAATATTGATGTAACACACCCATATATGCACGATGGAAGCATTAATACATTAGAAGAGGTTATTTTACATTATATGTCAGGCGGAAACAAACATGAAAATAAACATGAAATTATTCAGCCATTTCAGTTGAACAATGAAGAAATTTACTCTTTGGTTTCATTTTTAAAGACACTAACTGATTCAACTTTTTTGCAAAATCATTAGATTCTTGTAAGTTCGAAATAAGGAAGCTTAGGTCCACCAAAGCGGCCTTATATTAATCTTTGTATCTGTTTAGGTTCCAATCATACAATATTGATTTTTTATATTTGCTGTATTAACTAAAATTTCATTTTAAAATGGATGATAAGTTTGAAGAATTGTTTAATCCTATAAAATCAAATTCAGATTTATTCTCAAATGCCTGGAAAGATCTTGATGGACAATGGGGTATTAGTATTGGATTCTTTCTAGTATCTGGTATTATTGGCTATATTTCTGGATCCATATATGTCTCATTTATTATTGGTGGAGCTCTTGGGGTTGGTCAATCAATTTTTTGGTTAAATGTCTCAAGAAATAATAATCCTGAAATCGGTGACCTTTTTAAAGGGTTTGATTCTTTTGCTTCTTCTCTAGGAGCTTTTTGGTTAACGATGCTAATTGTTTTAGCTGGGATGATTTTATTTATTATCCCAGGAATATACTGGGCATATTGTTATACTAAGACATATTTTGTTATAGCGGATAATCCAGAAATAGGCGCAATGGAAGCTATGCAAACAAGTAAAGAAATAATGAACGGATATAAATGGAAATTATTCCGTTTCCACTTAAGATGCATTCTTTTATTGCTTTTGGGGCTTATTCCATTTGGTTTAGGATTATTTGTAGTAATTCCATGGATAGGGGTTGCTACTGCAAAATTTTATGAAGAAATAAAAAATAGATAGAGATGCTTCAAAGATATTTAGTGATGAACAGTTTAATTCTAGTTGTTAGGTAATAATTTTAAAAAAAATTTATTATTCAGAAAATCCAAATCCAATTACTTTTGGCCCTATAGGTTCAATAAGATTTTTAAGAAGTAGTTCGAAATAAGGACGCTTAGGTCCACCAAAAAGAAACCCACTCAATTGAGTGGGTTTTTATATAAAACATCTGGACTCCCAGAATGAGGATTATAATCTCCCCAAAATTCTTCAACAAACTTTAAGCCTGCTTTCTCCATAACTCGAATAGAAGCTTTGTTTTCTATCATAGCACGAGCAACTACATCTTTATGCATAGATTTTGCTTTCTCTACTAAACACATAGCCATCTCTGTAGCGTATCCATTTCCCCAGAATTCTTTTTTCAATCTCCACCCTATTTCTATAGCATTAGAAAATTCTTTATCTAATTCAAAAAGAAACCAACCAATATATTCATTAGTTGAATTTAAATATGCCGCAAAGATTCCAAAATCATTTCCTTTATTATAAGATTTCATGATTCTATTAATTAAATACTGTTGAGCTTCAATTTCAGTTCTTGGAACGCCTAAAGTAATATACTTCATCACATCAGGATCACTATCAAGTTGATAAATCAAATCAACATGATTCTCATTAAATCTTTTAAGATGCATACTATCAGTATGTTCATTTATCATAATGAATAAAAACTACAATAATTCTTTAAAAAAGTTCGAAACTAGGACCGAGAGGTCCACCAAAGCGGAATCCATCTCATTTTGAGACAGTGTTCCGCTTTTTTTAGTCTTAATTTATTTTTTTTGAAATTATTAATTTTTTAGCATAGTTCTCATCTTTTACCCCAATCACATTCGAAGATTTACCTTTGTAGTTTTCAAAAAAGAGACATATTATTTCAATAACTCCAGGATAGCTATTTTGTAAATCTATTTTATTATCGATTTTATATAATGGCGATGATTTATGAATAAAAATTACTTTATCATCTATTTCACCATTATCAATGGTTTTAACAACTGCAATTGGCTTCGCAAAAATAGTATCTGACATATTTAGTTTTTCACCAATAACAACTGCATCTAAAGGGTCTGAGTCAAATTTGTTAAAAGTGTTTAATATAAAACCATAATTAAAAGGATAGGGCATATAATTAATTGACCTAGGCTTAAGATTTTCAAAGTCTTGTTCTAATTTTCCAGACTTAAAGTTATATTCCCATTTTTCTATAGTTCCTTGTGTTATTTCAATCTTAATAGGGTATTCATTTGTATATGTA
>CACHMF010000029.1 GCA_902580855.1 uncultured Bacteroidota bacterium | reverse complement strand
ATTTTACCTTTGAGAGGTAAAATATTGAATGTAGAAAAAGCCATGCAACACCGTGTATTCGAAAATGAGGAAATTAAGAACATGTTTACTGCCCTAGGTGTAACGATAGGAACAGAAGAAGATAGTAAAGCGTTGAACTTAGAAAAACTACGTTACCACAAGATTGTAATTATGACCGATGCCGATGTTGATGGTTCGCATATTGCGACACTAATTTTAACATTCTTTTTCCGTTATATGAAGCCTTTAGTAGAGAATGGATACTTATACATTGCTACTCCACCACTTTACTTAATTAAGAAAGGCAAAGAGCAACACTACTGTTGGAGCGATGATGAACGTGATTTACTAGCTGAAAAAATGGGTGGTAGCGTAAACATACAACGCTATAAAGGTTTGGGAGAAATGAATGCAGAGCAGCTATGGGATACAACCATGAATCCTGAAGCAAGAACTTTACGTCAAGTTAGTATTGATAGTGCAGCTGAAGCTGATAGAGTATTCTCAATGTTAATGGGGGATGATGTTCCGCCAAGGAGAGCATTTATTGAAGCTAATGCGAAATATGCTAATATTGATGCTTAACTCAGAATGTAAATAGATAAAAGAAAAGCCCACTTTAAAGTGGGCTTTTTTATAGAATTGTAAATTGAGATTATCTAATTAGTGTAACTGTTCCAGTACAATTTTCACAGTTTGTGTGGTCGTATTTCCAACCATCCCAGTCTTGATAGCTTATGTAGTATGTGAAAACTCCAGTTTCTAGTTTGTTGCCAGTAAAATCGTTGGTTCCATTCCATTCATCATTAGGATCATTAGAGCTGTGTACTAATGAGCCTAAGCGATCGTAAATAGCAATTTGATAAGTTTCCTCTCTTAAGGCATGGTGTTGCACTCTAAATACATCATTTCTTCCATCTAAATCAGGAGTAAATGCATTGGGTACGTACAAGGTGTGTTCTTCAATGACACGAATTGTTTTTTGTGTACTATCTAAACAACCGCTGCTGTTTTCTACTTTTAATTCTACTTGATAATCGCCTTTAGCAACAAAGTGATGATTCATGTGGTCTTGCGCATATGTACTAGGCGTTCCGTCTGAAATGCTCCAAGTCCATCCTACAGGATTTCCTAAAGAGTGATCATAAAAGTTAACAAAAGGATAGTTGTCCGTGATGGTATCGTTAAGGTTGTAAATAATAGCTCTTAATTCTTCTGGCTTATACATATCATATTCTACTGTAGCAATACAATCGTTATCGTCTGTAACAGTTAGGGTGTATAATCCACCTTCTGAAAGGTTGTAAATATCGGGTTGGTTGGCAAAAAAGAAGCCCGGCCCATCCCAGTGGTAATTGTATGTGCTATCTGAAGATACAGACCCCCAACAAGAAGTTTCTATAAAGCCATTGTTTTCGTAGTGGCAACTAATGTCGCTATGATTTTCTAGGATAAGTACTAAAGGAGATGGTTCTTCTAAAGTAACTGTTTCATTACTAGTACAATTTTGAGCATCTGTAACCGATAAATTATAGGTTCCAGCAACAAGGTCAATAATGTCTTCATCACTTGATGAGTAGGCTGAAGGTCCGCTCCAGGAATAAGCGTAAGGACCTGTTCCACCAGTTGTTGTTACTTCAATGATACCATCACTATAGCCTTTACAACTTACATTATAATTATTGTAGTTAGAAGTAACAAAAGTATTAACTAAAATACCAGCTTCTCCAATGTTTACACTAAGTGTTGCAGGGCAGTTGTTCGCATCTACTACACTAAGGGTGTAAGGTCCTTGGGCTATATTGTTCAAATCTTCTAATGAGCTGGTGAAACTGTTTGGGCCTGACCAACTCAATATATAGTTTGGAGTTCCTCCACTTATAGTTGCGTTAATAGCGCCATCAGTAAATCCAAAACAGGTAACATCAATATAACTATCTAATGATGCAATAAGTTCTGTTGGTTCTAATACATTATAAGAATCGTTAGCTGTACAGCCGTTATCATCAGAGATGGTTACTGTATATATTCCGGGAGCTAAGTTTTGAACACTTGGATTGTTAGAAGTGTATCCATTTGGTCCTATCCAGCTGTAGCTGTAATTTCCGGATACGGAGGTGCCGCCGTTTGCGCTAGCTGATATAGAGCCATCATTGCTCATGTAACAATTCAGGTCTGCGCCAATTATATTTGTGGTGATCGGAGTAGGTTCGTTTACTGTAACTGTTTCTGTAAGGATACAGCCCATATCGTCTGTTACAACTACGTCATAAACTCCTCCGTCTAAACCGTTCAATGACACAGGTCCATTCGCATTCAAATTAGTTTGTAGGTTGTTTCCATTATTGTCTTGCCAGTCAAAATCCCACGGAGGAGCAGTTCCTATTGGTGTAATTGTAACGCTTCCATTTCCATCACCATTACATAGTACATCATTGACATTATTAGTTAATGTTAAATCCGAAACATATACAGTGGCGCTACCTGAAACAGACGATCCGCTCAAACATTCAACAGCAGTAGCAGTATAAGTTGTTGTTACAGTTGGTGAAACAGTAATGCTTGCTCCTGTACCAACTTGATTACCATTATCGTCGTACCACACAATATTATTACTTGATAATATTTGACCAAATGGGATCTGATTCATTACATAGTTATTTGGATTTGTAGGGTCTGGGACAAATTCCCAAGCATCATTTGTACATGTCCATTGAAGTGGAAAATTTCTTGGTGCACCCAATATTGGGTCAGTTACAACATGAGAAATAGTTCCATTAGCATTTTGTAATCCATGTATAGCCGCACCTCCGTTCCATGCTGCACACAAGGGTTTATTTTCAATGTAAGTTTCGATAATATTTGAACCTTCGTATAGATAAAGAGCTGAACAGAATAAATCTGATGTACAACTAAACATTGGTATTTGGTACCATCTAACAACAAATACTCTATTTGGAGCAGTTCCAAAAGATCCCCATTCTACAATTCCGCCAAGACCAGGATTAATATCCTGCCAAGGAGCCATTATTGAATTATTTGTTCCATTGCCAGGAATTGGTCCTGCAATATTCCAACCAGAGTATCCTCCAGCATTGGCTAAATCAAAAGTGACATAATTATTTGAACTTATCAATAAATCAGAATAGGTATTTCCAAAGAAATCAAATTGAAAACCAATCGGTATTACTGGTGTATAAGAATCATCAGTGAGCGCTACTGCTTGTAAATTCCCTAGGTTAATTGAGCCAGTTATATCTGCAGTCAAAGTTACAGGAGAACTTGAGCATATAGTGGTATCACAACAAACTTGTAAAACTTGTCCATTAATTATACTTGGAATTAAGATAAGTAGAGTAAATAAAATTTTGTTCATGAAACTCATTGTTTTCGTTTTGAGCATCGGCTAAAATACGAATAAATTGTCTATGCATCAAATCTAGTAACTTTAGTATTGGGTTTAAATTAAAGATAAAATAATATTACGTTTTCAATAATTACCTGAATAAATTTGCGATGGTATATTGTTGAATGAGGTGTGTTTACTACATTTGCAGCGTTCAAAATAAACATCATTTTAACAAGATATAATTATGAAAGTTACAGTAGTAGGAGCAGGAGCGGTAGGTGCAAGTTGTGCCGAGTATATTGCCATTAAAAACTTTGCTTCAGAAGTAGTATTGGTAGACATCAAAGAGAACTTTGCAGAAGGTAAAGCCATGGACTTGATGCAAACAGCTTCTTTAAACGGTTTTGATACTAAAATTGTAGGAAGCACTAACGATTACAGCAAAACAGCGGGTAGCGATGTAGCTGTTATTACTTCAGGTATTCCTAGAAAACCAGGTATGACTCGTGAAGAGTTAATCGGTATCAATGCAGGAATCGTAAAAACTGTTTCAGAAAACTTAATCAAGCATTCGCCAAATGTTATTTTGATTATCGTGAGTAACCCAATGGATACCATGACTTACTTAACGCATAAAATAACAGGATTACCAAAGAACAGAATCATTGGTATGGGTGGTGCATTGGATAGCGCTCGTTTCAAGTACAGATTGTCAGAAGCATTAGGATGTCCAGCATCAGATGTAGAAGGTATGGTAATTGGTGGTCATAGTGATAAAGGCATGGTTCCTTTAACGCGTTTGGCTTCAAGAAATTCAGTAAGAGCATCAGAATTCTTATCGGAACAAAGATTGGCACAAGTAGCTGCTGACACGAAAGTAGGAGGTGCTACTTTAACGGGTATGTTGGGTACTTCTGCTTGGTATGCGCCAGGTGCAGCAGTATCTTCTTTGGTTCAAGCAATTGCTTGCGATCAACAAAAAATGTTCCCATGTTCTGCTTTGTTAGAAGGAGAGTATGGCTTAAGCGATTTAACAATTGGTGTTCCAGTTATCTTGGGTAAAAATGGAATTGAAAGAATTGTTGAGATTGACTTAGACGAAAACGAAAAAGGATTGTTAGCAGAGTCTGCTGCGGGGGTTAAGGCAACCAACAACCTTTTAAGCGATATGGATTTATTCTAGACTAAGCATAAAAGAAACAAAAAAGGGAGCATTTGCTCCCTTTTTTTATTGCTTGATAAATTTTCCTACTGTTTTGTTGCACCTTATCCAATAAACGCCATTGGCTAAACCTTGGATGTTAATGCGTTTTTTTCTGGTTTTTAAGACCACTTCTCCCAAAATGTTGTAGATGGTTTTTTCGCCTTGGATACTTATGTATATAGTGTGTGTGGCGGGATTGGGGTACATGTGTAAGTTTTGTGGCGCTTCTGCAATGTTGCTGCTGTTGTTATTGGTGGTATCCGACTGAAAATAGATTAAGCCTCCCGATTGGTTGCCAAGCAGGAAGTCTCGAACACTATCGTTATTTAGATCTTGGTAGCTTACACTGGTTTTAATACCGTCCCAAATATCAAAAGCAAAAGTGTCTACTATAGCAAAGCTACCATTAAGGTTGTTGTCTATGTTGTTATAGTGGTACACATGTCCACTTTCCGATCCTACCAACAATTGTGTAGCATTATTTTCAGTATAAAAATAGGGGCGACTGTAACCGTATCCTGCAAAGAGGTTAGCTACATGTACTTGTCCAAAATCGTTAATAATGGTGTCGAAAATAGCTGTGGTATTTGTGCCACTGTTGGGTAGATATAATAAATCGCCAGTGAGTTTACCAATTACTAAATCAAGCAGGTTGTCTTGATTCAAATCCCAAAGAACAGGTGCAGCATATTGCCCTACATCTATATTGAAGTAGTTGTTGGTGTGTAAGTTCATCTGGATAGGATTTCCTGAGCCAGCACTGTTTTCAAAATAGTGTAGTTTGCCATCAGCATCACCTAAAATCATGTCGTCATCGCCATCGCCATCCAAATCGCCAAAGGTGGGCGATACGCCTGCTACCGGTATATTCAGCAAGGTGTTTAAGGGGAGGTTGCTCAAATTGGCAAAATCATCCTCTACCAAGGTGAAAGCAGCTTGGTTGGTAGTGCCTGTGTTTTCTAAAACAGCCAGTTGTCCTACATGGTCTCCACCATTGAAATAACCGAAGTTCCCGCAAATAATATCTAGCAGTCCATCTGAGTTGTAGTCGTAAAAAAGCGGATAGGCGCCTGCTCCAAAATCTAGCGTATTATCTTGCAGAAAGTTTTTTTGATGTAAGCTGAAAACAGGTGCTGTATTGCTGCCGCTATTCAGGTACAGCCACAGACTTTCTTTGTTTTCGCAGTTATTAGCAATGTTTGGGCTCGCTATTAAATCTTTCAGTCCGTCATTGTTTACATCTAGGTAAAAAGCAGCCGGAAAAGCAGTGATATCTGTGGCTATGGTGTTGCTGTTGTTAGCTGGAAAGTTTTGATCAACAGCGGTTATTAAAGAGGTGCTAGGACTACCTCCATTGGTTAATAGGTTCAGGTTGTTGTAAGATACATCTCCTAAAATTAAATCTTTGTCGGCATCGTTATCTATATCAATGGCTAGTATAGAAGATCCTGTATGTCTTGGGTTGACTAGGGGAGTGTTGCAATCGTTTAGGGTGTAAGTGTTTAATCCTTCGTACACATCGCCCCAGCAAGGGTCTGTCATTATAAAGATAAGGCTGTCGGCATGTCCGTACAAGTCCATGCTTAGGTTTTCATGAAACTCTATATATCCGCCTAAAGACTGAAAGGTTAGGATGTCTATATCGCCATCATTGTCCACATCGGTAATGGCAGGGATGTCTACCCTGCTAACATACAGCTGAAAAGGAGAACCGCTGTAATCGGTTATCAGCTGATTGCTGAAGTGTGTGAATTCTAGCTGTGTAGCAGAAGAGGTGTTGCGGTATACCTTTACCTTACCTCCATTATAGGCAAACAAGTCTTCTTTCCCATCTGCATTGTAATCTACTAGTAAGGCCCAATCACTTAAAGGTGGAAATGCGTTGATGTATGCTGACTCGTAGTGGTAGCTTATAGTATTGCTAATGCCGTTATTGATAAAAGGTAATATGCGATTTCCGGTGCGCTCAAAAACAAAAAGGTCTTTAGTGCCATCTAGATTTAAATCTATCTCTGAAAGCTGGCAAGCATTTAACCCTCCGCTCCAGGGGTTGGGTATGTTTTGGTTGTTTGTGTTGTTAACCGGTAATAAAGTTCTTTGTAATGTTTGGCTTTGAGAGGTGATAAAGGCCAGTAGTAATGATAGCGTAAAAAAGTACTTCATCTTCCAAAAGTAAGGATATTACCCTAAAATAGAGGTTTCAATAGCTGATTTCTTACTGATTCAAAGTGTTAACTGTCTCTTCCTTGTTGCTTTGTGTATTTCAATTGTTATTTCCGATTTGAAATTCTATATTTGCCCGTTCTAATAAAAAGCAAGTATAGTATTATGCAGAATAGAAATGTAATTTCCTTGTTTGCCATCATGTTTGCCTTGGTGTGTTTGTACCAATTGTCGTTTACATGGATTGCTAACGGGGTAGAAGAGGATGCCAAAGCATTTGCGCAAGGTGATGAAGTAAAAGAGCGTTTGTACTTAGACTCTGTTGCTACCGAGTCAGTTTACAGCTTTATTGGTTTAAAAGAGTATACCTACAACGAGTGTACAGCTAGAGAAATCAATTTAGGTTTGGACCTGAAAGGAGGAATGAATGTAACCTTAGAGGTTTCGGTAGTGGACGTGATTCGTGCTTTATCTAATAATAGTAAAGATGCTACTTTTAATGCAGCAATTGTTGATGCTCTAGAGAAGCAAAGAGATAGTCAAGACGATTTTGTAACGCTTTTTGCTGCTGCTTTTGCCGAGCAAGATGCAGATGCTAAATTAGCAGCTATCTTTTATACTCCGGAGTTGAAGGATAGGGTGCAAACTTCATCTACCAACCAAGAGGTTATCAATGTAATTAGAGAAGAAGTAGAAGAAGCGATTGATCGTTCGTTCAATATTTTAAGAACGCGTATTGACCGCTTTGGTGTTACACAACCAAACATTCAGCGTTTGGAGGGCTCGGGTCGTATCTTGGTAGAATTGCCAGGTGTGAAAGATCCAGAGCGTGTGCGAAAACTATTACAAGGTACTGCACAGTTAGAGTTTTGGGAAACTTACGAATACAGCAATTTGCTAGGAGCTATTACAGCAGCTAACGACTTTTTGAAAGAAGTAGAGGCAGTAGCTACTGAAGCTGATGAAATAGTTGAAGAAGTGTTGGCGGCTACTGAAGAAGTGGTTACTGAAGAAAATTCTTTACTTGACCAATTAGCAGCAGACTCGGCACTGACCGATACGGCTTCCTTAACTTTTGAACAATTTGCTGCCGAAAATCCTTTGTATGCGGTATTGGTTCCTAGTTTGGATCAAAATAATCAGCCAGTACAAGGTCCGGTCTGTGGTTTTTCTTTGATAAAAGATACTGCAAAGGTAAACTCTTATTTAGCAATGTCAGAGGTGAAAGATTTCTTTCCAATAGATGTGCATTTTGCGTGGACTGTAAAACCATATGATTCAGAGGGAAAATATGTACAGTTAGTTGCTTTAAGAGGTGATTCAAGAAATAAAAAAGCAGCTATGGAAGGTGATGTGATTACTGATGCTCGTCAAGATTTTGGACAGTTTAACGGATCTCCAGAGGTTTCTATGACTATGAACGCTGAAGGTGCTCGTGCTTGGAAAAGATTAACAGGAGAGAACATCGGTAAGAGTGTAGCGATTGTTTTAGATAACTATGTGTACTCTTTCCCAACGGTACAAGCAGAGATTGCTGGTGGCCGTTCTCAAATTACAGGAAACTTTACTATTAACGAAGCGAGTGATTTAGCGAACATCTTGAAGTCGGGTAAATTACCTGCTCCTGCTCGTATTATCGAAGAGGCAATTGTTGGTCCTTCTTTAGGTCAAGAAGCAATTGATGCTGGTTTCCGCTCATTCATCATCGCATTGATGATTGTGTTGGTGTACATGATTTTCTACTACAACTTTGCAGGGGTAGTGTCTAACATTGCGCTATTGGCAAACCTTTTCTTTGTGTTTGGTGTGTTGTCATCAATAGGAGCAGTGCTTACCTTACCGGGTATTGCAGGTATCGTATTAACCATTGGTATGTCGGTAGATGCAAATGTACTGATCTACGAGCGTGTGCGTGAAGAGTTGATGAATGGAAAAGGCTTGCGCCTGGCAGTAGCCGATGGTTACAAAGCAGCATACAGCTCTATTATTGATGCGAATGTTACAACCTTATTAACAGGTATTATCTTATATGTATTCGGTACAGGTCCAATTAAAGGATTTGCTACTACTTTAGTAATTGGTATCCTTACCTCATTGTTCTCGGCTATCTTCATTACTAGATTGGTGTTCTACTGGAGATTAAGTAAGAAAGAGTCAGTAAGTTTCGATAACAAGATTACAAAAGGTGCATTTAAAAACACAGCGGTTGACTTTATCGGCAAGCGTAAGCGTTTCTACATTTTATCTTCTATCATCATCTTGTTAGGTATTGGTTCTTTTGTTACTAAAGGGCTTAACTATGGTGTAGACTTTAAAGGGGGTAGAACATTTGTAGTTCGTTTTGATGATACAGCTAACAATGAGGAAATCCGTACTTCTTTAGGACAAGCATTTGTTACGGATGGTGTGGAAATGTTCCCAGAAGTGAAAACATTTGGTGAAGACAACCAAGTGAAGATTACTACAAAGTACCTAATTGATAGTCAAGATTTAAATGCAGACGAATTAGTGGCTGCACAACTAGCGGAAGGTTTAGCTGCTTATGGTGGCTACGAAGTGATGAGCTCTCAAAAGGTAGGTCCAACCATTGCAGACGATATTAAGGATGCAGCGGTTTGGTCGGTTGTTTTCTCGCTATTGGTTATCTTCTTATACATCTTATTGCGTTTCCGTAAGTGGCAGTTTAGTTTAGGTGCTGTAGCAGCGGTATTCCATGATGTGATGATTGTATTGTCTATCTTCTCTATCTTCTATGGTATCTTGCCATTCTCTTTAGAGATTGACCAGGCATTTATTGCAGCTATACTAACCATTATCGGTTACTCGCTTAACGATACCGTGGTTGTATTTGACCGTATCCGTGAGCACATGAGAATTTTCAAGAAGAAAGATTTTAATGAGTTGGTAAATAATGCTTTGAATAGTACTTTAAGTCGAACGATCAATACCTCTGTTACTACCTTTTTTGTGTTGTTAATTATCTTCCTTTTTGGAGGTGAGGTAATTAGAGGATTTATGTTCGCCTTAATGGTAGGTGTATTGGTAGGTACTTACTCTTCTTTATTTGTTGCATCACCAATTATGTTGGACACGATGAATAAGTCGGAAGAGAAAAAAAAGAAATAATTCATCTAAATAAATAGAAAGCCCCGCCTTTGAGCGGGGTTTTTTTATTTTTGCTTTTTATCCAATTATAATGACAGAAAATTTTTTATTCATTAGTACACAAGAAATATTTGTTATACTTATCATTGTAGTGATGTTGTTTGGTTCTAAAAAAATACCAGAATTAGCACGAGGTTTAGGTAAGGGTATTCGTGAGTTGAAAGATGCTTCTAACGATATTAGACGCGAAATACAATCAAGTGCAGATGAGATAAAGAAGGAAGCGAAAGAAATTGATAAAGACTTAAAAAACTAATGGATTATATCAATATCGTTTTAGGCTTGTTTTTATTAGCTATGGGAGGTGAATTTTTGGTAAAGGGTTCTGTTTCTTTAGCACTACGGCTTAAAATTTCTACTTTGGTAGTAGGTATGACGGTAGTTTCTTTTGCTACATCTGCTCCTGAACTTTTTGTAAGTTTAGATGCTGCGCTTGGTGGGTATCCAGATATTTCGTTAGGAAATGTAATAGGTTCTAATATTTCTAACATTGGCTTGGTACTAGGGTTTACAGCGCTTATATTTCCTCTTAAAGTAACTAATGATACTTATGAGAAAAACTACCCTATGTTGTTAGTAGTTTCATCGGTTTTTGTATTATTAATCTATCAGTTTCAAGCTATACAATTTTGGATGGGTATAATTTTTGTTTTAACTCTACTTATTTTTGTTTTTATTATTATTAGAAGTTCTAGAAAAAAAGTTGTCCAGACTCCTCAAAATGATGAGCTTTTTGAACAAGTAAAGTCTTTTTCATTATGGAAATCTATCACTTATTTAATATTAGGTGGATTGGCTTTGTATTTTGGTGCAGATTTTCTAATAAATGGAGCAATTACTATCGCAAGAATATGGGGTGTCACTGAACGTATTATTTCTATTAGTGTGATAGCTATTGGAACTAGTGTTCCTGAGTTAGCTGCATCGTTAATAGCAGCAGTACGTAAAGAAGAAAGTTTAGCAATTGGAAATCTATTGGGTTCTAATATATTTAATGTGTTAGCAGTATTAGGTATAACCTCCTTAGTAACCGACATTCCTGTTGAAGATGCAAAAATTTTCACAAAAGATATTTGGATAATGTTAGGTTTTGTTTTATTACTTTATCCTGTTATGCGTGTGTACAGTAAAAGTACTATCAATAGATTTGAAGGTAGCCTGATGCTTCTGGCATACATTGCTTACATCTATTTTTTATAGTAGAATTTTAAAGCATAAAAAAAAGGCATCTATAAATGGATGCCTTTTTTTATATCTGTGTGATAAAAATTAAAATTTTGCTGATTTAACAGTTTTTATAATTCTACCAGCAATTTTGTATGGATCTCCGTTAGAAGCAGGTCTTCTGTCTTCTAACCATCCTTTCCATCCATTTTCTACTGTGATGATAGGAATACGGATGGACGCGCCTCTATCTGACACTCCATAACTGAAGTCGTTGATAGAAGCTGTTTCGTGTAGTCCTGTCAAGCGTTGTTCGTTAAACTCACCATACACATCAATATGTTCTTTTGTTACAGAACGGAATGCTTCACAAACTTTCTCATAAATTTCTTGCGAACCACATGTTCTTAATAATTCATTCGAGAAATTAGCGTGCATTCCAGAACCATTCCAATCTCCTTTAATCGGTTTTGGGTGGTACTCGATATAGTATCCGTATTTTTCAGTTAGTCTGTCAAGTAGGTAACGCGCTATCCAAAGTTCATCACCTGCTTTTTTAGCTCCCTTGGCAAATAATTGAAACTCCCACTGTCCGCAAGCAACCTCTTGGTTGATTCCTTCAAAGTTGATTCCTGCATCTAAACAAAGATCAGCGTGTTCTTCAACAATGTGTCTTCCGTGTGTGTTTTTACCACCTACCGAGCAGTAATACAATCCTTGTGGTCCAGGGTATCCACCCATGGGGAAACCTAACGGGAGCTGTGTTTCCACATCCATGATGAAATATTCTTGCTCAAATCCAAACCAAAAGTCGTTATCGTCATCATCAATTTTTGCACGCGCATTCGATTCGTGTGGTGTGCCGTTTGAATTCAAGACTTCAGTCATTACTAAATAGCCGTTTGCTCTTTCCGGATCTGGAAAAATAGCTACAGGTTTTAGTAAACAATCAGAAGAATTCCCTTCTGCTTGTCTAGTTGAACTTCCATCAAAAGACCAAACTGGACAATCTTCCAATTTACCGCTAAAGTCATCTACTAGCTTGGTTTTGCTTCTCATGTTTTGTGTTGGGAAGTAACCATCTAGCCAAATGTATTCTAATTTAGATTTCATAAAGTGCTTAGATAAATAAAATAAGTATTAATAACTATACAAGCAAAAATATTTACTTTAGTAAAAATAAAGCTTACAAATTAGAATAATTTTCAACAAATTATCAATAAAAATTTTTAGAGTGAAACAAAAGGATAAAATCCTTATTTTAGCCAAAATTATATCATAACATGAGAAACGCATTATCGCTTTTATCATTCGTGTTAATGTTATCTTTAACAGCATTAGCACAAGATGGATATCAAAAAAAGACCAAAAAATCTAAAGCAGATGAAGCATTTTTAGTACAAAACTACTATGATGCTGCTGCTTTGTACAAGGAGGCCTATCTGAAAGAGAAGAATAGAGCAAAGAAATCTGAACTAACTTTTTTACAAGCAGAATGTTGGCGTATGGTTGCCACTCCACAAGCTTTGAAAAAAGCGGAAAGCATGTATAAGCGTGCTATTAAAGCAAAATATCCGCATGCAGAAGTTTATCTACGTTTTGCACAAGTGTTGCAATTGCAGCAAAAGTTTGACGAAGCGGTTGAGCAATATCAAAAATATCAGCAATTAAAACCTGAAGACGACAGATCTGCAAAAGGAATAGAATCTTGTGCTTTTGCAAAAGAAGCATTGGATAATCCTACTAGATATAATGTGGATGCTTTAGATATTGCAAATTCAAGAGCAAATGATTTTGCTCCATCCTTTGGTAATGGTGATTATGATGTTTTGTTTTTTACTTCTGCTAGAGATGGAGGGGTAGGTAAAGGAGCAGATGGATCTACAGGTCAATCTTACACCGATTTATGGAGTGTAAAAAGAGATAAAAGAGGAAATTGGAGTAAGCCGGTGGTTTTTCCAGAACCTATGAATACTGGTGCACATGAAGCAGCTACTTCATTAAATAAAAGAGGTAATGAAATGTATTTCACTCGTTGTGAAGAAAGTTCAAAAGAGAAACCAGTTCCTACTTGTGAGATTTATTTTTCTAAGAAAAAAGGAAAAGGATGGACTGCGCCAGTATTATTACCACTTCCATATGATAGTGTAACAACTTTTGGTCATCCAAGTATTAGTGAAGATGGTAAAATACTATATTTTGCTTCAGATATGAATGGTGGATACGGAGGTAAAGATATCTGGATGGTGAAAAAAATGAAGCGTGATGAATGGAGTGAGCCAATTAATTTAGGAGATCAAATAAATACAAGTGGTGATGAATTATTCCCTTTTATACATGCTGATGGCGCATTGTATTTTGCGTCTAATGGCCATGTTGGTATGGGAGGAATGGATATATACAAAGCGGAATTTGATGCAGAAGGAACTTTACTTTCTATCTCAAACATGAAGAGTCCAATTAATTCTCCTTTAGATGATTTTGGTATTATCTTTGAAGGGAAAAGAGAAGTGGGATATTTTTCATCAAATCGAACTGGAGGAAAAGGTGGTGATGATATTTATCAGTTCAACTTACCCTCATTAACTTTAACTCTTTCAGGAATTGCTACTGATGCCAATACAAATAGTATTGTAGGAGGTGCAAACGTTTCTTTAATGGGAACTGATGGTACAACAGCTACAACTATTACTGATAATTCTGGTAGATATGAGTTTGGTAAAGATGTAATTAGCGAAGGCGTAGCTTATGAACTTACGATTTCCAAAGAAGGATATCTGAGTACTAGCGCTAATGAAACAACTTTTGGCGTCAGGGAATCCCAAGACTTTGTGTTAGATTTCTCTTTAGAGCCAACAAAAAAGGAAATTGTACTGCCAAGAATTGAGTATGATTTCAATAGTGCCAAATTAAGACAAGAATCTAAAGTAGCTTTAGATGCCTTGGTGGCCGTTTTATTAGATAACCCAACAGTAATTATAGAGCTTCGTTCTCACACTGATTTTAGAGCTGGAACAAAATTCAATATGGGTCTGTCTCAGAACAGAGCGCAAGTATGTGTTGACTATATGGTTTCCAAAGGAGTTGAACCTGTACGATTAATTCCAATTGGAATGGGTGAAACAGAGCCATATGTTATGGATAGAAAAGATGGAAGATTGAAAATGGGTGTTGCTTTAGATGAATCGTATATCAATTCATTAAGAAGAGAAAAAGACAGAGAAAAAGCACATCAATATAATAGAAGAACAGACTTCAAAGTATTGGATAAATTCTACAATCCTGATACTGGAGAGATTTTAAAAAAAGATAACTAGCAATTAGATTTATTACATTTAAGCGTCCCGAATTCCAACGGGATGCTTTTTTATTTGACAATAATTAAAAAAAAAGTAAATGAGCGGAAGTAGATACAACCAGCGAGGGGTGTCAGCAGATAAGGAAGATGTACATGCAGCAATCAAAAATGTGGATAAGGGTTTATTTCCAAAAGCATTTTGTAAAATCGTTCCTGACTATTTAACAGGAGACGATGATTACTGTGTAGTGATGCATGCTGATGGAGCAGGAACCAAATCTTCTTTAGCTTATATGTATTGGAAAGAAACAGGTGATGTTTCTGTTTGGAAAGGGATAGCGCAAGATGCTT
>CACHMF010000028.1 GCA_902580855.1 uncultured Bacteroidota bacterium | reverse complement strand
AATCACAATATTAGAAACAGATGTTGCAGAAATTGAACCAGACTTCATTAACTTCGAAAAAGACATTGCACGCAGCAATTGTGGAGTGGAATTACTTCATAAAACAAACACAGAAAACGATCGTTTTAAACTATACTACATAACAGATATGGGTAAAAATCACAATCCTAAACTAGGTTTAGCTGTGGATTACCTAAAATACCTAGGAACAGATGAAATTTCTCCAACACAAAAACAAGAGGAATTTTATAAACTTGGTTGTGAAGTATCCGTTAACAGTCAAAATGAGCAAACCTATATTACACTAACAGGTTTAAACGACAATTTCAATGCTTCAGTTGAGTTATTCGAAAACTTATTAGCCAATGCAGTTGCTAATGATGCAGCTTTAGAAAACTTGAAATTAGATGTTTTGAAAAAGCGCGAAGATGCTAAACTTAATAAACAAACCATTTTATACTCTGGTATGGCTAATTTTGCTAAGTATGGTGCAGAAAATCCGTTTACCAATCAAATTTCTGCAGAGGAACTAATGGCAACAACAGCTGATGAGTTACTAGAAATTATCCGCAACTTAACCTCTTACGAACACCGTGTGTTGTACTACGGACCACTATCTGTAGATGAAGCCACCAGCGCTTTATCAGAATTACATCAACTACCTAAAGAATTAAAAAAGATTCCTGAAGGGGGAGATTACGCAGAGTTAGATATTAATAATACCTCTGTTTATGTGGTTGACTACGATATGAAGCAAGCAGAAATATTAATGGTTGCAAAAGGAGCATCTTACAATGCTACTAAAATGCCATTGATTCGTCTACACAACGAGTATTTTGGCGGAAGCATGGGAAGCATTGTATTCCAAACATTAAGAGAATCAAAAGCATTGGCCTATTCTGTATATAGTACGTACAGTTCACCAAGAACAGCCGACAAGTCACACTACGTAATGGCTTACATCGGAACACAAGCCGACAAACTAAAAGAAGCTATGATTGGAATGAATGAGCTGCTAACCGAGCTTCCTGCTGCGAATTCAAATATGGAGAATGCACAAGATGCAATCGTTCAAAAAATCAGAACAGAGCGAATTACTAAAGACAGAGTGCTTTTTAGTTACGAATCTGCCAAGAGATTAGGTGTTGAAAAAGATGTTCGAGAAGATGTATACAACAATGTAAATAACTTTACAATGGATGATTTACAAGCCTTCCATAACGAGCATATAAGTGGAAACGAATACACCATTTTGGTGTTGGGAAACAAGCAAGAATTAGACATGGATGCTCTGAAAGAATATGGTGAAGTAAAATTCTTGACCTTAGAAGATATTTTTGGCTACTAATTGATAGCTTTGCCAGCTGACATTTCAGAGACAAAAGACATAAAATGAGTAATCAAAAATCAAAAATAACTTACACCATAACAGATGAAGCTCCATTTTTAGCAACACATTCTTTGTTGCCAATCGTAGAGCGTTTTGTAGCTAAAGCTGGGGTTGAAATTGAAACTAAAGACATTTCATTATCCGCTAGAGTTTTGGCTGTATTTCCAGAATACTTAAAAGAAAAACAAAGGGTGAGTGATGCTCTAGAAGAATTAGGAGAAATGGTAAAAACACCACAAGCTAATATCATTAAACTACCAAATATTAGCGCTTCTATACCACAACTTACAGCTACAATTAAGGAGTTACAGAACAAAGGATACGCTGTTCCAAACTATCCTGAAACACCTGCTAATGACAAAGAAGAAAACATCAAAGCTCGTTATGATAAGGTCAAAGGATCGGCAGTAAACCCTGTGCTTAGAGAAGGAAATTCTGACAGAAGAGCTCCTAAAGCAGTAAAGAATTACGCCAAAGAAAACCCACATTCTATGGGTGTTTGGAGTGCTGATTCAAAATCGCATGTTGCAACTATGGATGCAGGTGATTTTCACCATAACGAAAAGTCTACTTGTGTTGTTAGCGCTACGAATGTAAAGATTGAGCTTTTTGCTGATAATGGTAGCATTACTACACTTAAAGAAAAAGTATCTTTATTAGCCAAAGAAATTATTGATGCAACAGTGATGTCTAAAAAAGCACTTTTAGCCTTTTTAGAAAGAGAGATTATGGATGCTAAAAAGCAAGGAATCTTACTCTCTTTACATATGAAAGCAACCATGATGAAGGTTTCTGACCCAATAATTTTTGGTCATGCCGTAAGCGTTTTCTTCAAAGATTTAATTACAAAACACCAAGACATTTTCAGTGAAATAGGCGTAGATTTTAGAAACGGATTTGGGAACTTAATTGATAAATTACCATCACTTACTGCAAGTAAAAAAGCAGAAATTGAAGCGGATATTAAAGCAACTTTAGCTAATAATGCTAGTTTGGCAATGGTTGATTCTGAAAGAGGAATTACCAATCTCCATGTTCCTTCTGATGTTATTATTGATGCATCCATGCCAGCTATGATTAGAACCTCTGGACAGATGTGGAATCAAGATAATCAAACAGAGGATACAAAAGCAATTATTCCAGACAGCTCTTATGCTAGTGTTTATAGCGCAACCATTGATTTCTGTAAAAAAAATGGTGCGTTTGACCCAACAACAATGGGGACAGTTCCAAATGTTGGTTTGATGGCCCAAAAAGCAGAAGAGTATGGCTCTCACGATAAAACTTTTGAAATCCCTACTGCGGGAATAGTGAAAGTAACAGATGCTGCTGGAACTGTTTTAATTGAGCACACAGTAGAGAAAGGTGATATTTGGAGAATGTGCCAAACCAAAGACGAGCCTATTAAAGATTGGGTGAAGCTAGCAGTTAACAGAGCAAAAGCGACTGGCTGGCCAGCAATCTTTTGGCTGAATGAAAATCGTGCGCATGATGCTGAATTGATTCAAAAAGTAAACACCTATTTACAAAATCATGACACTGCTGGATTAGATATCCAAATAATGGCACCTTACGAAGCTACACTATTCACTTTAGAAAGAGTGAAAAATGGAGAAAACACCATTTCTGTAACAGGAAATGTATTGAGAGATTATTTAACGGATTTATTTCCTATTCTTGAATTAGGAACTTCTGCCAAGATGCTATCTATCGTTCCTTTGATGAACGGTGGAGGATTGTTTGAGACAGGCGCAGGTGGTTCTGCTCCAAAACATGTGCAACAATTAGTAGGGGAAGGTCACTTAAGATGGGATTCTTTAGGTGAATTCTTGGCATTGGTTGTTTCCTTAGAACACTTAGCCGAAATTAACAACAACACAAAAGCGCAAGTATTAGCTACTACTTTAGATAGTGCTATTGAATCATTATTGAAAAACGGAAAGTCTCCTCAAAGAAAAGTAGGACAGTTAGACAACAGAGGATCTCATTTCTTCCTAGCTATGTACTGGGCAAAAGAGTTAGCTAATCAAACGACTGACACAGAACTACAAACTGCCTTTGGAGATATTGCTTCACAATTGGAAGCAAAAGAAACAACCATTTTAGAGGAATTGAACAATGCGCAAGGAAAACCAGAAAATATTGAAGGTTACTATTTCCCTAATGAATCTGCTACATTCGCTGTCATGCGACCAAGCACAACCTTAAACAATATTATAGACAACCTATAGCCTGAATATGTAAGATATTTGAAGCCTTGTTTTTGATTTAGGAGGCTGGAGCTATGCTACTCCTATCGGACAAAACATCAGCTTTGTTGTAATCTCAGAAATTAATGGAAGTTTTTATTACGCAATTGTAAACGCAACGATACTGAATGGTCATTACGAGATTATTTCCTCTATGGATATGATGGGGCCCGTCTCATCTACAGATATACAAAATGCGATAAACGCTTTATAATTGATTTGATTGTTAATCAAACAAAAAGCCCTGATTTAGGGCTTTTTGTTTAATAAATTTTTGGATTATAATACTCAGGAATCCTAGGCATAACACTTTGATAAAACTCCTCTATAACAGCCATATCTTTTTCTATATCTCCTGACGGGTAAAGTATTTTCCCAACACCTGCTTCCTTTCTTTTG
Source organism: uncultured Bacteroidota bacterium (assembly GCA_902580855.1). Taxonomy (GTDB): domain Bacteria; phylum Bacteroidota; class Bacteroidia; order Flavobacteriales; family UBA7312; genus UBA7312. Next base: position 11,063 of record CACHMF010000028.1, on the reverse strand, counting down.
TAGTCCATAAAAGATAACACAATTGGAACATTAGCTCCTACCGCTATATGATAAAACCCTTGTTTCCATTTTTCTACTCTTTTACGCGTTCCTTCTGGTGCAATTCCTACTACCAATTCTTCACTCTGATTAAACAGCTCAACAGTAAAAGTTACAAGGCTATTGTGTTTCTTTCGATCAACCGGTATACCTCCAGTCAATCTAAAAAACCATCCGAAAGGCGGTTTAAACAACTGGCTTTTTCCAAGGTATTTCGCTTCAATACCCAACATATACCCAAATGAACGACCAATTACAAAATCCCAATTAGAGGTATGGGGCGCCGCAATGATAACATACTTTTTTATTTGAGGAATTTCTCCTACTACTTTCCATCCCTGCAACCACAAAAAGAATGATGCTGTTAACTTTCTCATCTGAAAAAATCGTCTTTAAAATTAACAAGATACAACTTTTTAGTAGCACGAGTCATAGCTGTATAGAGCCATCTTAAGTACTCCTTTCCCAACATATCTGGTGTAAAATAACCTTGTTCTACAAATACATTTTTCCACTGCCCTCCTTGTGATTTATGACAAGTAACCGCATAAGCAAACTTCACTTGTAAAGCGTTGAAATAAGGATTTTGCTTAATCTCTTTATTGCGTTGATGCTTGTGTGGTATATCTTTATAATCTTCCTCTACTGCAGCATAAAGTGCTTTGTATTGCTCGTAAGTCATAGCAGGAGTTTCGGATTTAAGCGTTTCTAACAAAACTATCACCTCTAAATTTTCCTCATCGGGATAATCTACCAAACGAACGGATAAACGAGCAAAGCGATGGTTATACAACTCATTGACTTCATAAATACGCAAAACCTCTACGGTATCTCCATTGGCAAGAAATCCGGCTTTACTTTCTTCCGGTAGCCAAAAGTAATTGTTGCGTACCACCATCAAATAATCTCCCACTGAGACCTCATCCTCTTTCCATCGAATTTTTGCTCTGATTTGTTGACTATACAAGTTTGCTCTTTTATTAGAGCGACAAATCACAATCGTATCCTCTACACCACTTTGGCTATAACAATCTTCCAAGGCGTCTTGCAGGTCCATTCCGCTTTGCAAGCGAACCACTTCATGATTACAAAAAAAAGTAGGAGTTACTTTACTCTCACGAGCAATTTGTTCTCTTAATCGAGTAGCATTTTCCAAAATCAAAGAATCGGATTTCTGACGCACCACTTGTGTAAGCTCTGCGATATACACATCACGCTTGTAGGTAACAGCTAATACATTTTCATCCAAAGCCGGGCTTACATCCAAATGAACAGGAGGAAGCTGTGCTGTATCTCCAATTAAAATCAGCTTACAGTTGATACCATCATACACATACTCTATCAAATCGTCTAGCAACGAACGACCACCAAAACCTTTATCAGAAATATCTGGTATCATAGAAGCCTCGTCTACTACAAAAACAGTATTGCTATGCTTGTTCTTTTGCAAAGTCACATAAGTATTCCCTTTCGAATTGGTCTTCATCCAATAAATTTTCTTGTGGATGGTCAAGGCTTTTTTACCTGAATAAGAGGACAACACTTTAGCCGCTCTGCCCGTTGGCGACAATAAAACCACCTTTTTTCCCACTGGAGATAAGCTTTTTACTAAAGCACTGACCAAAGTTGTTTTTCCAGTTCCAGCGAATCCTTTCAATAAAAATAAACCTCGAGCCGAACTATCTATCACATATTCCGATAGCTGATCAATCACCTTGTACTGTTGTGTAGTGGGCTCAAAAGCAAAATTTTTTAGCAATAAATCGTAGAGTTTTTTAGTCAGCATATTCAATTTTAGGAAGCAGCTAAATTATCATTTTATCACCAAAAAAATTGGTAGATTTGCGATTGTTAACATTTAATCTGAAAAAGATGAATCAAAAGACAATTCGCTTAATTCTTTGGCCAGTAATTATCATTTTGGCTTGGTTTGTGTACAGAAGTCCTATTAGCTTAGAAGAATTTCAAGAAGAATCCAATTACAGAAAATCGGCAGTTGTACAAAGTTTAAAAGACATCCGCACAGCACAAATTGCTTACAAAGACAAATACAGGGTCTACGCTGACAATTTCAACACTTTGCTAGATTTCGTTGAAAACGATTCTATTGCCTTGATTAATGCAATTGGAGAAACGCCAGATTCATTATCAGAAGAGCAAGCTTTAGAGGCAGGAATCATCAGTAGAGATACTGTTTTTGTGTCTGCAGGCAAAAGCATTTTTAGCGTAGAATACTTAAAAACTCGTGACAAACGTTTTGCTTTTGATTTAAGCAAATTATCTGAAGTTCCATTCTCTGAAGGAGAACAATTTAGCATTGAAGCAGGGAACATTGAAAAAGGAAAAGTAATTGTTCAAGTATTTGAGGTATCTACAACTTATGCTACTTTCTTAAAAGGAATTGATGCTAATAATAAAGGCATCGATTTAGAAGACATTATACGCGTTGGATCTATGGCGGAAGCATCAATCAATGGAAATTGGGGTGAGTAATACAACCCATTCTTTATTTGATTTGGCGGCTTTACAACAAAACGCCAACGAACAATATCATTTATCCATTCAGTTTGGGCTGAATGGATTTTCTTTTTGCATCCGAAAAGACAATATAATTCTAGCGATTGAAAGCTACCACCATGCGCTCTCACAATTAGAAGAAACACTTAAAAATCATGAGTGGATCAATAAAAAGTATGCTTCTATACAAATCAATATTACAGCTAGAAAACACACATTAATACCTGCTAGTATTTTTGACACAAAAGAACAGAAAAACTACCTGCAGTTCAATCATAATCGAAGCGAAAAGCTAGAAGCTGTTTCAGACAGACTAAAGCAAATAGAAGCATTTCAAGTGTATGGTATAACTGTTCCAGAGCAAGAGCTTATCAATACGTTTTTCCCAAAGGCAACCATTAGGCACTACGGAAGTACTTTGATTGATAGTATTCTACAACAAAAATCGAACACCCCTCAAATCTATATTCACATACAAAAAAAGAGTATAGATATACTAGTTTGCAACGAAAAAGGATTGCAGCTTTTCAACACCTTTAAGCATCAATCGGCTGAAGATTTTATTTACTACACCCTATTTGTATGCGAACAATTGGAATTGAACCCTGATGAAATTGACTGCTGCCTTTTAGGAGAAATTGATAAACCTTCAGACATATACGATTTAGCTTACAAATACATCCGAAACATTCGCTTTATCAAGCGTAATGAAAATGTACAGCTAAGCCCTGTCATCAATCAGATTCCAGAGCATTTTTACTATTCGCTTTTACACCAACACTTGTGCGTATAATAAGCGGAAAATACAAAGGAAAAAACATCATTGCACCAAAAAATTTACCGGTTCGACCAACAACCGATTTTGCTAAAGAAAGCCTATTTAACATCTTGAATAACCGAATAGATTTTGAATATTGCGAACTTTTAGAGCTCTTTGCTGGAACTGGTAATATTGGATACGAATTTGCTTCTAGAGGATGCGAAAAAATCACCTCTGTAGATGTGAATTTTCAATGTATACAGTTCATCAAACGAATGAACAAAGAATTGCAGTTTAATAATCGAGTAATTCGTTCAGAAGCAATTCGTTTTTTAAAGAAGTGTAAGGAACAGTATACCTTCATCTTTGCCGACCCCCCTTACCAAATGAGTGGTATAAATAACATACCTACATTAGTATTTGAAAATGAACTTTTGAAACCAAATGGTATATTGGTCGTAGAACATGAAAGTTATTTGGATTTTTCCGAGCACCTTAATTTTCAAGAAAATAGACAGTACGGTCGCGTAAACTTTAGTTTCTTTGTAACATGATTAAAAAAGCTGTTTTTCCAGGCTCCTTTGCTCCCTTTACTAAAGGACACGAATCGATATTGTTACGAGCATTACCACTCTTTGATGAAATCGTTATTGCCGTAGGAACCAATAGCGAAAAAAACGAATACTTCTCTTTAGAGGAAAGATGTAAATGGATTGAGCAAGTTTTTGTAGACGAGTCCAAGGTAAGTGTTCAAAAATACGAAGGACTCACTATCGATTTCTGCGAGAAAGTAAGTGCAAATTACATTTTAAGAGGACTACGGAGTTCTAGCGATTTTAAATACGAAAAAGGCATTGCGCAAATGAACCGATCCATGAAGAACCATATTGACACCATCTTCATCATTACCGAACCAGAAGTATCTCACATCAGCTCTACTTTGGTACGAGATATAGTAAAAAATGGAGGAGATGTCAGTCAGTTCGTTCCAGATGGAGTGACTATTTAAAAGTCAAGACCAAACTTAAATATTCTTCAATACCAATTTTATATTTGGATAAGTGTTTTCTAAAGCTAATTGTACTGCTTGTTCATTTTTCCACCCTACAAATTCTATACCTTCCTCTATTTGTGGTGTTAAAGGACTTTCGTCTGTACAGTCCATCAAAAACCAATATGTTATTTTCAGTATATTTTCTTCGGCTTGTCGATAAGTATGGTAGGTTGTAGCTATTTCTTTTATAATAGTTAACTGGCTTATTCCGCACTCCTCCTCCACCTCACGCACTGCACATAACTGAATAGATTCATTGATTTCCAATTTTCCTTTCGGCAAATCCCATTTCCCATTACGATAAATAAATAGCATTTCTTGATTTTTCATCACCACTCCTCCTGCAGCCTCTATCACTGTAAAGTTTTGTTTAAACGCTTGCCAAGCAAGTTCTATATCAGCTGCTTGTACATAACAACTAGACACTTCTCCACGCAGCATTTGATTTATAACTTTTCTCCAAGGAAAATTGAGCGAATAAGTCATTACATTTGGAGCAGAAAAGGCTGCTTTTTTGCCAATAACTAATGAGAGGTTGTTGATAAAAACTTCATACATTTGCGAAATGATTTTAAACGCAGATATCGCCCAGCAAATTGCAAAATCATTATTGCAAATCAAAGCCGTAATCTTACAACCTAACGAACCCTTTACTTGGGCTTCTGGATGGAACTCTCCAATCTATTGCGACAATCGAATTACCCTTTCTCATCCTGAAGTAAGAACTTACATCAGACAAGAAATGGCACAAGCCGTATTAGAAAAATACGGTAAACCTGAAGTAATTGCCGGAGTAGCTACAGGAGCTATTGCACAAGGTGTGTTGGTAGCGCAAGAACTAGGTTTACCTTTCGTTTATGTGCGTGCTTCTGCCAAGGGACACGGTCGTCAAAATCTCATTGAAGGAAAAGTAGAAAGTGGACAATCTGTTGTGGTTATTGAAGATTTGATCAGTAGCGGAAAAAGTAGTTTAGCTGCTGTAGACACTTTAAAAGATGTAGGTGTTAATGTAAAAGGAATGGGCGCCATCTTTACTTATGGTTTTGAGGCAGCAACACAAAACTTTAAAAATGCCGATTGCGAATTATTTACTTTAGGGGATTACGATAGCTTAATTGAACAAGCTTTGGCTACTCGTTACATTTCGAAAAAAGATATATCCCTTCTTAAAGATTGGCGTAAAGACCCTGCGAACTGGAAAAAATAAAATCATGACAAGAATAGAAAGCCAGCAAGTAGCTATTAATAAATCAGCAGAAGATATTTACAACTTCATAAGTAACTTCAAGAATTTTGAACAATTGATGCCAAGTTCAGTTGAAGACTTAGAGACAACCGAAGATACTTGCTCTTTTTCTATCAAAGGAATGCCAACAACTCGATTGAAAATTGGTGAGAAGACCCCTTTCAGACATGTATCTATGGTAGCCGACGGTGGTCAGATTGAGTTCAGCTTAAACTGTAGTTTAGAAGAAGATGGAGACAACTGCAAAGCACAATTATTTTTTGAAGCTGAGCTAAACATGATGATGAAAATGATGATAGAAAAACCAATAAACAACTTCTTAAATATCTTAGTAGAAAGGTTGAAAGAAATTAACTAATAAAATCTACTTCACCTATTGCATATACTACCAAATCTCCATCATGCAGCAGTTTTATTTTACCTGTTTTATCAACTCCTAAAATTTGAGCTTCAAAGCGTTCATTCCCTACTTGAAAAGTTTGTATTTCCTCATAGCGATACAACACACTGTGATAATCGGCATCAATCTTTTCGAAATGACCAGCCTTAAATTGCATGTACCTTTTTTCCATGTAAAAACAGATCTCTTTCAACAAAAATTCTATATCAAAAGTTTTCTGCAAAACTTGTTTTAAAGATACTGGATTAGGCAAATCTTTAGTAAAATCATCTTGATTTACATTGACGCCCACACCTACAACGCTTTCTTGCAACAAGCTTCCTCTCAAACTGTTTTCTATCAGAATTCCAGCAACCTTTTTATCACCAACATAAATATCATTTGGCCACTTTATTTTCGAATTCAACCCTAAGAATGTAATACCTTCACATACACCTAAAGAAATTGCTTTGTTTAAATAATATTGCTGAAAAACACTCACTTTAGGCTTAAAAATAATACTGAATGATAATGACTTTCCTTCTTCAGCAAGCCATGACTTACCCCTCTGGCCTTTACCTTGAGTTTGAAATGGAGTCCAGACCACAGTTCCATCTGGAAGTGACTTATCTGACAACAATTCCCAAGAGTAATCATTAGTAGAAGAAAGAGACGAAAAATTCAATAAATTATGTCCAACAAATAAGGTATTCATAACAAGCAAATGAACGAATAAAATTCGTTATTTTGCAAATAAATTAGAACCGAAAAAACGGAGTAAAATTTCAGATGAGTAAAAAGAAGATGCTGGACGCAGCCGACATTCTTGCAAATGTGATTATAGAAGGAATGCAAGAAAACAAGGCGAAAGAGATTGTGAGCTTGAATCTTAAAGAAATTGAAACAGCTGTTTGTGATTATTTCATCATTTGTCATGGAACATCGAACACCCATGTTTCAGCCATAGCAGATTCTGTAATTGACGAAACCATTAAAACTCTGAAAGACAAACCTTTCAACAAAGAAGGATTGGAAAACGGTGAGTGGATTTTGTTGGATTATGGAAATGTGGTAGCGCATGTTTTCCAGAGAGAAACAAGAGACTTTTACAATATCGAAAAATTATGGGGAGATGCAGATATCGACCACATCAAAGACATAGTATAGATATGGAGAAAAAACAACCAAATAAACCAAAAGGATTCAGATTCAATTTTTATTGGATTTACGGAATAATAGCGATTATCTTTTTTGGCATTCAGTTAATGAGTGCAAACAATAGCAGCAAAGAAATCAGCTGGAGAGAATTCAACACAGAAATGCTTCAAAAAAATGATGTAGAAAAAGTAGTTATCATAACAAATAAGAAGATTGCACAAATTTATATCAAAGAGGAAGCGTTAAGTAAAGATAAACACAAATCAATTAGCCAAAAAGCAATCGGAAGCGGGATAAATAAAGGTCCTCACTACTTTATTGGCATTGGAGATGTTGGAGTATTCGAAGAAAAACTTGAAGCAGCTCAAAAAGATTTTCAAGAGAAAAATAAAGTGAATTTTATTCACACACAACAAAAAGATATTTTGGGAGATGCTTTAGGATGGATTTTCCCACTAGTTATTATGATTGCAATCTGGATGTTCTTCATGCGAAGAATGAGCGGAGGGGGCGGTCCTGGCGGACAAATCTTCAACATAGGAAAGTCGAAAGCTACGCTGTTTGATAAAACTAAAGTAAATGTAAGCTTCGAAGATGTAGCCGGGCTAGAAGGAGCAAAAGAGGAAATTGAAGAAATTGTTGATTTCTTAAAGAATCCAAAAAAATATACCAATCTTGGAGGTAAAATTCCAAGAGGGGCGCTTTTAGTAGGCCCTCCAGGAACAGGAAAAACATTACTAGCTAAGGCAGTGGCAGGTGAAGCACAAGTGCCTTTCTTTTCTCTTTCAGGGTCAGATTTTGTAGAGATGTTTGTGGGAGTTGGTGCATCTAGGGTGCGCGATTTATTCAAACAAGCTAAAGAAAAAGCTCCTTCAATCATCTTTATTGATGAGATTGATGCCATTGGTCGAGCAAGAGGAAAAAGTAATATTACTGGCGGTAATGATGAAAGAGAAAATACCTTAAATCAGCTGTTAACCGAAATGGACGGATTCGGAACTAACTCGGGTGTTATCGTTGTTGCTGCTACTAACAGAGTTGATATTTTAGACAGAGCGCTTCTTAGAGCTGGAAGATTTGATAGGCAAATTTTTGTTGATCTACCAGATTTACGTGAACGTAAAGAAATTTTCGAAGTACATCTACGTCCGCTTACCCTTAGCAAAGATGTAGATGTTGACTTTTTATCTAAGCAAACCCCTGGTTTTTCTGGCGCAGATATTTCAAATGTATGTAATGAAGCAGCTCTAATTGCTGCTCGCAATAACAAAGAAGTTGTAGAGCGTCAAGACTTTTTAGATGCTGTTGATCGAATTATTGGTGGTTTAGAAAAGAAAAATAAAATTATCTCAGACAAAGAAAAGAAGACCGTTGCTTATCACGAAGCTGGACATGCTGCTGTAAGTTGGTTTAAAGAATATGCATCTCCATTAGTCAAAGTAACTATAGTGCCAAGAGGTAGATCTTTAGGTGCTGCTTGGTATTTACCAGAAGAAAGGCAACTGACTACTACCGAACAAATGATGCATGAAATGTGCGCAACTTTAGGTGGTAGAGCTGCAGAAGAAATTATCTTTGGAGAAATCTCTACCGGTGCTTTGAGTGATCTTGAAAAAGTAACAAAGCAAGCTTATGCGATGGTAAGCATATACGGACTTAATAATAAAGTAGGAAATATCAGCTACTACGACTCAAGCGGAAGAGATTCCTTTACAAAACCATATAGTGAAGCGACTGCAAAAACTATAGATGAAGAAGTAAGCAACTTAATCGAAAGCTGCTATGAGGAAGCAAAAAGAGTACTTACCAAACACAAAAAGCAACTTACAGAACTCGCTGAATCATTACTTGATAAAGAAGTAATTTTCAAAGAAGATTTGGTGCGCATATTTGGAAAAAGGCCTGGAGAAGAAAAAGATATAGATGAAAAAAGCAAAGTTGAGCCAAACAAAGTGGAAGATACTGAAGACGAGTAATAAAGTATTTGAACTTGAGATGATGAAAGGTTTTCTATTTGAGAACGGAATTAATGCTATAGTAATGAACAAGCAAGACTCCTCTTACCAAGTGTTTGGCGAAGGTGAGCTCCTAGTGAAAGAAGGAGATGTAGAACGAGCTAAAGAACTACTAAATCAAATCAATGAACGAAACGCTTAAGAGAGCATTATCGGGAACTGTTTATGTAGCTGTAATGTGGCTTGGTGCTTCAAATGAGTTTAGCTATCCTATTCTATTTAGTCTTATCAGCATTTTTTGCATCTACGAAATGTGGAAACTAAGAAAAGGTAAAAGTAAACTACTTGCTTTTACCTATATTCTTATTCCACTCTTCTTGATTCAACTTTTCGGAATAACCGATAGCGAACACCCAGAAAAAGGATTTAATTCATCATTGATTTTATACATGTTTATCCTTACTTGGACTTTTGACACCTTTGCGTACTTAATTGGGAAAAAACTAGGAAAAAATAAAATCATACCGTCCATTTCTCCAAAAAAGTCCTGGGAAGGATTTGTTGGAGGTTTAGTCTTTACACTAATAGTTGCAAGTCTTGTTAATGATTTATTTCAATTCAATTATCTGGATTTCAACCCCTATATTTTTGCCGTATTTTTGCCGTTTACCGCTACTTTGGGCGACTTTTTAGAATCTCACTTCAAGCGTCAAGCCGGAGTTAAAGATTCTGGCAGCTTTATTCCAGGACATGGCGGAATGTTAGACCGCATGGATGCTTTCATGATTACCATACCAGCCTTGTATATTTATATTAATGTTTTTTGCAAATGATTAGATTTCATAAAGAAGGAAACGCCATTATAGGCATTACACTTACATTATTTTTCGTACTCAATTATATCACAAGTCGTATAACTGATAAAGAGTGGATTTTGCATCTTGTTTTAGGAGTTTCAATTATTTTTTTAGTTCTGATTTTACAGTTTTTCAGAAATCCAAAAAGACCTGTAACAATAGATGACAATAAAATATATGCACCAGCAGATGGCAAAATAGTTGTGATTGAAGAAGTAGAAGAATTAGAGTATTTCAAAGACAAAAGAAAGCAAGTTTCTATTTTCATGTCACCCATAAATGTACATGTAAACCGTTATCCAATTAGTGGAACAGTGAAATATGCTAAGTATCATCCGGGGAAATATCTTGTAGCTTGGCATCCAAAAGCATCTTCTGATAATGAACGAACTAGTGTAGTGGTTGAAAATAAAAATGCAGCTATACTTTTCAGACAAATTGCAGGTGCCTTAGCTAAGCGAATAGTTATGTACTGCAAGGAAGGTGATAAAGCAATACAAGGAGAAGATTTTGGATTTATCAAATTTGGATCTCGCGTAGACCTTTTTTTACCAATAGACGCAAAAATTGAAGTCTCGATCAATCAGAAAGTTAAGGGCAATCAAACAATAATCGCTAGTATATAAGCGTTTTTTCGTATTATTGTAATAACAAAACTAAATTACCATGAAAAGGATTTTATTGCTTTTGACTTTAGGCTTGTTTGTAAATGTAGCTTTGGCACAAAGCACAAACACTAGTAAAGAAGAAGTTAAAACAGAACAAAAGTGTGCTTCTACAGAAAAATCTAACTGCGCTAAAAAATGCGCCTCTACAGAAAAATCTGCAAACAACGGTTGCTGCACTATGAAAGGGGCAGAGAAAAAGTGTGCTTCTAAAGAAAAATCTTCTTGCGCCAAAAAATGTGCCAATACGGAAAAATCTTGTAGTAAATCAAGTGAAAAAACAGTTTGTTGTAAAAATAAAAAAGCAGACTCAAATAAATGTTCTAAAGGAGATGCCTGTTGTGCTAAAACGGGGAAGAAAAATGCTAATTGCGATAAAAAAGACAAAGGTTGCTGCGCTTAAGCAAAGTGAATTTATACTTAAAAACCAAAG
>CACHMF010000027.1 GCA_902580855.1 uncultured Bacteroidota bacterium | reverse complement strand
AGATGGAGTTGGAGTTAATGCATTTGGATTTGGTTTTGATAACATATATAATAATGCGATAATTACTAAAGTTGAGGGAGAGCATGAATTTGCATCTGTACAGCTTCACCACACTATGATGGGAAGAGATATGGTAAAGGAAACAACTTTAGCAGAATATAATAAAGATCCTAAAGCTGGAAATCCTGATGTTACTTTTGAGACTCATGTTGGTGACATGTTAGCCAGAGATATTACAATTTATAAAGAGTTTGATCATGAAAGCAGCCATTTTTGGAACTTATCAATTGATCTTACTTCATGTATTGGATGTGGTTCTTGCGTTATTGCCTGTCATGCAGAAAACAATGTTCCTGTAGTAGGAAAAGAAGAAGTACGCAAGAGCAGAGATATGCACTGGTTAAGAATTGATCGTTACTATTCTTCAGATATGACAGAGGAATTTGCGGATGAGCAAGGTCTAGGAACAGTTTCAAAATATAAAGCAATGGAGATACCCTCAGCTAACCCTGAAGTATCATTCCAGCCAGTAATGTGTCAACATTGTAATCAAGCTCCTTGTGAAAATGTTTGTCCTGTTGCAGCTACTACTCATAGTGCTGAAGGTTTGAATCATATGGCTTATAATAGATGTGTAGGAACAAGGTATTGTGCAAATAATTGTCCCTACAAAGTTAGAAGATTCAATTGGTTCTTATATAAGGATAATGACCAATTTGATTATCATATGAACGACGACTTAGGTAAGATGGTGTTAAATCCGGATGTTGTTGTTCGTTCTAGAGGAGTAATGGAGAAATGTAGCATGTGTATTCAGATGATACAGAAAACAAAGCTAGATGCTAAAAAGTCTGGCAGCTTAGTTTCTGATGAAGATGCACAAACTGCTTGTTCAATTGCTTGTCCAACTAATGCAATGGTGTTTGGTGATGTAAATAACGACTCTCATGCCATAAGTGACTTGAAAAAGAACGAACGACAGTATTACTTACTTGAAGAAATAAATACAGAACCGTCTGTATTCTATCAAACAAAAATTAGAAATAAAAAAGCTTAATATAATATTATGCAAAAGGAAGCTCCAATTAGAGAACCTCTTATTTTAGGTAATAAAAGCTATCACGATATAACTGTGGATGTAGCTAGACCAGTGGAGGGAAAAGCTAACAAGCTTTGGTGGATTGTTTTTGGTATCTCATTTGTTTTATTCTTATGGTGGATATTGTGTGTAGGTTATACAGTTGGAACTGGAATAGGTGTATGGGGATTAAATAAAACTATCGGTTGGGCTTGGGACATAACTAACTTTGTGTGGTGGGTAGGTATTGGTCACGCAGGAACATTGATTTCTGCTGTACTATTATTATTCCGCCAGAAATGGAGATTATCCATTAACCGTTCAGCAGAGGCAATGACCATCTTCGCAGTTATACAGGCAGCAATGTTTCCAGGAATTCACATGGGTCGTCCATGGTTGGGTTACTTTGTATTCCCGATACCTAATGAATATGGTTCACTTTGGGTAAACTTTAATTCACCATTATTGTGGGATGTATTTGCAATTTCTACTTATTTCTCAGTATCACTTGTCTTTTGGTATGTAGGACTTATTCCTGACTTTGCAATGATTCGTGATAGAGTTAATGAAAAGATATGGCCTTTACGTAAGAAGGTGTATTCTATTCTTTCATTTGGATGGAGTGGACGCGCTAAAGATTGGCAAAGATTTGAGGAGGTTTCTTTGGTATTAGCAGGTCTAGCTACTCCCCTTGTATTTTCTGTACACTCAATTGTATCCTTTGATTTTGCTACTTCCGTCATTCCTGGCTGGCATACTACTATTTTTCCTCCATACTTCGTTGCAGGTGCAGTATTCTCTGGCTTCGCTATGGTACAAACGTTACTATTAATAATGCGCAAAGTAGTTGGATTAGAAGCTTATATAACAGTTAAGCATGTTGAGTATATGAATATCATTATCATGCTAACTGGTAATTTAGTTGGGATTGCTTATTTAACTGAGTTATTTATGGCATGGTATTCAGGTGTAGAGTTTGAGCAGTACGCATTCATTAATAGAGCAACTGGTCCTTATTGGTGGGCATATTGGGCTATGATGACATGTAATGTAATTTCTCCTCAACTGATGTGGTTTAAAAAATTAAGAACAAATATTGTTTTCACTTTTATACTGGCATTATTTGTAAATATTGGTATGTGGTTTGAACGTTTTGTAATTATTGTTACATCACTACATCGTGATTATTTACCATCAAGTTGGAGTATGTTCTCTCCAACGTTCGTTGATATTGGAATTTTTGTTGGCTCAATTGGTTTCTTTTTTGTTTTGTTCTTACTTTATTCAAGAACATTTCCAGTTATTGCTCAGGCAGAATTAAAGACAATTGTGAAATCTTCAAGTGAACAATATAAAAAGTAAGAGATATGAGTAATAAACTTGTTTACGGAATTTATGATGATGAGGAAGTACTTTTAACTGCTGTTAAAGAGATACGCTCCAAGGATATCGATATTAAAGAAGTATATTCTCCTTTTCCAATTCATGGTTTAGATCACGCTCTTGGATTAAAGAGAACAAGATTAGCTATTGCAGCATTCTTTTATGGGGCACTTGGATGTATTTTTGCATTCGCTATGACATATTATATCATGATTATTGATTGGCCCATGAATATCGGTGGAAAACCTAGTTTTGCTTATTACTTAAACATGCCCGCTTTTGTTCCAATTTTGTTTGAGATGACAGTATTTTTTGCAGCACACTTAATGGTTATCACATACTTTTTTAGAAGTAAATTGTTTCCAGGTCAAACAGCTTCTAATCCTGATGTAAGAACAACTGATGACAAATTCTTAATGGAAATTGAATCCGACAATGATAAATCAATTTCTGATTTAATGAAAAAGACAGGAGCTTCAGAAATTACTGTAAAAGAATTGACTTAATGATGAAAAAAGAAACTTTAAAAATATCAATAATTTTTATCTCATTAGTTACTATGTTAACTTCATGTAATAATGATCCCAACAGTCCTGGGTATGAATTTATGCCAAACATGTATCGTTCCCCCTCTTTAGAGACCTATGGAATTAATAATGTGTTTAAAGATAGCTTGAATGCTCGTCAACCGGTTAAAGGAACAATACCAAGAGGTTTTGTTCCGTTTGAATATGGAAAATCAACAGAAGAGTATTTAAGAGCAGGCGTTGAGCTTAAAAATCCATTTGAATCTAATGATGAAAATTTAGCTAAAGGAAAGAAGTTATATGGGATGTTCTGTGCTCATTGTCACGGAGAAAAAGGTGATGGAGCAGGGTCAATTACACATCCTGTTTATGGAGCTATACCGGCTTATGCTGATGAGTTAATGATCAGACGAACAGGTAAAACGATGAAGGAGTTAAAAGCTGGAAATATTTATCATGCAATATACTATGGTTTAAACGCAATGGGGCCACACAATAGTCAAGTTAATGATGAAGAACGATGGTTGATAACTACTTACGTTCAAGAACTACAAAAAGGAAATAACTAAAGATAAACAAACTGTTATGTATACAGTAGCTAAAAACACCAAAACGATTTCATTTGCCTTGATGGCAATTGGTTTAATTGCTTTGATATTTGGTTTTACCAATATTGCGGAATTTTTTGGTATTGAAACTGATCCACATCGTGCATGGACAAGTTTAATGATTAATAATTACTTTTTCTTAGCTATTGGAGCTTTTGCCATTTTCTTTGTGGCGCTTCAGTATGTTGCAGAAGCTGGTTGGGCTATTACCCTAAAAAGAGTGGCAGAAGCAATAAGCTCTTACTTTATTGTTGGAGGTATTGTCATGATTTTTATCATTATTGCTGGAATCATGCACTGGAACCACATATGGCACTGGATGGCTGTAGGAATCATGGATCCTAGTAGCGATATTTACGACCCTATTATTCATGGAAAAGAAGCATATCTAAATCCATCATTTTTTTTAGGTAGAGCTATCGTATATGTGTTAGGTTGGTGGTACGCTGCCAAAAAACTGAAGGAACTTTCTATGAAAGAAGATGCAGTGGGAGGATTGACAAATTATAAAAAATCGATTACGGTATCTGCTATATTTATTGGATTTTTTGGATACACATCTTCTATGATGGCTTGGGACTGGATTATGTCTATAGATACGCACTGGTTTAGTACTTTGTTTGGTTGGTTTGTATTCTCTAGTATGGGTGTTACAGGCTTTACCATGATTGCAATGCTTTCCATTTATTTAAAGCGTAAAGGATATTTAGAATATGTAAACGAAAACCATATTCACGATCTAGGAAAATGGATTTTTTCCTTTAGTATTTTGTGGACATATATGTGGTTCTCACAATTCATGCTTATCTGGTATTCAAATATTCCAGAAGAGGTAACATACTACTTAGCTCGATGGGATGATTATAACTTTCTATTCTGGGCAACTTCAGCGATAAACTTTATTTTCCCACTTATTTTATTGATGAGTAGAGATACAAAAAGAAACTTCTCTTACATCATGGTAGTTGGTACAATAGTACTGATTGGTCACTGGTTTAATGTATTCTTAATGATTGCACCAGGAACATTAAAAGATCATTGGCATATTGGATTTATTGAAATTGGAATGTTCTTAGGATTTTTGGGATTATTCTTATTTGTGGTACACCGAGCATTAACAAAAATGCCATTGTTACCTAAAAATCATCCATTTGTAGACGAAGCAAAACATTTACACATTTAATTGAAAAAATAGACAACAGAAATGACAACCTTTTTAACATATTTTATTGTTGCATTAGCCGTTATTGGTTTAGTACAGATTGTTCGAATTTTCGAATTAGCAACTAAGTTGAGAGGCGAACAAGAAATTGGCGTTACAGAAAAAGAAAACCATTTCAACGGATTAGCAATGTTGATTGTAGGTATAGGATTTGTTCTGTTTGTGGCATATTCTTTCAAGCTTTGGGGCTATTTACTTTTACCAGAATCTGCTTCGGAACACGGCGCAGCCATAAAAGGTTTATGGGATGCAACTATGTATCTTATCCTTTTTGTATTCTTTGTAACGCAGCCGCTTTTATTCTGGTTTTCTTACAAATACAGAGGAAGAAAGGGTAACCAAGCATTATATCAAACTCATAATAATAAATTAGAGGTTTTATGGACATCTGTCCCAGCTGTAGTTTTAACAGGATTGATTGTTTATGGGTTAAATACTTGGAATAGTGTAATGATGCCAGACACATCTAAAGCTAATGTAATGGAGGTTTATGCTCAGCAATTTTACTGGACAGCTCGTTATGCAGGAAATGATAATTCATTAGGTGAAGCAAATTATACTTTGATAGGTGGAGTAAATACATTAGGAGTTGATATTAACGATACTGCGTCTTTTGATGATATTGTTGTGCGAGAGATTCATTTACCTGTAAATCAGCAGGTCCTAATGAAGTTTCGTTCCCAAGACGTTATTCATTCAGCATATCTTCCTCACTTTGGAGTGCAAATGAACTGTGTTCCAGGAATGAATACTCAGTTTGCTTTTACTCCCATTAAAACAACTGTAGAAATGCGTAATGAATTAGGAGATGATGAGTTTGACTACGTATTGCTCTGTAATAAAATTTGTGGTGCAGCACACTACAATATGCAAATCAAAGTAGTTGTAGAAACTCAAGAAGAGTACGAAGCCTGGCTTCAAGAACAAGAAACATTTGATTCATTAATTACCTCAAAATAAATAGTATAATTTTTTAGTTGATATTATGGCAGATCACGAGCATCATCACGAAGAAACTTTTATCACAAAATACATTTTTAGTCAAGATCATAAAATGATTGCTAAGCAATTTCTCTTAACAGGAATGTTTATGGGAGTAATTGGAGTAATTATGTCTGCGTTCTTTAGATTACAATTAGCTTGGCCAGATAAAGGGTTTCCGATTCTTGAAACTTTTTTGGGTAAATGGGCGCCTGACGGAGTAATGGATCCAAATATTTATTTAGCACTTGTCACTATTCATGGAACAATAATGGTGTTCTTTGTGTTGACAGCAGGTTTAAGCGGAACATTTTCTAATCTACTCATTCCTTTACAAATAGGCGCAAGAGATATGGCTTCAGGATTTCTTAATATGTTATCCTATTGGTTTTTCTTTCTTTCATCATTAGTTATGATCATTTCTTTGTTTGTTGAATCTGGTCCTGCAGCTGCAGGTTGGACTATTTATCCCCCACTTTCAGCTTTACCTCAAGCTATGCCAGGCTCAGGACTGGGAATGACACTTTGGTTAGTTTCAATGTCTTTATTCATTGTTTCTGCTCTTTTGGGTGGACTCAACTACATTGTTACAATAATTAATCTTAGAACCAAAGGCATGTCGATGACTAGGCTCCCTTTAACAATGTGGGCGTTTTTTGTAACAGCTATTTTAGGGGTTTTATCTTTTCCAGTATTATTATCAGCATCTCTTTTATTAATTTTTGATAGAAGTTTTGGCACAGCATTTTACCTTTCTGATATTATGATTCAAGGTGAAATACTGACTCAAACAGGTGGGTCTCCTATTTTATTTCAACATCTTTTTTGGTTTTTAGGTCACCCTGAAGTATATATTATTTTGTTACCAGCACTAGGTATAACTTCTGAAGTTATTTCAACAAATGCTCGAAAGCCAATTTTTGGATACAGAGCAATGGTTGGTTCAATTTTAGCAATTGCATTTTTATCATTTATAGTATGGGGTCACCATATGTTTATGACTGGTATGAATCCATTTTTAGGCTCTGTTTTTACATTTACTACATTATTAATTGCTATACCATCTGCAGTTAAAGTATTTAATTATCTTACTACTTTATGGAAAGCAAATATACAGTTCACACCTGCTATGTTATTTTCAATAGGATTAGTTTCAACTTTTATTTCAGGTGGTCTAACAGGACTTATTTTAGGAGATTCTGCTTTAGATATTAATGTGCATGATACTTATTTTGTTACAGCACATTTTCATATCGTAATGGGATTATCTGCAATTTTTGGGATGTTTGCAGGTGTATATCATTGGTTCCCTAAAATGTATGGTAGAATGATGAATAAAAGTTTAGGTTATGCCCATTTTTGGATAACTTTTATAGCTGCATATGGTGTGTTTTATCCAATGCACTTTTTAGGTTTAGCGGGTTTACCAAGAAGATACTATTCTAATACAGCTTTCCCTATGTTTGACGATTTAGTAGAAATAAATGAATTAATTAGCGTATTTGCTATTTTAGGAGTTATCGCTCAGCTTATTTTCTTTTTTAATTTCTTCTATAGTATCTTTAGAGGAAGAAAAGCAAGCCAGAATCCATGGCGTTCTAACACTATGGAATGGACTACTCCTGTAGAAAGGATTCATGGAAATTGGCCAGGAGAGATCCCTACTGTACATCGTTGGGCATACGATTATAGTAAACCAGGAATGGATGAAGACTTCGTGCTTCAAACAACACCTTTAAAAGATGGGGAAGAGGAGGCTCACTAATCTATTTTTTTAAAGAATTTACAAATGCCTAATCAAATTGATTAGGCATTTTTTTTAGCTCGATATTAGTTTATCTTTGTTTCAAATGATTGATGAATTGAATCCAGAAAGAGAGCATCTCTCAAATGAAGAGATAGAGTTGGACAAGGCTCTACGGCCACAAGATTTTTCCGATTTTAGTGGACAGCCGAAAGTAGTAGAAAATCTCAAGGTTTTTGTAAGCGCTGCAAAAATGAGAGAAGAAGCGCTAGATCATGTCTTGTTACACGGACCTCCAGGTCTAGGAAAAACAACCCTTTCACATATCATAGCCAACGAAATGGGTGTAGGCATCAAGGTAAGTTCAGGTCCTGTTTTGGATAAACCTGGAGACTTAGCAGGTTTACTCACTAATCTAGAAGACGGCGATATTTTATTCATTGATGAGATTCATAGATTAAGTCCTGTTGTAGAGGAATATTTATACTCTGCTATGGAGGATTTCAAAATTGATATTATGATTGAAACTGGGCCTAATGCTCGCTCTGTTCAAATTGTACTCAATCCATTCACTTTAATTGGAGCTACTACACGTTCTGGTTTATTGACAGCACCATTAAGAGCGCGTTTTGGTATTAACTCACGATTGGAGTATTATGATGCTAATATGTTGTCTAATATTGTTAATCGATCAGCAAGTATTTTAGATATTTCAATAAGCAAGGATGCAGCCGCAGAGATTGCTGGAAGAAGTAGAGGTACGCCTAGAATTGCAAATGCCCTTTTGCGTAGGGTACGTGATTTTGCACAAGTAAAAGGAGATGGTTCCATCTCTCTAGAAATTACTAACATGGCTTTACTTGCTTTAAATGTAGATGCGCACGGTTTGGATGAAATGGATAATAGGATTTTGTCAGCCATCATTGATAAGTTCGCTGGAGGTCCTGTCGGAATTACAACCATAGCGACCGCTGTAGGTGAACAAGGAGGAACTATTGAAGAAGTTTACGAGCCGTATCTAATTCAAGAAGGCTACTTGATGCGTACGCCAAGAGGTAGACAAGCCACCGAAAAGGCCTATAAACATTTAGGTAAAAAACCGACTTCTCGACAAGGAGGTTTGTTCGAATAATGCCAAACTATAAACAGATGATAAAAGCAGAAGCCAAGCGATTGGGTTTTGCGTATTGTGGATTTTCTAAAGCCGATTTTTTAGAAGATGAAGCACCTCGTTTGGAAAAGTGGCTTCAACAAGACAAGCATGGAGAAATGTATTTTATGCAAGAAAATTTTGATAAACGATTAGATCCTCGCCTCTTAGTAGATGGAGCAAAAACAGTTATTTCTCTAATGCTTAACTATTTTACAGATAAGGAGCAAGAAGCGAGCGCTCCTAAGATTTCTAAGTATGCTTATGGAAAAGATTACCATCGCGTCATTGGTAAAAAACTCAAAAATCTATTAACATTTATTCAAAATGAAATTGGTGAGGTGTATGGGCGTACTTTTGTCGATATCGCTCCCGTAATGGATAAGGCATGGGCTGCAAAAAGTGGTTTAGGTTGGATAGGCAAAAACTCTAATTTGATTAATAAAGATAGTGGTTCCTTTTATTTTTTAGCAGAACTAATTATTGATTTAGATATAGAACCAGATAGTCCTGTTGCAGATCATTGCGGTAGCTGTACCAAATGTATAGACGCTTGTCCAACACAAGCGATTATTCAACCTTATGTAGTAGATGGAAGTAAATGTATTTCATATTTCACTATTGAGCTTAAAGATTCTATCCCAACAAGTATGAAAGGACAATTTGATGATTGGATGTTTGGTTGCGATGTTTGTCAAGATGTTTGTCCTTGGAATCGTTTTTCGATTTTGCATCAAGAGCAAGGTTTTGAACCCAAAAAAGGAATGTTAGAAATGAATCGAGAGGATTGGGATGCATTAACAGAAGATACTTTTAAAAAAGTGTTTAGCGGTTCATCACCTCTAAAGAGAGCTAAGTTTTCAGGGCTTAAAAGAAATATTGACTTTCTCAAATAACATTTTCAAAAGTATCTAGCACAATGTCTTTGTGTTTTCCGAAAGTGGCTAAACACCAAATCTTCAACATTATTAACTCTTCTTTTTTAAGCCAAGAAATAGATTTTTTAAGTTCCTTCTTAAAAAGAATTTTATCGAAACTTACTTTTTGTAGGACTGCTTTACAGAATCGAAGCATTGTTTGTTTTGAGTTCACAAATAGTATAACTCAAAGTTGGTAAAATTATTTTATGTCGCCCCAACGATACATATCAAGATTTAAACCGCTGAGTGTTAATACACGATCAATCACAGTAGAAACAAGTGCTTCAAAATTTGTTGGATTACTATAAAAAGAAGGGCTAGCTGGGCAAATAATCCCACCTGCTTCCGTTACAAATTTCATATTATTGATATGAATTAAGCTCAATGGAGTTTCTCGAGTTACTAAGATTAGCTTTCTTCTTTCTTTCAAAATAACATCAGCTGATCGTGTTGTTAGGTCGTTGGAAACACCTGTGGCAATTCTTCCCATTATACCCATAGAACAAGGGCAAATAATCATAGTTTCGTATTGAGCAGATCCAGAAGCAAAAGGAGCCATGAAGTCTTGTTTTTCGTAAAAATCGAATGGCAAATTTTCATAGTCTTTATTACCTAGTTCTGTTTCCCAAACAAATTTTGCATTGTCCGACATCAACACGCCAACAGCGTCTATTTGCTCGCTGAGTTGTTGTAGCTTGTCAAACAAAACTTTGGCATAAATAGCACCACTAGCACCACTTACAGAAACAATTATTTTGTGCTTATTCATCACCTAACAAATATCGGAAAGAAAAGCATAATACAGCATTCATTTTTCCTTTATTTAATATACTGACATAGGCAGGGTGTTCTTGAATGGGAAATAAAGGAATTGTATTGGTAATTTCCCAAAACATTTGAAGTTTTGGCAAAATTTCTTTTCCAACCGCAAGCTTTGCACTAATGTCAAACCTATTAAACTGGCTTTCACTTACATTTTCGTAACTATATATGTCGTATGTTTTCCCATCAATAAGGACCCCTATCAATACGCCACCTTCCCAGCTAAATCCTTGATAATTGTATAAAATACTGTAAGAACTTTCTACATAAGAAAGATCTATTTGAAAAAGAGACTTTGTGTCATCACTCCCTTTGTCAATATAATATAATCCAAACTGTACTTTACTATTTTTTCCTATTGGATGATTAACAAACCCTCCTAACTGCAGTCCTATTTTATTAAACCCTCCTAATGCATCTCCAGAAACTTGTGAGGTGCTAATGCCTGTAATCAATCCACTTTGAAAATTTTGGGCATTTGTAAGAGTAGCAATACCAAATAAAAATATGAAGTTAATGAAGCGCACTATCTCAAGCTAACACCAACTCCTGCAGTGTATAATTTATATCCAGATTGCGTGATTGTATAGCTCGCATTAATGGTTAATAATGTAAGTTGCAATCTTGCACCAATGTTGGCTTTTAAGTCAGAATGATTTTCGAATTCTATAGTTGTTAATTCAGACAAATCATTAATTCCTACATTTGTCGTTATAATTTGCAGGAATGAAGTGTTTTGTTCGTCTAATGTTACAGCAGCATTACTAGAAGTGTAGTTATATCCAATACCTGCGTAAGCTGTCAATAAAGCTACTTTTTTTGAAAGTAAGAGATTTATAGTTGTTGCTTGTACATTCAAGTCGACTCCTTGACTTTCAATATCAAATCCCGTAACTAATCGAGTGTGTCCAGCCATAACTGATAAATCAATAGGCGCCTTATTTAAAACAGGAATCCATTGTAATAAGTCATGTTTTAGACCAACACCCATTATGCCTAAATGGAAGGATTTTAACTTAATTTCTGGAGAGTATCGAAAATCAACTTCTGTTTTAAGTGGTAATCCAATGCCTGCTTGTAACATAGGGGTTGCGACAAATCCGATACCTAGGCCATTAGGTAAGTTGGTAGAATAATAATTTCCCTCTCCGTTATTGTAATTAACAGTGCCACCTTCGTTTAGTCCTCCAAAAATAGTAGCGGTTTTTTCTCCTGTAAAATTTCCTTCATTACCAATATTAAAGCTTTTGTCAGTATCAGGAATGAAGATGGGCGTTATTGAGAGGGTTATATCAAATCCTAATTTTTTATGTGGTTTGGCGGTAGTCCACCAACCATTATTGAGTCCTGCCCCTAAAGCATTTGGTAAAGGGGAGAGATAGCTTTTTACTAATTGCTCTACTTCTTGTATCTCTGTGTTTTGTGCATCGACTGAATGTAGGTAAAGGAAGGATAATATGGCAATAAATTTTTTCATCTATTTGATATGAATTTCTTCAACTTGTATTACCTCATAATTTGAAGTATCATAAACATAGGCAATAATATTGCAATTTTTCAAGTTCCACGCAGGATCAATGATGCAAGTAAAGGTGTTTGTTGTTTCATCACCAACAGAAATCTTATCTATCTCTTGTCCCCATGTAGATCCAACTACATCTCTTAAAACGTGATTATGCTCATAATCAGACACATCTCCCTGTCCAGCTATTGTTTGCCAATCAATAATGTGGTCTTCTGTTATACATACCACTACATTATGACTTGTCGTAAAAGATACTTTTGCGTTGGTAGAAACATCAATAGTCATTTCTTGTCCATTGATAATGTATGAAATATTTATTCCAACTTTAGCAGTAGATCCAGTTAAACTTCCGACCATATTAGCCCAATCTGTATAGTTGCTAAGAACATCAGACGGGTATCCAGATCTATTTACCATTCCGTTTGGATATGATTGTGGTCCAAAAAAGTCATGAATTTCATTCCCGTTATCTGTTCTAAAATCTGTTGTTAAATAAGGAGCCTGAGGAGGATTAGGTTCTGAAAAATAGCCTGCATGAATAGCGATAGCAACTACTTGATTAGGAAATGTATTTTGGATATTGTGAATTTCCGCTGCTGCTTCTGGACAGTTTTGACACTTGTGTCCAGTGAAATCTTCAATCAATATTTTTCTATCTATATCTTCAGGTTGCACAATAATTTCTCCATCGATAAAGTTGTCCGAATCTATTTTGTCGCAAGCGGAAAATGCGATTAAGACTGATAAAAATAAAACTACTCTTTCCATGCTTAAAAACTTGTGGTTATGCTTAAAGTAAATCCATTAGAAGAAGGGACATTTTTACAAATGCCTCCTACACAAAAAACACCTTCTCTTTTCTTACCATAGCCAACTGCAAAACGGTTAGCGCCTTTGGTGTATCCACAATTTACATTGAAATAGTGTAGT
The DNA here is from genome assembly GCA_902580855.1 of uncultured Bacteroidota bacterium. Lineage (GTDB taxonomy): Bacteria > Bacteroidota > Bacteroidia > Flavobacteriales > UBA7312 > UBA7312. Next base: position 2,248 of record CACHMF010000027.1, on the reverse strand, counting down.
GGGTCATGTTGAATTCCATCATGATCGGTATACCCAAAATTGTATTGGTCGGCAATAGCAAGAAACCAATGAGGTGACACGGTGTACTCTATCATTGCCATAGCCCAATCTCCTTGATCGATATCGTATTCATTATTTTTATCAGTTGATAAATACTGAAGTTCTGTTCTTACAGTGTGTTTTGGTTTAATCTTGTAGTTGATGTCTAAAATAGCAATTCTAGCATGTATATTTTTGCCATAATTTTTTCCTTGAATAACATCCTTATTATAAATCAAGTCTACATAATTTCCGATAACCTTAACTTTCCTGTTTATTTTCTTTTTGAATCCAAAGTTGAAATCACTGAAATACAATTCTTCTCCTTTAATGCTAAGTAGCATTGGAGTATGTGTTTCTGAAGGCTCAGTAGTTAATACTGAATGACCGCCATTTAAAGAATTAACTCTGGCGTAATTAAGGTAGATTTGTGTGCCATACTTTCCACCGATAGTAGATTTCTTTTTGAAAGTATAATTAACTTCTCCTTGGAGTCCAAACTCACCCATTGGTTGTGTAGCAAAAGGATAGAAGGCTGCAAGGGTGTAAGTATGTTGCTTTGTAATGGTTGGGATGAAAGAAAGGGTTAGCTCTTTACCGTTTGCACTTCTGTCAGAACGGAAATCAAAATTATCAACTCTATGAGCCTCTATAATAATTCCTAACCCTCTTTCCGAATAAGTTAAATTTGCCATGGCAGCGCTGCCGGAAGCGTAATTATTGTATGAGATTCCTCCTTTTGGGTCATTGATTTTATGTGCTAACTCTGAGTTGAAACTAAACTTCCCTTTGTTGATGGTGGTTCTAAAAGCAAAAGCAGCTACATTTTCTGGGAGGTTGTAAATAGGGTTCAAGTCTTCTTGAAACCTACTTATAAAACTAATTCCATTAATAATGCTAGCGCTCCAGTTTTTTAAATAAAAGATCATTCATATTTAACTCTGCATCAATTCCGCGAATAATTCCAGGACCATGCTCAAAAAAGAACCTCTGTTTTCCAACAAATCCTTTCAAAGAAAGTCCTTGAACAGGGCTGTATTTTAAGCGCACACCATCCATGGCATTATCAATACCTAAGTCTTTTTCTTCATACGATCTGAAAATAAGTCCATTACCAAACTGTTCGTAAAAATTACCAACGGTAACATCTAAACCTTCAATGTTGTATTGTGCAAAACGATAAGGGATTCCGTTTCCATTGTGTCTGCTGTCAAAGTCTTGCAATGCATTTAAATAACTTTCGTAGCGAAGCCCAGCCGTAAAATTTCCTTTATTGAATCGAATATTGGAATAACCATTCATTAAAAAGAATTCATCAACTTTAGCAGCATTGATGCTTGGATCTTCTGTATATGTTTGTGCATTGAGGTTGAAGTCTCCATGAACCTCACCCCAGTCTTGTTCCTGACCCAAAGAGATAAATGGAATAATAACTAATAAATAGGATAATCGGTTTAGCATTGCTCGTAAATATTTTAGTGAGCTAATTCTTCAATTTTCTCGTAAAGTTCAATTTCATCTCCATCTACATAGCCTTTGTGTTGCCAAACTATTTCTTTATTGGAATTTAACAAGAATGTGTGAGGAACTGAGCTTACGCCCATTGCACGAGCAAAGTCTCTATTTGGATCACAATATATTTCATATTCCCACATTTCTGCGTTCACTTTAGGTTTTACCTTTGACATGTTACGGCTATCATCGATAGAGACAGCAATGATTTTCACACCGGTTTCATCTACCCAATCTTCGTACTCTTCGGCAATTGTGTTTAATTCTTTTACACATGGCTTGCACCAAGTGGCCCAAAAGCTAATAACAATTGGTTTCCCATCATTATCAAAAGCAGCTGTGCTGGTGGCAGTATTTTCCATTGTTTTTAAATCAATTTTCGGCAAGGTTCTTTGTGCAAAAGTGATTTGTACCGTTGCAAAAAGCATCGTCATGAATAAAAAATTTCTCATAATAACAAATGTTTGAAAAAAAAGGTCAGTAGAATAAACTACTGACCTTATAAATTATTGTTTCAAAAATTACTTAGCTACCGTAATTTTTTGAGTTGTTGTTTGACCGTTAATGTCTAACTGAATAAAGTAAATACCAGAATTAATATTTGTTACGTCGAAATCAAATTGGTGATTTCCTGCAACTAGGTTGTAAGTATTTTTCTTTACGGTTTCTCCTAACACATTTATAATAGCAAAATTTA
>CACHMF010000026.1 GCA_902580855.1 uncultured Bacteroidota bacterium | reverse complement strand
TTAGTATTGGTGCAAAAAAAGAGTTTAAAAATAAAAAAGGATCAATAGGCCTTAGAGTCATTCAACCATTTAAGCAATATAAATCATTTGAAACAGAAATAAACGGAGACGGTTTTTACAAATACTCTAATAATGAAACATTATTTCGTTCCGTTGGTATTAGTTTCAAATACACATTTGGAGAGATGAAATTCAAAGCCATTAAAAACAAAACCAACATTTCAAATGATGATTTGATGCAAGGTAGTGGGGAAGGAGATTATTAAACTATTTCAGAATGAAATAAAGCCTCGCTTTTTGCGGGGCTTTTTCATACTTATTTTTATATGACTGTCAGAGTGCCTAGAAATTTGTGCGCAAGTCTAGAACAATGATAAACAACCCTTACGAAATAAGTATCTGAAACTTTTCACACTTTTACAAACAAAGAAGAATCAGTTAAGTAGGAGCAGATAAAATGGAATGAAAAAAAAACACTTTTTAATAAAATAGAAAGAAAAATTGACATGAAAAAGAGTATAACACTTGTTTGGTTTTTAACCATTGCTACATTAGGCCAATCACAGACATTGTTAAATGAATTAGCTCTAGACAAGCCGGAATCAAATCCTCCTGCTTTTAAAGCGATGAAAATTGTAAATCTACAATCTACAAAAATAGCTGATCGAGGAGATTGGTATATGTATGTTTCTCATCGATTTGGCAGTATTCAAGGAGGATTTGATACATTTTATGGCCTAGACAAAGCCAACACAAAACTGGAAATGATTTATGGGCTTTCTAACAGGATTCAACTAGGATTAAGCAGAGAGTCGTTGAGGCAAACTTTTGCAGGCTCTGTTAAAGCTAGATTGTTACAAAGTTTACCTCTAAGATTAGCCATTTATTCTACAGCAAATATCAATTCATCACTACCTGATGAAACAGATTTTCAACAACGGTTAAGTTTTGCTAATCAGTTATTAGTAGCTAAAAGAATAAACAGTAAATTATCATTAGAAATTGCGCCCACACACGTTCGCTTTAACCTGCCAGTTGAAGAGATTCAAAAGTTTGATCAATTAGCGCTTGGACTTGGCGGCAGATACAAGTTCACTAAAAGGCTGTCTATTAATGCAGACTATATTTATAATTTTAACAGAAGTGAAGAGTCAAGTTATGTAAATCCCTTATCAATAGGCATTGATATTGATACTGGAGGTCACATTTTTCAGTTGATGTTTTCCAACGCGCAATCAGCTAATGAGCCTGGTTTTATCAGTAATGCGGAGGGTAATTGGTCAGAAGGAGATATTTATTTTGGATTTCATATTGTAAGAGTATTTTAATATCGAAAACATTAATGTTAAATAACAGATAAAAGAGAAATCATGTTAAATAGAAGAAAGTTTTTAAAAGGAGGAGTTTTAGCCGCTTTTGGAGCAGCTATTTTTCCAAAAACTGCCTTGTCTGAAAGTAAAAAAAACCCAGAGTCATCCAGTGGTTTTCCTATGGTTATTTCTACTTGGAAGCATGGACTACAAGCTAATGAAGCAGCTATGGAAGTGCTTTTAAAAGGTGGAAGATCGATCGATTCTGTAGAGGCGGGCGTGCGTGTTTCGGAGGCAGACCCCGAAACGATGTCGGTAGGTTATGGTGGATTACCCGATAGAGACGGACATGTAACACTAGACGCTTGCATTATGGATCATACAGGGAATTGCGGTTCGGTAAGTTTTTTGCAGCACATTAAACATCCCATATCGGTAGCAAGAAAAGTGATGGACGACACGCCTCATGTAATGCTTTCTGGAGCAGGAGCATTGAAATTTGCTTTAGACAACGGTTTTCCAAAAGAAGATTTACTGACAGACAAAGCGCGTAAGCGTTGGGAAGAGTGGTTGATAGAATCTCAATACAAACCCATTATTAATGTAGAAAACCACGATACTATTGGACTATTATCTTTGGACCAAAACGGAGATATTTCGGGAGCCTGTACTACTTCTGGATTATCATATAAAATGCACGGTCGTGTAGGAGATTCACCTATTATTGGTGCTGGCATGTTTGTAGATAATGAGGTGGGCGGTTGTTGTGCTACGGGTGTTGGCGAAGCTGTAATGAAAACCCTTGGTTCTTTTTTAATTGTTGAGCTGATGCGTCAAGGAGCTAGCCCACAAGAAGCTTGTGAAGAAGGAATTGCTCGTATTGTGAAAAATCAAAATTATAAGGATATGCAAATAGGCTATTTAGCTATCAATAAACAAGGAGAACATGGTGCTTATGCAGTGCATCCTTGGTTCAATTATGCTTTGCATCAAGGTGGTTCCAACAAATTAATTGATTCACCATCTTATATTCGAAAATAATAATGCAACATATTATTGTAATATGTTTGTTATTGGCGGAATGTGGTCGCTTTCTTAGAGATTTGTCGATAAGCTCTTAATTCAATAGTTTCGTTTTTATGAAAAAAGTAGTAGCAGGTATAGATATAGGAGGCACTAATACTCTTTTTGCATGGGTAGGTGAGTCGGGAGAGATTCTATGGAGTAGTAGCATTTCAACTACAGCGTTTACTAATGTCGAAGCGTTGGTTTCAGAGGTGTGTAATCAATTAAAATGTAATCTTCCTGGAGAGCCCTTAGGTTTAGGAGTGGGTGCTCCAAGCGCGAATTTTTACACTGGATGCATTGAACATGCACCAAACCTTAACTGGGGAGATATCGTCCCGCTCCAACAATATTTTGAAGATGAAATGCACTTACCAACAATAGTAGCCAATGATGCAAATGCAGCTGCTATAGGTGAACATGTGTATGGTGTAGCTAAAGGAATGAAAGATTTTATTATGGTTACTTTAGGCACTGGATTGGGAAGTGGGTTTGTTGCCAATGGAGAGTTGATTTACGGACATGATGGATTTGCAGGTGAACTTGGGCATACTATTATTGAACCAAATGGTCGTTATTGTGGTTGTGGTAGAAAAGGCTGCTTAGAAACTTACGCTTCTGCGACAGGAATGGAACAAACAGCTTTTGAAATGAGAGGAGAAAAATTCAGCTCAAAAGAAGTAGCTGAAATAGCTGTTTTAGGAGAGAAATGGGCCTTAGAAGTGTTTGATTTTACAGCGAAAAAATTAGGATTAGCATTGGCTAATTCTGTAGCAATTACTCGACCAGAGGCCATTATTTTATTTGGCGGACTGGCCAAATCGAAAGAACTACTTTTTGTTCCCACTAAAAAATATATGGAAGAAAACTTATTACACAATTTCCAAGATAAAATACCGCTTTTAACTTCTGCGTTACCAGAGTCGGACGCAGCTATATTGGGTGCTAGCGCATTGATTTGGAAAACACAATTATGAGATACTTAACAATCATTTTTTTAGCGAGCTTGGTCTCATGTCAACAATCTTCAAAAGAGCCAATAGATTATATAAATCCTTTTATTGGAACAGGAGGACATGGTCACACCTTTCCTGGCGCAGCCCATCCATTTGGGATGATGCAGCTAAGTCCCGACTCAAGATTAGAAGGTTGGGATGGCTGTGGTGGCTATCACTATTCGGACAGTATTTTATATGGTTTTTCCCATACTCATTTGAGTGGAACAGGTGTTTCAGACTATGCCGATATATTATTGATGCCAACAACAGGTGATTTGTATCTAAATAATGGCGCTGATGGTTCGGAAGGCTATCGCTCCATTTTTTCACACAATAAAGAAAAGGCAGAAGCAGGTTTTTATCAAGTATTTTTAGAGGACTACGGAGTAGATGTGCAATTAACAGTGAGTGAAAGATCAGGTTTTCATCAATATACTTTCCCACAAGGAGAGGACGCCCAAGTTGTACTAGATGTAAGGCATAGGGATCAAGTATTAACCGCCCAAATAAAAATTGTAGATAGCTTAACAATACAAGGACATCGCTATTCTAATGCTTGGGCCACAGATCAGCGCTTGTACTTTTTCATGCGACTTTCCTCACCAATAAAAAACATCACTTTTACAGAGGATAGTTTGGTGGCAGGGCTCTCATTTGGAAAGCTGCAAGATCCTTTGCAAGTTAAGGTAGGTATTTCAGCTGTTGATGTGTTGGGGGCTCAACAAAATGTAGATACTGAAATCCCCCATTGGGATTTTGAACAAATCAAAACAAATACTCAAAACGCTTGGAGAAAAGCATTAAATAAAATTGTGGTAGAAAGCAGGTCAGAAGACAAGAAAACTATTTTCTATACCGCTATGTATCACAGCATGCTTAATCCGAACTTATATATTGATGTAGATGGTAGGTACAGAGGTATAGATTTAAAAGTGCATCAGGACACAACTGACAGGTATTATACCATCTTCTCTTTATGGGATACTTTTCGAGCAACCCACCCATTATTTACTTTGATCGAACAAAAGCGTACTAATCAATTTGTACGCACCCTTTTAAGAATGTATGACCAAGGAGGTATTTTACCTATTTGGGAGCTAGCTGCTAACTACACAGGTTGCATGATTGGCTACCATGCTATTCCAGTGATAGCAGATGCATACGCTAAGAATATTCGCGATTATGATGTCGATAAAGCATTAGAAGCAATGCTGCACTCGGCTAATCAATCGGAGTTAGGTTTGTCCGATTACAGAAAAAATGGATTTATAGCTGCTAGTGATGAGCCGGAATCTGTTTCTAAAACATTGGAGTATGCCTATGACGATTGGTGTATTGCTATTATGGCCGATTCATTAAATCATCCTCTAGCAAATCGTTTTTACGAGAGGGGGCAGTTTTACCAAAACCTTTATGATCCTAATACTGGGTTTATGCGAGCCAAAATGAATAACAACTGGCACGGACCATTTAGACCAGAGGAAGTGAACTACAATTACACAGAAGCGAACTCATGGCAGTACTCTTTATTTGTTCCTCAAGATATTGAGGGACATATTGAGTTGATGGGAGGAGAGTTAGCGTATGAAAAATACTTAGATGATTTATTTGAAGCATCTAGCGAAACAAGCGGAAGAAAACAACCCGATATAACGGGTTTAATCGGTCAATATGCACATGGAAACGAACCGAGTCACCACATGGCTTATTTATACAATTATGTAGGAAAGCCTTGGAAAACACAAGCCCGGGTGCGACAAATATTAGAAGAACAATACACTACCTTACCTAATGGGCTTTCAGGAAATGAAGACTGTGGGCAAATGTCTTCTTGGTATGTTTTAAGCGCAATGGGGTTTTATTCTGTAACACCAGGATTGGATTATTACACAATCGGAACACCTTTGTTTGATGAGGCAATAATTAACTTAGAAAACGGGAAGAAATTTGTGATTAAAGCCAATAAATTAACTCCTTTCAACAAATATATTCAATCAGTTAAGTTAAATGGAAGGCCTTATAACAAAACATTTCTTCAGCATGCCGATATTATCAAAGGCGGAGAGCTTATTTTTGAAATGGGTTACAACATTGGTGCGTGGGGAACGAAAAGTAAACCGCCTTCTTCTATTACTCAAAACGAACTTGTACCGGTTCCTTATTTTGTTTCTCAAAGCCAAACATTTACAGATAGTTTGATTGTTGAAATCGCATCAGTAAAATCAGGCAATATTCACTATACTGAGGATGGAAGTATCCCTACAAGTAGCTCACTTGTTTACAACAAGCCTATTCGCATTGAGAAAGATGCGGTGTTGAAAGCAGTTTTAATAAAAGAAGGAAAATCAAGCCAAACAGTTACTTCTGAATATTATCAGATTGATGGGGGAAGAAGCATTGTACTGGACAGCGAGTATGCTAATCAATATGCAGCTGCAGGAGATAAAACATTAATTGATTATTTAAGAGGAACAGATAGTTACCGAACAGGTCGTTGGCAGGGATATAGAGAAGACTTACAAGCAACGATTGATTTAGGGAAAACACAAACAGTAAACTCATTGTCTTTAGGCTGTTTGCAGGATGTGAAATCATGGATTTTTTACCCTCCAGTGGTAGAGTTTTGGATTTCGGAAGATGGAGATAATTTCATCTTAGCAGAAAGCGTTACAAACACTTTTCCAGACAACGAATACGGTTCTTTTACACAAGATTACAAAACAAACATAGGCGGTCAAAACATCCGATATATTCGGGTAAAAGCGCAAAATTATGGCATTTGCCCTGATTGGCACTTAGGCGCTGGAGGGACTACTTGGCTTTTTGTAGATGAATTAGTTGTAGAGTAATTAAAGTTTCAAGCAAACATTCTTCTCTTCCGTAAAGAACTGAAGAGATTTAAAGCCGCCCTCTCTTCCAACACCTGAATTTTTCATTCCTCCAAAAGGGATGCGTAAATCCCGTAGCAACCAAGTATTGATCCATACTACTCCAGAGTCAATCGCGCCTGCTACTCTATGTCCTTTGCTAATATCTTGGGTAAACACACTTCCAGCTAAGCCATACTTAGTACTGTTAGCCATTTCCAAAACCTCTTGCTCAGAGTCGAAAGGAGTGATGGTAACTACTGGCCCAAAAATTTCTTCTTGATTAGTTTGACACATATAATCCAAGCCCTCAATAATTGTTGGAGCAACATAAAAACCTGTTTCTAAATCCCCTTCAAGAATCACTCTTTCTCCACCACATAAAACAGTACCGCCCTCTTGCTTAGCTTGTTCAATTCGGTTTAAAACGTTGTTCATATGCGACTCCGAAACCACAGCGCCCAAGTTGCTGTCTGCTTCTTTAGGGTTACCCACTTTTAATGCTTTTGTTTTTTCTACAAAGGCAGCTTTAAATTTGGTATAAATAGGTCTTTCTACAAATAAGCGTGAGCCACATAGACAAATTTGTCCTTGATTGGAAAAAGAGGCTTTCACGGCCATCTCAAGAGCAAGGTCAAAGTCAGCATCAGCAAAAACGATGTTTGGATTTTTACCACCCAGTTCCAAAGATAATTTCTTGAACATTGGTGCAGCCACTTCAGCAATCTTAGCGCCCGTTACTGTACCTCCGGTGAAAGATATGATAGGTGTGTCAGGGTGGCGTGTAATTGCATCACCTACTTTGTGTCCTAATCCGTGAACAATATTCAATACGCCTTTCGGGAAACCTACTTCCTGACATATTTCTCCTAATATGTGTGCCGTCATTGGCGTTACTTCGGATGGCTTAGCCACCACCGTATTACCTGCAGCCAAGGCAGGTGCAATTTTCCAAGTTAACAGATAGATAGGTAAGTTCCAAGGAGAGATACAGCCTACTACTCCAACTGGCTTGCGCAAGGTGTAGTTAAGTGCGTTTCCATCCATATCATGTAATTCGGAAGCGTAATGTAAAGAAGCAGTAGCAAAGAATTCTATGTTAGTAGAAGCTCGTGGAATATCTACCAATCGAGCTAGCCATTCCGGCTTTCCGTTGTCATAGCTTTCGGCAGCCACCAACTCTTCAAAACGGTTTTTAATCCCTTCGGAAAGGCGCATTAAATGTTCGTATCGGTCTTGTTTACTTAAACCGCTCCAAGAAGGGAAAGCCTCTTTTGCTGCTTGAATAGCTACTTCTACATCCTGAGCATCACTGTCAGGAACATAGGAGTAAACTTGTCCGTTCACAGGGCTTACATTATCTAAGTAATTTCCGCTGTTTGGAGCAAGAAGTTCTCCGTTTATATAGTTGTAAATTTTCTTCATTACAAAGCCCCTGTTCTTCCGCCATCTACAGGCACATTGATTCCGTTGATATAGGCCGCTGCAGGAGAACATAAAAAGGCTGCTGCATTAGCTACTTCTTCTGCGTGTGCAAAGCGAGCAGCAGGTATTTGAGCCTTCATTCCATTGGCTATTTGTTCTTCCGAAACCCCTTGATTTTCTGCTTTTTTGGTGATTAAACTTTTCAGCCTATTGGTGTCTGTAAATCCGGGCAATACATTATTAACAGTAATGCCGAACTGACCTAATTCGTTGGACATGGTTTTAGCCCATGATGCCACAGCTCCTCTAATAGTATTGGACACACCCAATCCTGCAATTGGAATTTTTACTGAAGTAGAAATAATATTCACCACTCTTCCGAACCCATCGGTTTTCATCCCAGGCGTTACTGCTTGTGCTAAAATTTGGTTACACACAACATGCATTTGAAAGGCAGATTCAAAAGCATCGGTAGAAGCATCAGTGATAGAACCACCGGCAGGCCCCCCCGTATTGTTAATTAGGATGTGGATGTTTTTATTTGCTGTAATTGATTGTGCAGCGGATTTTACATTCTCTACATTGGAAAAATCAGCACAAGCATAGTTGTGAGATTGCCCTTGCGAAGTGTCAAGTTCTGACAAAACAGCTTGCAGTTTTTCTTCGTTACGAGCCATAAGCGTCACATTTGCGCCCATTTTAGCAAGCGTTACCGCAGTCGCTTTTCCTATTCCTTGGGTACTTCCACACACCAAGGCATTTCTGTTCGAAAGGTCTAAATTCATAGCTTCAAAAATAGCCAAATTTGTGTAACTTGCTGCTTTGCCTAAACCACTAAACATGAGCATAAAAAAACCTTTTAATCTTCATCAATGGATTGATGAAAACCAAGATTTATTAAAACCTCCAGTAGGAAATAAAAACCTATATGTTGAATCAGGAGATTATATTGTAATGATTGTTGGAGGTCCTAATGCTAGAAAGGATTATCATTATAATGAAACAGAAGAGCTTTTTTTTCAGATTAAAGGAAATATTAGTTTAAAAACTCAGCAAAACGGAAAGTTAGTAGAGTATAAAATCAATGAAGGGGAGATGTTTTTACTTCCTGCAAAAATTCCACATTCACCCATTAGAACTGATGGTTCAGTAGGATTAGTCATTGAAAGAAAAAGAGAAAAACATCATAAAGATGGTTTGTTATGGTTTTCAGAATCAGCTAATCATTTACTTTATGAAGAATACTTTCATTTAACAAATATAGAGAAGGACTTTTTGCCTGTATTCAAGAAGTTTTACTCTGATGAAAATCTGAGAACATGTCCGATAACTGGAGAGGTTATGCAGGCTGAAAAAAAATATACAAGTTAATTAAGTGTTTAATACATGAGAATAAACGCCCACGGCCATATACTTCCAGAGCCTCATCAGATTCCTGATTTTATGAGGAAAAAAAAACTGTTTTGGATTGACAAAGATAAAAGATTCATGAGGCAAGGAAATTGGTCTAGACCAATAAATTTTTCAGGTGGATTTGTAAATGAGAAGGTAGAATGGATGAATAAATACAACATTGACCATGCAGTGATGCTTTGCTTATCACAACTGTATTGTAATGGCTGGAAAGAACAAGATTGTAAAGATGCAATTACGTTTCAAAATGATTTTAACGCATCGATTCAAAATGATTACCCTGACAGGTTCACCTGTGGGTTTGTAGTTCAACCACTGTACATGAACCACGCGCTTAATGAGATTGATCGTTGTGTAAATGAATTAGGTTTAAAAGTTTTATGCTTGCCAACACATTTTTTAAATAATAAGAACGAATGGCTTTCAACCGCTGAACCTGATGTAGATCCGATTTATGAGTTAGCTGATAAACATAAATTAGCGGTACAAATTCATCCATATGATGGAGAAAAAATGGTAGCGTTAAAAAATCAATACTGGAGGTTTCATCTGGTTTGGATGATGGCGCAATGTGCTGACACTTTACATCTCTTTACACTAAGAGATCTGCCAAATAAATATTCTAATATGAGAACAAATTTTGCTCACGGTGGCATGCTTGGGATTGCTAATTATGGAAGAAGAATTCAAGGATTTGATGGTCGTCCTGACATTTTTGAAGAACTTGAAAATCCTAGAAAGACATTAGGCCATAAAAATTTATATTTTGATACTCTAGTTCATGATAGCCATACATTGGATCTTTTGAAGAAACGAGTTGGCCTTAGTCAAATAGTTATGGGTCTAGACGACCCCTTTCCATTAGGTGAAATTGATGGAGTGGGCACTTCATATCCAGGAAGGGCATTAGATTATGCTATAGAAACAGGCATGATAACACAGGCTGAAGGAAAAAAAATCTGGCACAAAAACGTTTTAAATTGGTTAGGAATGAAAAGTCTGAAGTTATCTAATTTAAAACACTAATTTTGCAACTCATTTTATTCAAAGGTTCATGAGTGATGCCATCAAGCACGAATGCGGAGTAGCAATGCTTCGTTTGAGAAAGCCCCTCGATTTTTATGTTAAAAAGTATGGCACACCCTTGTACGGCTTAAACAAGATGTATCTCTTGATGGAGAAACAACACAACAGAGGGCAAGATGGCGCAGGATTGGCGAGTATTAAAATGGATGTTTCTCCAGGAAAAAGGTATATCAGCCGCCACAGATCTAATGCGGCAAAACCGATCCAAGACCTTTTCTCTTACATCAATCAACGCTTTGTTGATTTACAAGAAAACAATCCTGAAAAATTAAAAGATGCAGCTTGGTTGCAAGAACATGTAGCTTTTACAGGAGAGTTGATGTTAGGTCATTTACGCTATGGAACTTATGGAGGAAACAGCATTGAACAGTGTCACCCCTTCTTACGCCAGAGCAATTGGCGTACCAGAAGTTTGGTGTTGGCAGGAAACTTCAACATGACTAATGTTGATGAACTGTTCAACCATTTGGTAGAGCTTGGTCAGCATCCGAAAGAAAAAGCAGATACGGTTACTATTTTAGAAAAAATCGGGCACTTTTTAGATGAGGAAAACGACCGAATCTATTACGACTATAAAGGCAAAGTTTCTAAGCAAAAGATCTCTGAGAAGATTGCTGAAGAGTTGAATGTTCAGGATGTATTGATTAATTCAGCTAAGCGTTGGGATGGTGGTTATGTAATGTGTGGCATGCTAGGGCATGGAGATGCTTTTGCTTTGAGAGATCCAGCAGCCATCCGACCTGCTTATTATTATCAAAATGATGAGGTGGTAGTTGTAGCTTCAGAAAGACCAGTTATACAAACTGCTTTTAACGTTCCAGCAGAATCTATTCAGGAAATTGAAAGAGGACACGCTTTTATTATTAAAAAAGACGGGAACACAGCGATGTTACCATTTACACCACAACTAGAAAGAAAAGCCTGTTCTTTTGAGCGCATTTATTTTTCAAGAGGAAATGATCAAGATATTTATAAAGAGCGTATTGCTTTAGGAAAACGCATGTGCCCTTCTATTTTAGAAAGCATTAATCATGATGTAAAGAATACGGTATTCTCTTTTATACCCAACACAGCAGAAGTTTCGTTTTACGGAATGGTAAAAGGTGTAGAGGACTATTTGGACAATGTGAAAGCTAAAAAAATAGCAGCCTTAGTAGGGAATGCAACACCAGAACAGGTTCAAGATATTATTTCGATGCGAACACGCGCTGAAAAGATTGCTATTAAGGATGCGAAGCTTCGAACTTTCATTACTCAAGATGATAGTAGAGATGATTTAGTAACTCATGTTTATGATATCACTTATGGTTCGGTTAAACCTACAGATAACTTAGTGATGATTGATGACAGCATAGTTAGAGGAACTACTTTGCGACAAAGCATCTTAAGAATTTTAGATCGTTTAGGACCTAAAAAAATCATCGTAGTATCTTCTGCGCCACAAATACGATACCCAGATTGTTATGGAATTGATATGGCTAAGCTGGGTGATTTCATTGCTTTTCAGGCGGCTGTTTCATTACTAAAAGAAAACAAACAAGAAAGTCTATTAGATGAGGTGTATGCCAAATGTAAGGCGCAAGAATCCTTACCGAAAGAGGAAGTTGTAAATTATGTAAAAGAAGTTTACAAGCCATTTACCGCCGATCAGATTGCAAAAAAGATTGCAAAATTGCTTACCCCTAAAGATATGCAAGCTGAGGTTGACATCATTTATCAATCGATTGAAAACTTACACTCTTCTTGTCCAAACCATCAAGGAGACTGGTATTTTACTGGAAACTATCCTACACCGGGAGGAAACAAAGTGGTTAATAAAGCCTTTATTAATTATATGGAAGGCAAAAATGAGAGGGCGTACTAGCTAGCTGCAAAAAGCCAATAGTTTAGTTTTAATTTCTGGGTAATCATCAAATTTATTTTCTACTTCTTCTTTATAGAATTGAATGGTCTCTTGACAATGAGTGTATTTTGATTTTATGTTAAAAATAGACAATACATCGAGAGCCCACTGTTCATCAAAAGGGATGTTGGCAAAATGACAGTAAGCAATTAAAGTTTCTTTGTCAAAACTATGTTCAAAAAAGTGAAAGAAATGTGCAGGCATTTTTTGTTGTCGTTTAAAGAATGCAAGATGCTCTTCCAAAATAGCTGTAATAATTTCTTTTAACGAGGAATCCTCATTAATATCATCAAAGATAAATGCAAGAGTAGTTTTTTTATTGGAAACAGCACAGTCTAATACATTTCTGATAGGCAGCACAAATTTCAATTTCTTTTGCTGTTTAATCAAAGATAATGGGTCAACATTATGTTTTCTCAGATGATTAGCTAGGTATAACCCTTCTTTCCAAAGAATGGATTTAACATGATCTTTGATCGGGTTTTCTGCATACCTTTTTTGATATAAGTCTTTTACATTTCCATGGTCAAACGCGTGAGAATGCATTATACTTCCTCCGGTTCTTCCGCGCTCCCCTCCCAAAGAAATGCGTAAACCATATTGTAAAAATCGGTTCCACTTGTCTGAAGTATAGTCGCTAAAGAAATCAACCTCGTGATGAGGTAATATACGCTCATGGGCGTGATTTAATACTTGACAATTTGGATGTAAGGCAGCTACAGAAGCCGTGAGTGTAGTGAGGTTTCTATATGGACCAGCCAAACATATTAAGGTGTTGATGGAGCTTATATCAATATTGCTAGCAGAAAGAATGATGTTTTTCTCTTGCTGTAACCTTTTTTTTGTTTGGCGTTTAGCCCACCATTTACCAATCACTTTCTTTTGATGATTTTAAACCCTAAATAGGCTGCGGGCACATAAAACACTACTTCCATCCACATCCACCAAGGGTGCGGTAGCATTGTTAAATTGATGATGCCGAAGATGGTGAAAAGCCCCCCTACAATATAGGCTGTATTGA
The DNA here is from genome assembly GCA_902580855.1 of uncultured Bacteroidota bacterium. GTDB lineage: Bacteria > Bacteroidota > Bacteroidia > Flavobacteriales > UBA7312 > UBA7312. The sequence continues at coordinate 3,902 of CACHMF010000026.1, read as the reverse complement.
TGTTTTTAGAGAAAATACTTGTACCGAGACCACCTATAAATGCACCTCCTAAGTGTGCTACTATAACCATGAAGAAAGCGCCTAAAGGAGCGGTTTCTAAATAACTGGCAATATGATCCATATTGTTTTGATTCATCCCTTCGGGGAACGGATAAACATAGCCGGCAGCCTTGTGCAATAGCATGATGCCTGCGTTTCCAAACGCAAGACCAACAATTACGCCTAGTATATTTCTCCACATAGTATTTTGTTTTTCTCAAAGATAAAAAAAGCCCGCTATTTGCGGGCTTTTTGATTTTATGTTGGTTTCTGTTTATCGCTTTTCAGTAGTATAAACAGTTCCTCTCCAGTAAAATTTCGTGTCAGCACTACTTCCAAATTGTGCTACTGCAGTATCGAAAGCAGAACCGAAAGAATGCATGTCTAGCACAGGGATTTCTTCTCCAAGATAGTTGATTGTTCCCAGCTCAGTTACAATCGTTAAAGGATCTTCTATAGCCGCGGCTAATTCTGCTGCTGCTTTTTCCTCTTCTGTCATTTTATTTGGGCGCTTCGGGGCGATTGTCATTTCATCTACAAGATGCCCTGCGCCTGCAAATTTGTCAATTACGAATAATGTGTAACGGATGTCTACAGAAATAGTTCTTTGCACTTCATTTTCAAAAGCAATATCGCCACTCATCGCTTCCCAGTTGCCATCAAAAGCCGTTCCAATTAAATCACCATAGGCATTTAGTACAGGGCTTCCTGAGTTACCACCAGTAATATCGTTGGAACTTATGAAGTTTATAATTAAGTCGCCATTTTCATCTGCATAACGACCATAATCGCCTACTTCGTAAAGCTCCTTAAGTCGAGCTGGAATAATAAATTCATCATTTGATGCATCTTCTTTCGCCATCAATCCGTCCATTGTTGTTACGAAGTCATAATGCATTGCGTCTCCAGGAACATAATCACCAACTGTCCCATAAGTTAAACGCATAGTTGAATTTGCGTTTGGATAAAACTTTCTGTCGGTTTGCATTTCTCTTAATCCAGCAATAAATAACCGCTCTCCTTCACCCATTCTATCTCTGATGTCCCAACGGCTTGGACCAATCTCAGCCATGTAGTGGTCGAAAATAGATTTGAACATGCGATAAGCATAGTCTTTTTCAATCCTCAACATACTAGGGTTTTCTAAGAAAGCCCAGAATTTAGAGCGATCTACAAAAGGTGATGTTTTGTAAACATAAGCTGCAAATTTCTCCCAATCACCCTTAGTATACCAATGCATCCTTACTTTTTCAAAAGCATCTGCTTGTTGACTTTTAGAAACATTCTGCTCGTATAAAGAAAGCATTCCTGAGAATAAATCTTGATCTAAATCTTTGTTGTAATTTTTGAAGTGAGATCGAGCCATATCTTTTAAATCGTTAATAGCCAATCTTCTTTCTTTTGCATCTTCAGGAAGATTTTTAATGATGTCTTCTACTTGGTATAAGAAGTAAAAAACTTCTGGTCCTTGGAAAATAGCTTCATTTAAAAAGATGCGATTAACATTGATTTTTTGATTGTCATAATAAGCATCAGCAATCATAGTCAAGGCATCACCATATTTTTCAGTACGCGCCTCATCGGCATTTACCCAAGCAGTAAACTCGTCTTCTAGCGCTTTCTTTTTGTCGTACACCTTCATTCTTTTCAACCCTTTTGATTGACCGATGAAGTACTTCCAGTAGTTTGCAGTAGAAGCGTATTTTGAAGCGTATTGAATACGTACTTTTTCTTTTGCATCCATGTGCTCACGCATAATCGATAGTTTCTTGTCGCGAATGTTTACAATTGTTGGATTCTTTTGGTCTAACGCTTGTTGGATTCCGTAAGAAGTCAAATATCTATCAGTAGACCCAGGGAATCCCATAATCATGGCGTAATCACCCTCTTGCACACCATCCAAAGAAACTGGGAAATGATGCTTAGGTTTTAATGGAATGTTTTCTTCGCTGTACTCTGCTGGTGTTCCGTCAGGACCTGTGTAAACACGCAAAAGAGCGAAGTCTCCTGTATGTCTTGGCCACATCCAGTTGTCTGTGTCGCCACCATATTTTCCAATAGACGAAGGAGGAGCGCCAACCAAACGAACATCGGTAAATGTTTCGTAAACCATCAAGTAAAAGTCATTTCCTCCAAAGAAAGATTTTACGCGCGCGTTGTAGTGTGTGTCTGCTGTTGCTTCGGCAACTATTTCTGCAGAAAGCTTGCGGATAACACCTTTTCTCTCTTCTTCACTTACCGTATCTAAAGCAGCATTTATTCTTGCTGTCATGTCTTCCATCCTTACCAAGAAAGAAACAGAAAGCCCTTCGTTAGGTAGTTCTTCGCTTTTGTCCATGGCCCAAAAACCATCTGTTAAGTAATCGTTGCTAACAGTACTATGTGATTGGATTTGCCCGAAAGCGCAGTGGTGATTTGTTAAAAGTAAACCTTGATCAGAAATGATTTCTGCAGTACAAAAACCACCTAAAGAAACCACAGCATCTTTTAAAGAGGATTTATTGATGCTGTAAATATCCTCAGCAGTTAGTTGCAGCCCTAGCTCTTGCATTTCAGCTTCATTATCTGAAAGTAACAGTGGAAGCCACATTCCTTCATCAGCTTTTACTGTGAAAAACCCTAAAACCATTACTAAAGTAACAGCACTAATTTTCTTAAACATAATGTGTAATTTTTGATTGAAATCTATTCTCTGCAAAGAAAGAAAAAATCACCGAACGGCCGCAGCTAATTGACGATTTTTAATACCTTGTTCAATGCCATCCCAAAGCGCAATTCTGGCCTTTAAAGAGTTGATAGCTACTTGTTTTGCTTCTTCCCACTTTATTTCATCATCACCACATAATTCTTCCATCATTTGCATAGCCATCGGTGTATGTGTTTCCTCATCTAAGTGCACATGGCGGTCTAAGTAATAGTGAAAGGAATCAAGCTTCCCGGGGAAGTTTTTATCTAAATCAGCTATAATAGCTCTGAACATGTCTGGGATCAAATCCTCTCGGCCAAAAGTAAAAGCAGCAGCAATTTCATGAAGAGCTCCTTTGTGAATAATCTCGAAAGTAGATTTTACAAATTCCAAAGTATAGTCTTCTAGTTGTTCCACATTAAAAGAAATAAGCTCCTTATGAGAATAGCCGGCTAATAAACGAGCAATAAGTCGTTTCACTTGAGCAGTATCGGCACCGCACTGTTCCATGGCATCTAAGTACATTTCGTAGTGACTTGCCGGTTCTCCTTGCATATTCATATCGCTTTCTTCTTCCAGCACAATTTCATTGATAAGACGCCTTGTTTTTGGACTTCCGATAGGCATCCAAGGAGCATTAGTGCTTGTTAACCCAAACTGAAGGGCTTTGAGTAAAGCCATGAAATCCCAAACCGCAAAAACATGTTGCTCCATCAATACTTTTAAGTCATCGATATGGCGCAATTGTTGATAAACGGGATGCTGAAGCAGTAGCTTTCTGTAAGGAGCAATGGAGTCTTTTATGTTTTGAATGTGTGGGTTCATTTCTTCTTGTAAATTGGAACGGTAGAACAGGCTTCGCCAAACATAATGCTTTTGGCAACCCCACTAAGTTTTTGGGTTAAGCAGATGTAAGCATGTTCGGGAACAGGCTTGTTGCTACATCCTTTTATAATGATGCGCTCGTCTTCAAATTCATGCACATTTAGCTTAGCAATAGCTTCTTCAAACAAGATGCTTTCTAGTTGTGATAAATCTCCTTGAACTACCTTGGTGGCAAATGGAACAAGCGCATTACAAACAAGCATATATGCCCAAATAGGGATGATAGCATCAGCCGTACAACCAATCGCTACATATTGGTTTTGGTATTGAGACCAATCGTGCGTTTTGACAA
>CACHMF010000025.1 GCA_902580855.1 uncultured Bacteroidota bacterium | reverse complement strand
GGAAGCTCAACTATTTCACCTGAAACATCAGGAGAAATTTTCACTTCAACTTCGGGTTGAATTTTACCGCTTGCAGATACCGTCTCTACAATGTCAAGGTGACTTGCAAAATCTGTTGTTACTAAAATTCCTTCATCATTTTGAATTAAACCCAACTGTTTACCAATAAGCAAAATGAGACTAAGAGCAAATAACCCAATCCCAAAATATTTCAGAAGGTTGTTACTTTTTTTACGACCTAAATAGAACAAGGTCATAGCAATTAATGTTAGTATGATAAAGACTGTCATCGTTTAAAATGTTAATTCGTCACCTGTATAAAAATCCAAAATCTTGATTTTGAAAATATAGTCGTACTTGGATTGCAACAAATCTGCCTCAGCTCGAAACAATCTGTTTTTAGCATCATTATATTCATAAGTACTAACTAACTCTACGTTGTATTTTTCTTCAATATATCTAAATGATTCTGAAAGGGCTTGCACCGATTTCTGACTTGCTAAATACTTTTTATGCGCTGCCAAAGCATCCGCGTTTGCTTGTTCAATTTGCTTACGTAATTGATTTTCGGCTTGCTGTAAATTGTATTGTGATTGTAACACACCAATTTTTGCTCTACTGATAGAACTATTAACTTGCCAAGCGTTAAAAATTGGAATGCTTAAACTAAAACTAAATGATTGCGAAACATTGTCTTCTAACTGTTCTTCAAACGGATAATTAGAATAAGTGGGCACTAAACTTAATGAGTCTACTCCAGTTATTTTTTGGCGAGCATCTGAATATCCTGTTCCTATACTTCCAAACAAACTTAAACGAGGACTTCTTCCTCCTTGCGCTATTGCCAATGATCGTTCTGCACTTTGTACCTTAGCAATCGCACTTTTAACATCTGGCAAATTACCCGAAGCTGTTTTATATAATTCTTCAGAATTTCTTACGGCATAACTTTCAGGGATACTTAATTCTGGCACAGTAATATCAAAAGAGTAAGATGCATCTAAATCTAGTAATTGCTTCATATTTAAAAAAGCAATATCTAATTGGTTTTGAACATTGATAAGTTGTAATTCTTCCTGTGCCATTTGAGACTCTGTATCTAATAAATTACCTTTTGGTAGACGTCCAACATCAACCATTTCGCTAACTCTGTTTACTTGAAGCCTAGATAAGGCTAATTTATCTTCATTAACTTCAACCAACTCCTTATTATACATCAGTTGTAAAAATGCTGTGATGATATTAATGGAAATATCGTTCGCTATTTTTTCTGCATCATACTTACTTGCCAAATAATCATAATTACTCATTCTGATATTATTAATATTTTGAAACCCTGCAAATAAAGTAACACTAGTAGAAGCTCCGAAGTTATTATTCCTAACCTTGTCTAACGTAAAGGTATTTGTGTAGGGGTCAACACTTCTTCCAAAATTGAATGAGTGAGAAGCATTAGTATTAAAGGAAGGTAAAACAGCTAATTTGGATTGTGTTAAAGCATTTTTCGATAATGATGTATTTAAAGCTGCTTGCTTTATCGTTAGATTATTTTCAGCTGCATGTTTCAGGCAATCCTTCAAACTCCATGATTGCTGTGCAATCATAAAGAATGGGAAAAAGAGTAACGTTAACAACAATTTAAACTTCATTGCTAGAATAAATGATTGTCAAAGATAATGATTCTCAGAAAGAACTATTTTTTTGCTTTTTATTGTGTCTTGCCCAGAAGAAAGCTATCAAAGCTAAAGAAATATAAGGCATAGCCATTAGGTATAAAATACCATTGTTAAGGCCACTACCAATAGTATCTCCGTTTTCCATATTACTTTCTACAACCGATTTACACATAGCGCATTGCGCTTGCGTATCAATAACAAAGAGTAATAATAAAACAAAAATGAGTAGATAATTCTTCATATTTAAGGATAAAAAGGAATCATAAATAAATACACAATTACTCCTGTAATTGCAACATACATCCAAATAGGAAACGTCCATTTCGCAATTTTAGTATGTTTTTGAAACTCTCCTGTCATTCCTCTATAGATTGCTAACATTGCAAGAGGTAATACAGGAACTGATAAAGCGATGTGTGTTAATAATACAAAAAGATATAAAACACGCATTTTCCCAATCTCTATTTCTTCTTTTGGTTCTAATACTCCATTCAAATCAAAATCACCATAAATTGCAGGATTTCCTGGTAATTTTGAAACCACATAGGACACTAAAAATACCGCAGAGAGTAGAAAAGCAGATATCATACAAATACGATGCCAATTGATTTTTTTGTTTTTAATTAAAACAAAACCGGTAAATAATAACACGGCAGTCGAGCCATTTATTACAGCATGAAAAAATGGTAATGAGCGTAAATCAGCACCACCATAATCAAAGTGCCAATCTTCTGGCATAAACATTAAAGCAGCTACTGCTAATGGAATAATAATGGACAATATAATGATGATTGGAATATAAAACTGATCTTGCTTCTTCATTATTTATCTTTTTTAGCTAAGTTATATTCTGCCATTAAGACTTTAATATCGTCAATTAATAAACCCACTTCATATACATCTGTTCCATCGTACACACCTATGATGTTACCATTATCATCTTCTCTTGAACGAATTCTTCCTTCTTTATCTACTAAAACAAAAAACTCTGAATGTAAAAAACCTCCTGCAGCTTCTTCATCTTCCATAGCGTTAACAAAATAAAAGGGTGCTATTTCATAAATTGACTCCTTAGATCCTGTAACAAAATTCCAATTTCGTAAATCTGCTTGCATTTTTTTAGCATAATCTAATAACACCTCTGGTGTATCGTAAACTGGATTAACTGAATGTGAAAGAATCATGAAATTAGGATATTCTTCAAATTTCTGTTGTACCCTACGCATTTGATAAGTCATGACAGGACAAATAGTTGGACAAGTCGTAAATACAAAGTTGGCAACATAAATATTCCCACGATAATCTTTAGAAGTTATAGTATCTCCAAACTGATTTGGAAATGCAAAGTCTGGAATAACATGAAAAGTAGAGTCTGTTTGAGGACCTACAAATGGCAAGTGAATAAAATTATGTTTGCCAGTTGTTAAAATAATATAAATAGCAGAGGGCAGAATTAGTATCAATGCTAAAACTACCCTCTTTATATATTGACTTTTCATTTTTATACCATCATTACTCCTTCAGTGAGAAGGATGAATAATAAATACGGAATTAAAATTACGCATGGCAACAAGATGGTTAATTTCAATCCTTTAACTTCATGTCCTAAGTGCATAAATTCCATTACAATATAGGCCGCCTTGATAATTGTAAGAATAATAAATACATGTGTTAGCCAAGCTAAACCTAAAAATGTGCCATGCACGAATGACTCTGGCAATGATTCATTTACCTTTAGAATGCCTAAGAGGACTTCAAACGCTGTTACAAATAATAGAATCCAGAATACTCTCCAAATCCACCATGTTCCGCTTTGTTCTGCCATTTTATTTGTTTTTTAAATTGATTAAACTAAGTAGAAAAAGGTAAATACAAATACCCAAACCAAATCTACAAAGTGCCAATATAAACCTACTTTCTCTACCATTTCGTAATGTCCTCTTCGCTCATATGTTCCTTTTAATACATTTACGAAAATTATTATGAGCAGTACTACACCACTAAAAACGTGGAAGCCATGAAAACCTGTGATAAAATAAAAGAAATCAGCGAATAACTGATGTCCGTACTCATTGTGTGTTAGGTTGGCCCCTAAAACAACTTGAGAATTTTCAAAAAATTCTTCAGACTCTTGATGAGGAACAATTGTCCTGTCGGCACGCTTGATATGTAAATCTGGACGGGCATTAAAAGCAGTTTCAACTTCTTCAATTAAAAATTGGTGATCTGTTCCATCATATTTATCAACATTCATTAAATCGTATAATGAATACAGTTTATGATCAGCATCTACCACATGAACAACCTCATGACTAGAAAGTTTAATAGCACCTTTGTCTCCATGAATAAAGTGTCCCCACTCCCATGCCTGAGAACCTAAGAATGTGATACCGCCAACAATAGTAAGCGCCATCCATAAAACAACACCTTTTTTATTATTCTTATTACCAGCGTTCACAGCTAAAACCATGGTGACAGAACTCATGATTAAGATAAAAGTCATTAAGGCTACAAACAATAATGGATGTTCACCTTGTAAAAAAGGAAAATGTGTGAAAACATCCTCTGGAACAGGCCATATTTCTGCATTTCGAAAACGCATGAAACCATATGCTGCTAAAAATCCAGAGAAAGTTAATGCATCTGAAATTAAGAAAAACCACATCATTAGTTTTCCGTAAGATGAAACAAAAGGCCTTTTACCTCCATTCCAAATGCTATCTTTTGATAAATTTTCTGACATTATATCTAGATTTAGAAAATCATTGCAAAATTAAATAATATATAGGAAAAACAGGAACAAATAAACCCATAAAATATCTAGAAAATGCCAAAAAGTTGCACATAACTCAATTCCTAACATATCTTTTGACGAATACTTTTTTGAAGCAGTTTTAATTGCAGTAACTATGAGAGCTACAATTCCACCTATTAAATGGAAAAGATGAACTGCAACTATTAAATAAAAAAATGAACTAGCTGCAGTACTATTGCTTCCTGTAAAAAATACATTAGAATCAACTAAATCATTCCAAACAAAAAACTGAGATAAAGCAAATAATAAACCAAGTATAATTGTAATTAGCAAGAATTGAAAGGCTAATTTATTACTATCCTTTTCAATGAATTTTTTTGCTAAATGCATAGAAATACTTGAAAATAAAATAACAATAGTACTTATGTAAAACCAAATAGGAAAATCAAAATAAATCCAATTTTCATTGTCTGCCTTGCTTACAATTATAGCACTAGTAAATCCAGCAAACAACATTGCCATGCTTATCATCGATATCCATAACATTGGTTTTGCAGATTTTGATTTGTGATAACTAAGATCACGTTCAATTATCTCTTTCGATATTTTTACAGAATTTGAGTTTTTTTCAGGATTTACTTGCGAAATTTTAGAAAGATATTTTCTAATTAGGTAAAAAGAAAGAACAACAAATACTAAAATGAATAATATTAAATATTGCTTTTGCACGATTATATTTTTTGCAAAAATAATTGATATGCGTTAATTAATTACAATAAAAACACAGATAAATATTTAAAAATTTGTTTTAAACTTAAATTACAAATAATCCACGCATTACTTTATCCAAAACGAATATTAATTGTATTGAAGGTAAATAAATAAAAGATGCAAACATTAACTTTTTAGCTGACTCATCTGTTAGTTTCTTGTATAAATTAAGCGCTATACTAAAAAACCAAATACCTGCTATCAACACAAAAATTGCTGATATTAAAGATAATTGTAAATTACCGGTTATACCAAAAACTGGCAAAACAGAGAGTGGAATTAAAAAAAATGTATACACCACATTTTTCCAAGCGGTACTTTTGTCTTTTTTCCCTGGAAGCATTATAAATCCTGCTTTTTCGTAATCATCATTACAAACCCAAGCAATTGCCCAAAAGTGTGGAAACTGCCATATAAACTGGATAGCAAATAAGATGCCAGGTTCAATATCAAAATCGTTTGTTGCTGCAACCCAACCCAACATAAAAGGGATAGCTCCCGGAAAGGCTCCAACAAAAACTGAAATTGGTGAAACACGTTTAAGAGGCGTATAAATCAATACATAAAGAAAAATAGAAAGAGTACCAAAAAAGCCAGTTAAAAAGTTAATCTTATACAATAAGAAAATTCCTAATAGTGCCATTAAAAAGGAAATCCAAAAGACCTCAGAAGAACTCATTCTTTTAGTTGGGAGTGGCCTGTCAGCAGTTCTTTGCATCAACTTATCATAATCTTTCTCTATGAGCTGATTAAATCCATTAGAAGCTGCTACTACAAAAAAACCACCTAATACTAAGTAAATAAGTAGTAAAGTGTTTAACTGATTTGCTGCTATGAAATAACCTGCAATGGCAGAAAAAACAACACTTGATGTGAGTCTAACTTTAGTTAATTTAACAACGTCAGCAAATGAAGGCATTCAAACTACTTATTACCAATGAATTACGAAATTACTGTACTCTCAAATAATCAGAATGCAATTTTACCACTTTTAAAAATGACAAAAAACTAAAAGACAATATTTTACATAAGACTTTTTTAGAAATCATAATACAAGTTTCTGAGGTCAGTCTTAAAGGCAATATATACATGATTAGTATTTGTATCAAACTCGTAAGTAGAAGTTGTTTTTCTATTCAACACACCGAATTCTATTTTCATATTTGTATGAGGATTTAACAATATCCCCACTTTAAAATCTATCATTTTTAAATAAGTGGTATTTCCTTGGGCTATAACATTCCCATATTCTATGCGATTGTCACTGTACGATTGTAGTGGATTGAAACCAAAGTTTGTAGTTGAATCTTGAATAGCAGCTCCTTTTTTAGCCCAAAGTGTTTTTAGTTCTGTATAATATCTTTTATATCGATAGCGAGCAATCGAGATATTTTCGTAGAAACTTGAGCCTAGCGGATGTGCCAAAGGTTGTCCGTAATGAGTATACGATTGTAAAGGTTTATGATGGGAATACATATATGGTCTTGAAGCATTAAATTCAGTTTGAAAAAATAGATTATCAATACCTAAAACATCAAACACTTTAAAACCTATTTGACTAGCATATTTATTAGCCCACCAGCCTTTTCCTGCGCGTATTTCTGAAATTTTAAACTCATCAATAATAAACTGCCCATAGGCATGAGATTTATCTGTTAGCTTATATTTTGCTGTTACGCCCATCAATGCATTTCCACCACGAGAACCTAAGGAAAATTCTATTGGTCTATAAAAAATAATCGGATTTAAATAGTTAACATCAAAACCTCTTCCCAAAGTGTCTTGTGCCCAAACAATAGCTTCAAACAAACCAATATTTAAACGCTTATTTACATTGTAACTTAAATAATGAATAGTTGAAAATTTCTTTCTGTAAATACCAGCCATTTCGAACTCATCTCGCAAATCTTGATAAGAAGAGTACAAATTAACATAGCTTACTTTCCAAACATCTGTAGTTATCTTTAAATACGGATAATTAAAAGTGTTATCAGATAATAACATAGATCGGTAACCGTCTCCAATGAAATGTTTACCATGTCCAAATTGAAAATTAAAATGATTACTTGCTTTGAAAGAAACGTGACCATTAGCCATGGCATAATCTAAATCTCTTGTAGTTCTATCCCAAGAAGAAACACGTGAAACACCCTGTCCAGGCAATACAAAATCTATCTCTCCATTTTCATCTTGAGACCAAATATAATCTTCAAGATACATGGGCACAATTGCCTGATTTTCATAAAAAGAAGAATATAAAGACACATTGTCACCTATCTGCCCTTTCACTTCAAACGCTCGTGTATTTGTATATGTTCTACCTATTTCATCTGCACCAAGCTGCAATTCAAAAAGAGGGTTTATACTTAACTTAAAGTCCTCAGTTTTAATATTGATAAAGTTGTCATTTAAAAAGCGATTTAACACCCCTACCCTTGTGTTAATCATAGTAAGCTTAGCATTATTTTTTAATGATAAAAATGGCTTAAACGCTGTATGCGAAGTATTTTCATAAGAATGTAATTCTTTACTAAAAGAATCGTAAAAAGCATGATTAAAAGAATAGTAATCTTGCGCAATTAGATTAAATGGTAAAAACAGAATTAGAAATAATTTTTTCATCCTCTTCTTTTCTTAAGCCAAATTGGAATCATCGACAAAACTATTGCTAAAAGTAAGATAATTAGTAGGATGTAATTAACTCCTAAGTCTCTTAACACCAACACTAAACCTATAAAAAATAAGTTTGCCAAACAGATATAAAGTGATATTCTTTTATGTCCAAATCCTAAATCAGATAAATTATGATGGATGTGATTTCTGTCTGGAGAAAGGGGACTACCTCCTTTCGAGACTCTTATAACAAACACTCTCAAGGCATCAAACAAAGGAACGATTAGAATAGCTATCGCTAAAGCAGATCCTTTTGCTTCAAAATCGAATAATTCATATTTTATATTAGACTCCACTATACTAACTGCAAAAACTGACAACAAAAAACCGATAACTAGCGAACCTGTATCTCCCATAAATATTTTTGCAGGATGAAAATTAAATCGAAGAAAAGCTAAAAGAGCCCCTGTTAAAGACCAAGACAGAACCACATACTCTAACTCATTACTAATTAGAAATAAAAGCCCAAAAGAGAAAGTCATAACAATTCCAACACTAGCTGCTAGGCCATCCAGCCCATCTATTAAATTATACGCATTGGTGATAACTACCATGGTAAAAGCGGTTAACAATAAGCTAACCCAGTAAGGAAGTTCATGAATAGTTAATATTCCATACATAGAGGTAATTCGCAAATCACTAAAATAAACAACAACTGTAATTGCCAAGAGTTGACCTACTAACTTTTTAAATGGTGACAATGAAATCAAATCATCTACCACCCCTATAAAAAACACAATAAGTAATGCCGATAAAAGTGGCTGCAGAGCTGTATATTTTGCTAAGTTTATCCAAAAAATAATAGAAAAGAGAATTCCGCAAAAAATAGCTATCCCTCCAAAAGTTGGAACACTAATTTTATGAGATGCCCTATCACTATTTGGCTTGTCTAATAATTTTTCATTTTTTTTAACTACACTAATAACAATTGGAATTGTCAAAAATGTAATTAAAAACGCTGTTGATATAGATAAGATAATATCAAGCATCTAACATCCATTTTAGTGTATTAAAAAAAGAATGGTTTTTCTTCCATCCCAATGCCTTCAATCTACTATTATCACCTTTTACAGAACGAACAATGTTTGATCGCATAAACTCTGCAGACTGATTAACATTCATCTCATAGCCACATTCCTGATTTAAAAACGAAAGAATGTCTGCTATCGAATGTATGGTATTAGAACATACATTAAATATCTGTTCATTTGAGTCAGAAAATAAAATCGAAAGGTATGCATCTGTCACATCTCTAACATCAGAAAAATCTCTATAAATATCAATATCACCCAAAGTAATACTTCTTTGGGCATCCTTATAATGACTGACTATTTTCGGAATCAAAAACTTACTATCCTGACCTACTCCAGTATAATTAAAAGAGCGAGCTATTTTCACATCAAGACTTGATAAAATCGCCACGCGCTCCATAGAATGTTTGCTTATGGCATAATGATTGGAAAGTTTTAAATGATGCGATTCGTTAATAGCATCATTTCTAGAAGCATAGATTTGACCACTACTCACCAATAACAACTTACAACGTGGGATATGCTCTTCGCATGCTTTCAAAATGTTGACAGCTCCGTTGAAATTTACATCATAAATCTGCCTGTAATCGATGTGAGGTACAAAAGAAATACCTGATAAATTCACTACATAATCTGGCATGATAGACTGAACAAATTGATCACACTCTAGAAAATTAGTGATATTGCAATATGAAGAAGAATTTTTGTGATTGAATGTTGTACCAACAACTTTTATTCCTTGCTTTTCAAAAGATTGTTTTAAATAGCTTCCAGTAAAACTATCAACTCCAAATATTAGTGCCTTTTTAGAAACTTGCATTGTTCTTGTTCCTAATTATATCTGAATCCACCATGATTTTACACAGCTCTTCAATATCTGTTTTTGGCTCCCAGCCTAATTCATTTTTTGCTTTTACTGGATCTCCAATCAACAAGTCCACCTCACACGGTCGGAAAAACTTAGGATTAACCCTCACGATTTCTGTACCATTTGCTTTATTTATCCCCCTCTCGTTTTCATCCTTTCCCTGCCACTCAATATCTACTCCAATTGCTTTAAATGCCATTTCTGCAAAGTACCTTACAGTGTAAGTTTTATTGGTTGCCAACACAAATGTATCTGATTTATCATGCTGCAACATTAAATACATTCCTTCAATGTATTCTTTAGCATAACCCCAGTCTCTGCTTGCATTTAGGTTGCCTAACTCTAATACATCCTGCATTCCTAGATGATACTTAGCTGCAGCATCTGTGATTTTTCGCGTCACGAATTCAATCCCTCTTAATGGAGATTCATGATTAAATAGAATTCCACTTGATGCAAATATTCCGTAAGACTCTCTGTAGTTAACAGTCATCCAGTGTGCAAAAAGTTTGGCTACACCATATGGAGATCTTGGGTAAAAACGCGTCGATTCCGTTTGTGGAATCTCTTGCACTTTACCAAACATTTCGGAAGTTGAGGCTTGATAATATTTAATCTTTGGATTAACAATACGAATTGACTCTAATAAATTAACTGCTCCAACACCGGTTGTTTGGCTAGTTAAAAGTGGTTGTTCAAAAGAAACACCCACAAAACTTTGTGCCGCCAAATTATACACCTCGTTAGGCTGAATTTGAGAAATCACTCTAATACAGTTAGCTGCATCTAGTATATTAAACTCTATTAAATGTAGATTTGGGTGATTTTCAATATTTAGAAACTGTATTCTCCATAGATTCAAAGAACTTGTTCTTCTATAAGCGCCATAAACCTCATATCCTTTTTCTAATAAGAATTGAGCTAAATATGCGCCATCTTGTCCTGTAATCCCCGTTACAAATGCCTTCTTCATAGTATTTGTTTGCTACAAATTAAGTGTTTTTTTTGTATTGTAGTCCGATATTGCTCCATGAAAATTCGGAAGCGATTGATTTCAAAGCTCCTTCTTGTAATTTGGACAACATTTCAGAATCATTTATCAAAGTATTAATTTTATCTGACAAATCTTCTTCATCTAAAGACTTAAACATTAGGCCATTTTTTCCTTGTCGAATCACCTCTTTAAATGAATCAACATCAGACGCGATAATTGCTAATCCATAACTCATTGCCATTAACAATGCTGCGCTCTGATACACCTCTTCATAAGGCAATACCATCACATCACAAGCCTTCATGAACAACTCTCGTTCTTCGTCAGTTACAAATCGTATGTATTTCTCTACTCTATCCTCTAATTCTAACTCCGAAATAAGCTTGTCATATTTTGAAAAATCATCTTTCCAAGGCCTTCCCGCTACCACAAGCTTTACATCCCCCTTTACATGCTTCATTGATTTAATGAGCACATCTAATCTTTTAGCCGTTTTTATCTGACCAAAAAACAAAAGATAGATAGTAGAATTATTAAACCCTAATTGAACCTTGGCTTGTTCTGCTGTTACTTTTTCATCAACTAATTCTGGATATCCTCCTTGCTGAATAACACTGTAATGATTTTTGTCACCAACAATTTGTTTGATTTTATGTAGCGAATATTGATTGTGAATAACAATATGATTCGCCACGTGCTTATAAAGCCATTTTTTTAACAGTTTATTATCGTCTTTTGCTAAACTATCTACATCATGACCAATAACGAGAAGCTTTAACCCAAAGAAACGCGCAATTAGACAAAACATAAAAAATGTAAACTGTGCAGAAAAAACATGTACTACTACCCAATCAATATTTTCTCTTTTACATATCCAAAAGGAGCGCAAATGAGCTGTTAGTTGCCCTATCCCTTTTCTCCATTTGCTTTCAACAAATAAATCGAAGAAATTGTAATTTTTTATCTCTGAAGGAACATCATCTGTGTTGGAAAAAAGATAAGCTTCTACATCATGATTATGCAGGCCTAACAACAAGCCGATATCATAATAATTCATTCCTGCTTTTGCCCCAACAGGATCAATAATAGCGACTTTACTCATTCCCATGCACTCAAATCTTTAGATAATAGTTTGGATAATTCCGCCACATCTTTTTTATAGATCTCAGATAGTTTTCTTTTTATTGAAGGATCTAAAGTAGGTTTTTTCCCATCCTTGAACAACACACTTTTAATCATTATTAACAATCTTTTTGGAACAAAAATGTTTAAGCAGGAACGTAACCATTTAAACTGATATAACTTAGCAACAATTGTAATCGAAGGTTGTTTGAACTTGTTTTTTACAACCGTATTAATGTCTTGAGATGTTAAAGCCAAGAAGGAGAATACTTGATCAATAAATAGGTTAGCATCTGTTTTCAAATCATCATAAAACATCACCTTCACCTGAGTTTGTCCAAACACATCTATATATCGTTTTATCTGTTGATGATACATCCCTAACTCAATAAACTGCTGATAAAAATGGGGATACTTTAAAGGGTTGTCCAATATATCCTCAAGAGAAATATCACACAATCCTAATCGACAATCCATAAGGTAATGTGAGAAAGCTCGTTGAACAGGGTTTCTTAAAATAATGAGTATTCTTGCTTCAGGATTATAATTATATATCTTTTGAGCAACCTCTGGGTAAAACAAATATGACACACTCCCCTCACCAACAACTCTACTAGTTGGTTCTGTAAATATGGAATGATACCAATCTTCACTATTCACAGGCGAAACGTCATAATACAACTTCACAACCTCTTTAGCTGTAAAATAATTGGGCTCTTTTATTTCACTCATGCACACATCAGGGTGCTGCTGTAAATAAAAGTGCAAAGAAGTAGTCCCCGATTTTGGTGCCCCAACTATAAATGTATTAACCTTCACTTCTTATTCTTCGTTTTATGCTTTCTAATATATCTCCCATTCTATTTAAGTTAAAAAGTAATGCCATAAAAATATGAAAAGGGAATTTGAAAAACTGATAAATAAGTCCTAAACTGAAAGTTTTATTACTCTTTTCATAGCCTAATTGATTTATAATTTCTAGATTAATTTTTTCTGATATTATAATTTCCGCCTTACTTAACCCCCCTTTCTTCCATTTAAATACTTTGGATGAGTCTAAAGTGTCTACACCTTGATCTTGCTTGCTAGAAGATCCAATATTTGCAACGTACAACATACTAGAATCAAATGAAACTCCAATAAATTCACATAAGTCACGAATCGTTTTTTCAGGAAATTGCAAAAGATCTTCAAATCTTATAGTTTGTACATTTTGATGTTTCACACGACCTCTATTAACAGCCGTATTCCACATTTTAGAAATAGTATATGGATGATAATTAAATTTAGCTCTCAATAGTTCGAAAAATGGTATCTCATTAGCGCCTAAAAACTTACGCTTCCATTTGTTTTTTTGAGAAAGCAAAACATCTCTAGGGTCTCTCACCATATTGATAACTTTAAATTGATCGAATGACTCTAAAATTTTATCTAAATGATAAACATTTGTTGGGGTTTGACACACCGCAACAGAAGCATTATTTTTAGTTGTTTCATAAGTTAAAAATTGTTGAAACACCCCTACTGGACTTATTGGGTCTGTCAACATTGTTTCAACCTCATCCCAATGCTCGTCTTTAGAAACTTTTTTTAAGAAATTACTTCGCTCTATATCCAACAACTCCTTTGCTAAATCAGCATAATTTAATTTCTTACATTCTAAATTTCCGAAAAAATGGAGCTCATTAAACGCATGGATTTCAGGATGATTTCCAAAAATCCTACTCATCATCGTTGTACCACTTCTAGAATTACCAACTATAAATACATATGAAATGGATTCTGTTTTCATAACCTCAACCCTTTAATAATAGATTGCTGGATTAGTATAAATGTTCGCCAACTTCTATGATATCTTCCACTTAACAAAAACCTAATCTGTACTCTAAAAATAAAATACAGAATATATAAATACGCAAATAATGTTTTTTGCTTTCTCAGATAATAAATTTGATTGCAAGTCATTTGTTTAACAAAAAAATCACCGTACTTAAAAAGATCTTCTTTTGTTCTTGACTTTGTTAAACTTCCTATTTTGTGATAGAATTGCACATCGTTAAAATATCGAGCCTCATGCTTGCCATTTTTAACAAACCGATAAAAGAAATCGGTATCATCAAAATACACAAAGTATTTCTCATCCATTAGCCCAACATCATCAAAGACAGAACGATGAATGAGTGCGCAACAAGTAGGTGCATATTCTACAATATCATTTTCTTGGAATTGTCCTTTATCTACTTCGTTTTGTCCCCTATGATAATTTAACCACGCTTTTTTTCGATCAAAAAAACCTCCTGCATACCAGATAACATTATTAGATTCATAATACATCATTTTAGGAGTAATAATACTTGATCCATATTGATGATATGCATCTACTAATTTCTGTAATAGTTTTTCCTCAAAAACCGTATCATTATTGATAAGTAAAACAAAATCACAGTCTTCCAATAACGCCTTTTTTATCCCTTGATTATTTCCCGCTGCAACACCTAAATTATTCTTGTTAGGTATTAGCTGATAATTTTGTTTTTTTCTGAATTCAAATTCTTGTATCGTATTATCAGTAGAAGCATTATCTATAACATATAAAAAGAAATTTTGATATGTCTGCTTAGCAACAGAATCTAAAAACTCAGGTAAAACATCAGCACTATTAAAGGTTATGGTAACAAGCCCTATTTTCATTTGAACAAACCTTTTTCTTTCATTTCTTTAATTGACTGCTCATAAGTATCTTCCTGCACATCTTGTTGTTTCACCCATGCGGAAAATCTTTCTATACCATCATCAAAAGAAACTTTTGGCTCAAAGCCTATTGACTTTGCTTTGGATAAATCTGCATAGTTATGACGAATATCTCCTAACCTATAGTTGCCAGAAATCGTTATTTCAACATCGGAATCATAAAGCTCTTTTAGCTTATTGGCCACTTTTAAAACACTTGTGTTGACTCCTGATCCGACATTATAAACCTGATTGTTAGCATTTTCGGATTCTAGCCCTATTATTGTGGCATCTACTACATCATCAATAAAAACAAAATCTCTGCTTTCCAGTCCATCTTCAAAAATATTGATTGAGTTATTATTTAAAATCCTAGTGGAAAAAATAGACAAAATACCTGTGTATGGGTTAGATAAAGATTGTCCTGGACCATATACATTCTGATACCTAAAAGACACAGCAGGTATATTCAAACTTTTACACCCTACTAAAATCATTTGTTCTTGATTCTGTTTGGTAATGCCATAAATTGAGCTCGGATGAACTTTTGATTGTTCATCAGTAGCTTTTAACTCAACTGTTTGTTCGCATATAGGACACTTTGGATTAAAATCTCCGGAAGAGAGGTTGTTTTCTGTTCTCTCCAATGGATAAACCTCATGATGTGTACTACAAAAATACTTTCCTTCTCCATATATAGATCTAGAAGATGATACAACTACTTTTTGTATGTTATGCTCACCATTTGCCAATAAATCAAGCAAAATAGCTGTTCCTCTCACATTCACATTTACATATCGTTCTACTTCATACATAGACTGACCTGTCCCTGTTTCTGACGCTAAATGAATGACTGCATCCTGTCCTTCTAGTGCGGTCTTCCAATCATCTAAATTTCGAACATCACCTTCAAAAAAATCTACCTTGTATTTAATTGACAAATACAATGGAGACAAGTAGGGTTCCTCACCATGAATTTGAGTCGATAAATTATCTAGAACCCTTACATTATATCCTCTTTCTATTAGCTTAAGAGACAAGTTAGATCCAATAAACCCGGCTCCCCCCGTTATTAAAATATTCTTCACCATGATAATCTTCTTAATACTTGTAAACTTCCAGCCATCACAAACAAAAGGAAGAAAGGCTTCAGCAACACGGGCTCGGACATTACGCTCAATAAAAACACTAAAATAAATAGTGCTTTTTGATTTCTTATTAATGTTTGTCTAAACAAAGAGTATAATATGTAAAATGCAAAAGGCAATCCTCCAGCAGCCATTAAAAATAATACTGAATTAGAACTCCCTTTTTCCAATGAATCATAATCTAATTGAGCTATGTTCAACGAATATTTCGAACGGTTTGTTTTATACACCTGATCATCCAACCCTACTCCTGTTATGGGATTGTCGACAGCTATTACTAATTGTTGTACTAAATCAAACATTCTAACTTGTGCAGATGTAGATCCCTCTCCTACCATTTTATACTCTACATTTTGTTGTATTAATTGATAAAACGGAATGGCAAGTGCTATTAAAATGGGTGCTATTAAAATATTTCTTTTTATTTGAGCCCAGAAAAAAACAACTAACTGTATTGCCAGAATAACAATTCCTGTAGTAGAATATGTTGCAATAACGGCTAAGATAGTCAGCCATACCGTTATCTTTTTTTGACTTTTCTTCACAAAGGCATCTATAAAAAACAATAAGTTTAAAAAGATTTGCAACACCCCAGGCTCCCAAAAAAGTCCTTGATTTCTACAGAACAAACTACTAAAAGAGCTTAACTCATTTCTGCTAGGCATGTAGTAAAACAAATAATGAAAAGTTGAACAAGTGTATTCGTTAAAAGGATTCGTTATAACCAACAAATCACCTTTTATAAATGGATAAGCAAAAAAGTTTAACAAAGAGTGATACATCACAAGAATTAATATCGCTCTAAGAACATCTAAAAACGACTTTTTTTTAGCTTCAAAATAAAGAAGTGACATTATAGCTATTAGGAAACTCAAAAACATAAAGCCAAACTTTACAAATGATTGACCAGGAGCTCCAGACAAAAAATTAACTAATAAAAACCCTATCAATATCACCAACGAAATAATAGAAAGTCGAAAACTATCTTTCTTGATTTTTTGATGATGTATCGCTAAACCAAAAAAAACCAAAGTAAAAAGCAGAACGGTTAAAATGTTTCTATTAAACACAAAAGCAACGCTCCCTCCACTCAACACCAAGAATAGGCCAATTAGGTAGTCAATACTAAAATATTTTTTTTTAAGCCTCATTTAAATACGTTCCCATTTATTCGTTTGATGGTTATATTGTTTAATCACTTTTGCAGGAGTTCCTACAGCAATCGAATAATCAGGAATGTCTGAAGTTACAACTGAATTTGCACCAACAATAGAATGCTTACCTACAGAGGCACCAATTACACACACATTTTCTCCCAACCAAGAATGGTCGCCTATGTAAACCGATTTTTTAAATACAACAGCTTGAGACTTAATAGGGACCTTTATGTCTTGATAATCATGTAAATTATCAGAAATATAAACTTTATCAGCTATTAACACACTGTTTCCAATTTTTACATCTCTAACACTTACTATGTGGGCATTGCGCCCTATATAGGTGTAATCACCTATCTCTATTTTGGGGTCTTGCTCATCTATTTGCTGAGACAACAGCCAAGCTTGTTCGTTAATATGCACTTTCTTTCCTATACGAATATACTTGGCTCCATTCACCTTGAAAGGAAACAACAAAGTAGAACGCAAGCCAAAAGCAGAAAAGCTAGACTTGTAAAACAACAAAAAGAAAGCTTTTTGGAATTTCGATTTAATATTTTGACAAAACTCAATCATGTTTCCAATGCGTTAAATTTATAGATAATAAATCTTCTA